>JBKPLR010000001.1:0-74750 GCA_046731695.1 Actinomycetota bacterium
CGAAGAGCGAGGCCAGCTCGCGCCCGGTCACATCCCACTGGTAGAGGAGGACGAGCGCGGTTCGACGGGCTGCCCGGCGGCCCGCCATCAGGAGGCAAGCGCCGGCAACGCTCCTGCCGCCTCCGCGAGGTAGTCGGTCGAGTACCTCCCGTTCGCGAAGCCCTCGCTGCGTAGGACGTCGATCGCGAGCTCGCGGGTCGTGGGAACGCCTTCGAGCTGAAGCTCGCCGAGCGCGCGCAGCGCGCGGACGATCGCCTCGGGACGCGACTCGTCCCACACGATCAGCTTCCCGAGGAGCGAGTCGTAGTGCGGCGGAATCTCACTTCCCTCGTCGACGTAGGTATCGAGCCGCACCCCCGGGCCGAGCGGCGGACGAAACCGAGCGATCCGCCCCGGCGCGGGCGCGAAGTCGCGCTTCGGGTCCTCCGCGTTCAGCCGCACCTCGATCGCATGCCCGCGGCGCTCGGCGCGGCCCGTTCGCGCGAGGCCCTCACCGGCCGCGATCCGAAGCTGCTCCCGCACGATGTCCATGCCGGTCACGAGCTCGGTCACCGGATGCTCGACCTGGAGCCGGGCGTTCAGCTCGATGAAGTAGAAGGCGCCCTCCGGGCCGAGCAGGAACTCGAAGGTGCCGGCGTTCCGGTACTCGATCGCGTGGCATGCGCGCTCGGCCGCCGCCTCCATCTCCTCCCGTCTCGCGTCGGTGAGCGCGGGGGACGGCGACTCCTCGATCAGCTTTTGGTGACGCCGCTGGATCGAGCACTCGCGCTCTCCAAGCGTGAGCACCCCGCCCTCGCCGTCCGCGAGCACCTGGATCTCGACGTGCCGCGCGGGCGAGATCGCCTTCTCGAGGTAGAGGTTGCCGTCGCCGAAGGCGGCCTCGGCCTCCAGCGCGGCCGTGCCGTACGCGGCCTCGAGCTCGTCGGGCCCGGAGACCAGGCGCATGCCCTTGCCTCCGCCCCCCGCCGCGGCCTTGAGCAGCACGGGATAGCCGGCGTCGTCTGCGGCCGCGCGGGCTTCCTCGAGCGTCGTCGCTCCTTCCGTTCCCGTGACGACCGGGACGTCCGCCGCACGCATCTCGGCCTTGGCCTCGACCTTGTCGCCCATCCGGGCCATCACCTCGGCGCTCGGGCCGACGAAGACGAGATCGTTGTCGGCGCAGGCCTCGACGAATGCCGGATTCTCGGCGAGGAAGCCCCAGCCCGGGTGCACCGCCTCGCAGCCGGTCGTCGTCGCGGCCGCAACCAGGGACGGGATCCGCAGGTAGCTCTCGGCGGCGGAGGGCGGGCCGATGCACACGGCGCGGTCGGCGAGTCGGACGTGGAGGGCGTCGCGGTCGGCGGTCGAGTAGACCGCGACGGCCTCGACGTCGCACTCGTGCAGCGTCCTGATCACCCGGACGGCGACCTCACCACGGTTCGCAACCAGGACTCGCCTGAACATCTAGACGACGGGCTGTGCGGCGACCGGCTCGAGCTCGAACAGCAGCTGGCCGAACTCGACGGGCTCGGCGTTCCCCACGTGGATGCTCCGGACGATCCCCGCGACGTCGGTCTTGATCTCGTTCATGAGCTTCATCGCCTCGAGGATGCAGAGCGTCTGACCCGGCGCGACCGTGTCGCCCTCCTCCACGAACGGCGGCGCCCCGGGCTGCGGGGCTCGGTAGAACACCCCGACCATCGGCGCCTCGACGCGGACGACACCGTCGCTCTCAGGCGCGGGCGGCGGAGGCGCCGCCTCCTCCTCCGCCTCGGCCGCCGGGGCCGCCAGCCGCGCGTCCAGCGGCTCGGGGGTCCGGCGCACCGAGACGCGCATCCCGGCGTCCTCGATCGTGACCTCGCCGACGCCGGATTCCTGAACGATCCGGACGATCTCGCGGATGCGCTCCGCGCGGGCCTGGTCGACGCCCCCCGCCGTGAGGCTCTCGTCACGCTGCGCCCGCCCGCGAATCGTCCGCAGGAGCGGTTCGGCCTCCTCGCCGAAGAGCGCCAGCAGCAGCAGCTCCTCCTCGCTCGACGCGAGGCCCTCGGCCTCTTCGCGCAGCTTCTCCAGGTCGGGCGCCGGCTCCTCGGCCGGCTCCCCGCCAGTGACCAGCTCGACCGCGCGCCGTACCGCGGGGTCGATCGGGCCCGGCGGGCTGCCGTAGCGGCCCTCGATGAGGCCTCGGAGCTCGTCGACGATCGTCTGGTAGCGGCTCGCCGAGAGGACGTGGAGCAGCGCCTGCGAGCCGAGGATCTGGCCGATCGGCGAGGCGAGCGGCGGCCAGCCGACCTCCTCTCGGATCTTCATCAGCTCGTCCAAGACGTTGTCGAGGCGATCGCCCGCAGCGTGCGCCCGCAGGTGGGCGTCGAGCGCCGCAACGAGGCCGGAAGGAACGCGGTGCTCGGCGGCTCGGACAGCGATTCGGGGGGGAAGCGGCGTGACCGGCTCGTCGCCGATGTGCTCGTCCACGATGTCGGAGGCGCGCCACAACGCGTCAACGTCGACGCCCGTATCGAGACCGAGACCCTTGAGCGCCTTCGCGATCGCCTCTCCGGATACGCGGTGGATCGTGAGGGCGACCGGGTAGACCGCGCAGGCGATCAGGTCTGCCCCGCCCCGCGCCGCCTCGAGCACGGCGGCCATTGCGTTCCCTGCGGCGCCCTGGCAGTAGAGGCCGACGGGCAGGCCGCTCTTCTCGGCGAGCGTCGAAGCGAGCTCCTGCGCCCGCTGCGGCTCGAGCGAGCCAGACGGGTCGTGGACGAGAACGCGTGTCGCTCCGAGCTCCGGGAGCTTCTGCGCCTGCTCGACCAGCGACTCGAGCTCGCCGGTGTAGCCGGAGCCATAGACGAGCCCGGCGTCGAACTCCTTGCCCGCCTTCGTGATCGCCTCGCCTGCCTCGCGCAGGTTCTCGACGTCGTTGAGCGGGTCGTGGAGGCGGAACACCTCGATCCCACTCTCGGCCGCGGACGCGACAAAGCGCCGGGCGAAGTCGGCAGGCACGGGTTTCGAGCCGACCAGGAAGCGGCCGCGCAGCGCCATCGCCAGGGGCGTCTTGGTGCGGTCGTTAAGAGCGCGGATCCGCTCCCAGGGGCTCTCCACTCCGCGGCGCACCGCGGTGTCGAAGACGCCGCCGCCCGAGACCTCGAGGTACGCAAAGCCCGCCCGGTCGAGGATCTCCGCCAGCCGCAGGAGGTCGGCGGTCGGCATCGCCCCCGCGAGCGGCTCCTGCCCGAGGAGCCGGATCGTCGTGTCGACGAGCACCGGCATGCGCGGAGGGTACCGCCGTTAGAGGCGTCTCTCGCAGGAATGCAACCCCGTTCCGCCTCCCAGACGGTGCGTCAGACGGCCGGGCCGGCCAAGCCGGCGCGGCCTCTAGGTCGACGTCGCAAGCGACGCCTTAGGCCCTGGAGATGTACCGGCCCTCGCGCGGGTCGACCTTGATCCGGTCACCGACGTTCACGAAGAGCGGCACCTGCACGACCGCGCCGGTCTCGAGCGTCGCCGGCTTCGTCACGTTCGAGACCGTGTCGCCCTTCACTCCCGGCTCCGTCTGCGCGACCGCGAGCTCGACCGCAGCCGGGAGCTGAATGCCCGCCGGGCGGCCGTCGACCCAAAGCACCTGCACCGTGCTCGAAGGCTCGAGGAACGGGAGCGCGTCCGACACGGAGTCGTGCGAGAGCGAGAACTGCTCATACGTCTCGGTGTCCATGAACACGACCTCGTCGCCGGCGTCGTAGAGGTACTGGACGTTCTTGACCTCGGTGTGCACGCGCGGGAACTTCTCGCCGGCGCGAAACGTCTTGTCGACGACCGCACCTGAGTCGAGGCTCCGTAGCCTCGAGCGCACGAACGCGCCTCCCTTGCCGGGCTTCACATGCTGAAACTCGAGGATGCGCCAGACGCCGCCGTCGAGCTGGATGTGCATGCCGTTCCGGAACTGGTTGGTGGAGACCGTCTCTGCCACGGCGGGCGCGGATTTTAGTCGACGGTAACGAGCTCCTTGGTGAAGCTCGTGAGGATCTCGGGCTCGCCGTCGGTGACGACGACGAGGTCCTCGATCCTGATCCCGCCGAGACCTCCGAGGTATACCCCCGGCTCGATGGTGACCACGTTGCCGGCGGCGAGCGTGTCGCTCGACTCGCGCGAGAGCCGCGGCGCCTCGTGAACGTCGATTCCGACGCCGTGCCCGAGCCCGTGGCCGAATTCCTCACCGAATCCCGCCTCCTCGATCACGGCGCGGGCGGCCGCGTCCGCATCGACCCCGGTGGTTCCGGCGCACGCGGCCTCGAGGCCGGCCTCCTGGCCCTGGAGGCACGCGGAGTAGGCCTCTTTCAGCTCGTCCGGCAGCGGCCCGGTCGCAAAGGTGCGCGTGCAGTCGGCGCAGTAACCGTCGACCTGAGCGCCTGCATCGATCACCACCGTCGTGCCCGCCTCGATCGTCGCGTCGGTCGGGCGCGAGTGAGGACGTGCGCCGTTCGCACCGCCGGCGACGATCGTCTCGAACGCCGGGCCGACTGCGCCGAGCTCGTGGAAGAGGCTGTCCAGCCGCCAGGCGAGCTCGCGCTCGGTCCTGCCGGTGAACCGCTCCTCCGCGAACCGTGCATACGCCTCGCTCGTGATCTTCCCCGCCTCGCGGATCGCGGAGAGCTCGCCCTCGTCCTTCACGGCGCGTAGCGCCTCGACGAGCCCACGCCTCGGGACGAGCTCGAGGTCGCCGCCCGCAAGGGTCTCGTAGTGCGCGTAGCTCGTTGCGTCCGCCTCGAACCCGATTCGGCCCGAAAGGAGCTCGGCGAGATGGGCGAAAAGGTTGCGCTTCGCCTCGACGAACTCCACGTCCTCGACCTCCCGGCCCGCCTCGGCGTAGCGAAAGTCGCTGAAGAGGCGGGCGCCGTCTGGCTCGACCAGCAGCGCCGCGTTCGAGCTCGCGAAGCCGACCAGGTAGCGGATGTTGGACCCGTTCGAGACGAGCAGCGGCTCTTCGAGCGACTGGCGCAGCCGGTCCAGCCGCGCGCTCACGTTCGCCGCTCCGCCAGGAACTCGAGCGCCTCGCGGTAGCCGTCGGGGCCCTTTCCGATCACGCGCGCAGAGGCTACCTCGGCGAGCACGGAATGCTTTCGCCACTCCTCGCGGTCCTCGATGTTCGAGAGGTGCACTTCGACGACCGGCGCGTCGAAGAGCTCGAGTGCATCCCTGATCGCATAGCTGTAGTGCGACCATGCCCCCGGGTTCGCGACGACGCCGCCTGCCCAGTCGAGCGCGTCATGGCACCAGGACACGTACTCGCCCTCGTTGTTCGTCTGTCGGCAGTCGGCGAGGAGCTCGAGCTCGCGCGCCCAGGCGTAGATCTGGCTCTCCAACTGATTGAGGCTGAGGCCGCCGTAGAGCTCGGGGTTGCGTCGGTGCAGGACGTTGAGATTCACGCCGTTGAGAACCGCCACCCGCACCGTCAGGACTCTAGTCGGCGATCAGCTCGTTCAGGGCTGCGCGCACCTCTTCGTCGGGACGCTCGACGCCGGTGACGGGTCTGCCGGGCGCCTCCAACAGCACCAGCCGCGTCTTGCCGCCGCGTGCCTTCTTGTCGCGCCCGAGCGCCTCCCACGCCGCGTCGCGGTCGACCCGCGCAGGCTCCGGCGCGAGCACCTCCTCCACCACCTGCGTGTCGAGCCCCGACAGACGCAGCGCGGCGAGCAGCCCGAGCGCAACGGCCTCGCCGTGGCTCACCTCGTCGTACCCGGCCGCCGCCTCGAGCGCGTGCGCGAACGTGTGCCCGAGATTCAGCACCGCCCGCTCTCCGCGCTCGTGCGGGTCGCGCAGGCACACGCCCCCCTTGTATGCGGCACACCGGCGCACGAATTGCAGATCCGGCACCTCCCACACCGACTCTCCGAGAAGCAAGCCGGTCTTCACGACCTCCGCCATCCCGGCCCGCCGCTCCGTCTCCGACAGCGTCGCGAGTAGGCGCGGGTCGATCACTGTGCATACCGGCCAGTGGAAGGCGCCGACGAGGTTCTTGCCCTCCGGGAGGTTCACCGCGGTCTTCCCGCCGATCGCGGCGTCCACCTGGCCGACGAGCGTGGTTGGCACGGCAACCCACGGGACCCCGCGCAGGTAGTTCGCCGCCGCGAACCCGGCCGCGTCGGTGGTGCAGCCGCCGCCGAAGGCGACGATCGCCCCCGCGCGGTCGATCCGAAGCTCGCGCCAGAGCCGCTCGACCGCGCGCAGTGTCTTCGCCTCCTCGCCGGCGCGAAGCTTGTGCACCGGCACGCGCAGCGGAGGCTCATGCAGCTTGTAAGCGGTCCTGTCTACGACAAGCTCCAGCTCACGGTCCGGGACGAGCTCTGGTAGCCGGCCGAGAGCACCCTCGTCGACCACGATCCCCGCAGCCGCGAGCACGATCTCGTCGGCGCCTGTCGCCGTGACGTCGGCGCACTCGCGGTAGAGGGGCTGCCTCCGCTCGTGCAGGGCCCGGAAGCTCTCCTGGTCGCGGGCGAGCGGGCGGTTGCTGCGGCGCACCCGGCCCCAGGCGGTCTTTACCTCCACCGGCACGTGCACGGTCAGCGCGTACTCGCGCAGCGCCTTCCGGATCTGCGGCGTCTCGACCGCCCCACCCCCGAGCGCGAGCACGGCAGGCCGCTTGCGCTCGAGCGCGGCAAGCGTCGCCTGGGCCTCGAGCAGCCGGAACTCGACCTCGCCGCGCTCCTCGAACAGCTCCGGAATCGTCTGCCGCACCGAACGCTCGAGCTCGCGATCGAGATCGACCAGTCGTCGCCCGAGCCGCTCGGCGACCTCGACCCCCAAGACGCTTTTGCCCGCGCCCATGAACCCGATGAGCGCGACGTGCCGGTCTAGGGCGTGCGCCACGGGATCCGCTCTACGTAAGCGCGGTGGGCGGCGACGAAGTCCTCGAGCGAGTCGCCGCCGAACTTGTCCCGCGCGGCGCGCGCCAGCTCGAACGCAACGGCAGCTTCCGCGACGACCGCCAGCGCCTCCACGGCAGCAACGTCGCTCCGCTCGATCAGCGCCTCTCCGGCCTCTCCGCTTTCGAGGTCGACCGAGCGCAGGGGGCGCATCAGCGTGGGCAGCGGCTTCATGGCCGCCCGCACGACGACGTCCTCGCCGTTCGAGATGCCGCCCTCGATCCCGCCGGCGAAGTTCGTCTCGCGATAGAGCGCACCCTGCTCGTCCGCCACGATCTCGTCGTGCGCTTCGGAGCCGCGCCTTGCGGCCAGCTCGAACCCCGCCCCGATCTCGACGCCCTTTACGGCCTGGATTCCCATCAGCGCAGCGGCGAGACGGGCGTCGAGCCGATCCTCCTTCGTTACGTAGGAGCCGAAGCCGGGCGGGACGCCGCTCGCGGCGACCTCGACGACGCCGCCCACGGTGTCGCGCTCGGCGCGGGCCTCGTCGATGCGCTGCTCGAGGTCCTCCGTGACCACGCGGCCCGCGACCGAGATCCCGATCTCCGTCAGGAGCGCCTTCGCCACCGCGCCGGCGGCGACCGCGACGGCGGTCTGCCGTGCGCTTGCCCGCTCCAGCGCGTCGCGCGCGTCGGCGAGCCCGTACTTCAGCGAGCCGGCGAGGTCCGCATGCCCGGGCCGAGGGAGCGTGACCGGCTTCGTGCCCTTCCCCTCCGGCTCGCCCTCCGGCGGCCACGGGCTCATGCCCCACGCCCAGTTCTTGTGATCTCGGTTGCGGACGACGAGCGCGAGCGGCGTCCCGAGTGTGCGCCCGTGCCGCAGCCCCGCGAGCACCTCGACCTCGTCCTGTTCGAGCTTCTGGCGCGGGCTGCGCCCGTAGCCCTGCTGGCGACGCCCGAGGTCGGCGTCGATCGCCGCGCGGTCGAGCACGAGCCCGGCCGGCAGCCCCGTCACGATCGCGACGAGCGCCGGCCCGTGCGATTCGCCTGCAGTCGTGAGCTTCACGCGTCTAAGCCTAGGGCCGCCCGCATCGCCTGGACAGGCGGCTCGATGCCGGTCCAGAGCCGGAACGACGCCGCGCCCTGGCGGACCAGCGCCTCGAGCCCGTCGACGACGAGCCGGCAGCCGGCCTCACGCGCGACCGTAATCAAAGCCGTCGGCCGCCCGTCTGCGTTGTACGCGAGGTCGACCACGCCCTGGTCCGGGCGCGGCTCGACGAGCGGGTCGTCCCGAACCGGAGTCGCGTTCACGACCAGGTCGCAGCCCGAGGCGTCGGGCGGCCATTCGCCGCTCCGCGAGAAGACGCGCACGTCGCCCGGCAGCGCGGGCATGAGTGCCTTCGCAGCGCCTCCGGCTCCGATCAGGCAGACCCGCGAAGCCTCGATCCCGGTAACGATCTCCTTGTCGGTGTTGAAACCCAGCACGCGCCCGTCCTGCAAGAGCAACGTGTTCACGGCATCACCGTCGGCCTCGTCGCAGAACGCGACGACCGCCTCCTTGTGCGGCACGGTCACGTTCGCGCCAACGTAACCGAGTGCATGCAACCCCGCGACGGCCTCGCCCAGCCCTTCGGGAGCCACCTCGAGCGGGACGTACGCCCAGTCGAGCGCGCGGGCTGCGAAGGCCGCGTTCTGCATCCGCGGCGAGAGCGAGCCTTCGACCGGCTGCCCGAGCAGGCCGACGAGCCGCGTCGAGCCCCCGATCACGGGTAGCCGTGCGCCGCCTTGTACGCCTGGAAGGCGGCGAAGCTCGCCGTGAAGAAATGGTGCACGCGGTCCGGTTTCCGGACGAAGTAGAGCCAGCCCCCCGGCGCCGGGTGCGCTGCAGCCTGGATCGAGGCGAGCCCGGGGTTCGCGATCGGCGTCGGCGTCAGGCCCGTGATGTTCGGGTTGCGCGTGTTGTAGGGGTTCTGGCTCGCGAGCTCCGACTGCGTCAGCGGCTGCGTCGGCGGCACGTGCAGGCCGTAGCGTGTCGTCGCGTCGATGCCGAGGTTCATGCGCGCGTACAGGCGGTTGTAGATGACCCGCGCGATCTTCGGTCGCTCCTCGGGAGCGACTGCCTCCTTCTCGACGAGCGACGCGATGATCAGTACGTCGTACGGGGTCAGGTTCTTTGACTTGGCGTAGCCGAGATTGACCTTCGCCCAGTTGCGCTGGAAGGCCTCGAGCTGCTTCTCGACGAGCTCGGCGGAGGTCGTCCGGACCACGAACTGGTAGGTGGCTGGAAAGAGGAAGCCCTCGAGAGCGAGAGGCTTGCTCCCGAACCCCGGCTCCCGACGTGGCTGAGCCGACCGCGCGAGATAGCGAACGGCGTTCAGCCTCGGCTTCTTCCCGCGCTCCTCTTCGGCGATCTTCGCGACGGCGGTGACCCGCTTCGCCATGTCCTCGCGCGTGAAGCCCTCCGGAAAGACGATCTTGAACGGCTTCGGCGGGACGGGTCGCGCAGTCGTTGTGGGTTGGCCGCCTCCGCCGATGCTCGCGACGGCGAACCAGGCCGCGACGAAACCGGCTACGAGCACGGCCAGCGCCACGATGCGCCGGCGGTAGACGACGGCGCGCGGCGTTCGTCGCGGCGGCCGGGGCCGCGGCGGGATCACTCCGGTCTGGCGCTCGACCACTCGAGGTAGCTGGACAACAGGTGTGCCGCGGCGCGCGCGTCCTCCGGCGCGTCGTCCGTGCCGACCCGCTCTGCGAGGCCCGTCGTGAACCGCTCGTCGAAGCTCTCGATGGGGACGTCGATCGCCGCCTGCAGCGCCTCGACGAACGCCTGCGTCTCCTGCGCCTGCGCGCCGTGCTCGCCTCGCAGCGTTAGCGGTAGTCCGACCACGACGCGCTCTGCGTCCTCCGTCCGAATCAGCTCGGCCAGCCGTTCGAGGCCGGCTTGGCTCCCCGCCCGCTCGACGACCTCCAGCGGCCGGGCGATCGTGCCCGACGGGTCCGAGACTGCGACGCCCGTTCGCGCCGAGCCGTAGTCGATCGCAACGACTTTCACGCGAGCGCCCGGCGCAGGGCCTCCTCAGCCTTCGCCAGGGCGTCGCCGAGCTTCTCCGGCTTCTTGCCGCCGGCGCGGGCCATCGTCGCGCGCCCGCCGCCGCCACCGCCGACCTCGGCAGCGGCCTCGCGGATGACCGCCACCGCGTCGAGGCGGCCCTCGAGCGAGCGGTCGAAGTTCGCAACGAGATGGACGCGGCCGTCGTCGCTGGAGCCGAGCACGACCGCCGCTGGCGCCCGCTCCTGCTTGATGCGGTCGGACTCGGCCAGAAGGGCGTCGAGGTCGACGCCGCTCGCCCGGCCGACGTAGACGTTGACGCCGCCGATCTCCTCCTCGCTGCTCGGCTCCAGCTGCACCTCCGAGGGCTGCTCGCGGCGCGGGCCTTCCTTGCGGGCGCGCTCGAGCTCGCCCCGAAGCTCGTCGACCTCGCGGGCCCGAGAGTGGAGCAGCGCGTACGCCTCGCCCGAGGTGACCGCCTCGATCCGCCGCGTCCCGGAGCCGATCGAGCTCTCGGACGTGATCACGAAGGGCCCGATCTCCGCCGTGGAGCGCACGTGCGTACCGCCGCAGAGCTCGCGTGAGTAGCCGGCGATCTCGACGAGCCGGACCTCGTCGCCGTACTTCTCGCCGAAGAGCATCATCGCGCCGAGGCGCCGCGCCTCGTCGATCGGGACGATGAACGCGCGCACGGGCAGGTTTTGGAAGACGCGCTCGTTGACCTGCCGCTCGATCTCCGCACGCTCCTCGGGGGTCACCGCCTGCGGGTGCGTGAAGTCGAAGCGCAGCTTGTCGGGCCGGACAGCGGAGCCCGCTTGGCGTGCGTGCTCGCCGAGCACGTCCTGCAGCGCCTTGTGGAGGAGATGCGTCGCCGTGTGGTTCGCCATCGTCGGGAAGCGGACCGACCACGGCACGACCGCGCGCACGCGCATGCCGGCGCCAAAACCCTCCCCTTTGAACTCCAGCGCCTGGTCGCCGCCCGAAAGCTGATGTGCGGCGACGAGCTCCGCACGCGCGCCCGTTTCCTCGTTCTCGATGTACCCGGAGTCCGAGACCTGCCCGCCGCCCTCCGGGTAGAACGGCGACTGCTCCAGCTTCGCCTGAAAGCGGTCGTCGCCGAGGTGCTCGTATGCGAGGATCGCGGTCAGGACGTCGGTCTTCTCGTACCCGACGAACTCGCTGCGGACGTCGCCGCCGACTCGCACCTCGACCTCGTCGACAGCGCGCCGAGAGCGCTGCCGCTGCTCCTCCATCAGCCGGTTGAAGCCGTCCACGTCGACCGCGAGCCCACGTTCGCGCGCAAGCTCTTCCGTCAGCTCGACGGGGAAGCCATAGGTGTCGTGCAGGCGGAAGGCATCCTCGCCCGAGATTCCGTCGCCGTGCGCGACCTCTTCGAACAGCTTCAGCCCGCGCGCCAGCGTCTCCGAGAAGCGCTCCTCCTCAGCCGCGAGCACGCTGCGAATTTCGTCCGCCCGCTCGCGCAGCTCGGGGTAGGCCTCGCCGGCCTGAGCGATCACGACCTCGCTCAAGCCCGCCAGGAACGGCGGATCGAGCCCGATGCGCCCGGCCTGCTGCACCGCCCGCCGGACGATCCGGCGCATGACGTAGCCGCGCCCTTCGTTCGAGGGCACGACGCCGTCCGCAGCGAGCAAGGTCATCCCGCGCCCGTGGTCGGCGAGGATCCGGTGTGCCTTGGTCGCCTGCTCGCTCTCGCCGTACGCCACGCCTGAGCGCTCGGCGATCCAGCGCATGATCTCCTGGTAGCCGTCGGTGTCGAAGACCGACGGAACCTGCTGCAGGATCCGCGCCCCGCGCTCGAGTCCGAGGCCGGTGTCGATGTTTTGCTTCGGCAGCGGCGTCAGCGAGCCATCCGGGTGCAGCTCGAACTCCATGAAGACGAGGTTCCAGAACTCGAGGAAGCGGTCGCACTCGCAGCCGGGCGCACACTCAGGTCGCCGGCAGCCGACGTCCTCGCCCCAGTCGTAGAACATCTCCGAGTCGGGCCCGCACGGTCCCGGGCCGCCGACCGACCAGAAGTTGTCGGCGCGCGGCAGGCGCACGATCCGCTCCGGCGGCATCCCTTTCCGCTCCCAGGCCGCGACTGCGACCTCGTCCTCGCCGAGCCCGAGCTCCGGGTCGCCGGCGAAGACCGTCACCCAGATCCGGTCGAGGTCCAGCTTCATGTGCTCGAACACGAACTCCCAGGCGAGGTCGACCGCGCCGTCCTTGAAGTACTGCCCGAACGAGAAGTTGCCCAGCATCTCGAAGAAGGTGAGAGTGCGGGCGTTGAGCCCGACGTCGTCGATGTCCGGCGTCCGGAAGACCTTCTGAACCGTCGTCACGAGCGGCGCCGGCGGCTCCTCGAGCCCGAGGAAGAACGGCATCAGCGGCTGCATCCCGGCCGAGACGAGGAGCGTCGAGCGGTCGTCCGCGCGCGGGATCAGCGACGCCGAGGGCCGGAACTCGTGGCCCTTGGACTCGAAGAAGGCGCGGAATCCCGCGCGGAGCTCCGCGGTCGTGCGCATGGCGAGGATTGTAGGGGCGGCTTCTGCGCTACCTGCCGCTCTCGCCGCCCGCGGCGAGGTCTTCCGGCTCGTCCACCGCGATCTCCTCACGGATCTTCTCCAGCGAGCGGCGGATGAGCCGGGAAACGTGCATCTGCGAGATCCCGATCTGCTGCGCGATCTGGGACTGCGTCAGGCCCTCGAAGAACCGGAGGTGAAGGATCTTCCGCTCGCGCTCGTCGAGGACGCGGAAACCTGGCGCGAGGACGGCGAGATGCTCCGACACCTCGTACTGGTGCTCCTCGGTGCCGAGCGACTCGAGCGGGTCGAGCTCGCCTTCCTCGTCCTGGCTCGAGCCGGCGGACAGCGAGAGCGAGCTGTACGCACGGCCGCTTTCGAGGGCCTCCAGCACTTCCTCCTCGCTCACCTCGGCTGCCTTGGCGAGCTCCGCGATCGTCGGTGAGCGGCTGAGCTGGACGGTCAGCTCCTCGAGCAGGCGCGAGAGCTGGATGTTCAGTTCCTGCAGGCCGCGCGGGACGCGCACTGACCAGCCACGGTCGCGGAAGTGGCGCTTGATCTCGCCGATGATGTTGGGGGTCGCGTACGTCGTCAGCTCGACGCCGCGGTCGATGTCGAAGCGGTCGATCGCCTTGATCAGGCCGATCGCCCCGATCTGGACGAGGTCTTCGAGCTGCTCGCCCCGATACGCGTAGCGGCGCGCCAGCGAGCGGACGAGCGACAGGTACTGCTCGATCAGCTGCTCCCGGGCCGAGAGATCGCCGTCCTCGTGATAGCGGCGGAGCAGGACCTTGTCGCTCGGAGGCATCACGAGCCCTCCCGCTTCTCGACGTGCTTCGTCAGCTCGAGCCAGCCCTCGCCGTCGAGGTCGTAGTCGTCCACGACGGTGTCGAGGATGCGGCGCAACGTCACTTCGCCTGCGGTGTCCCGCTCGAGCTCCGACCTCAGGCTCTCGACCGGCAGCCGGCCGACGGCAGCGTGGATCGTTCCCTCCTCGAGGCGCAGCTTCACGGTGACGTTGCCATCAGTGGAGGCGCGCTCGAGGACCGCCTCGAGCGCGGTCTCGAGGTCGTCGAGGTTCTCGAACGTGAGGTTGAGCCTGGCCGCGAAACCGCCCAGCACGAGGTGCGCGACCTCGTGGAACGGCTGTTCCCGCGGGATCGTGAGCGTGATCTCGTCGCCGGTCATGCCCGTGAGTTCAACGCGCGAAGGCCTTGTGAGGTTTCGGAAGGATTCGGCAGTCTGATGGTTCCTGCACCGACCACGACGTCTCCGTCGTAGAGGACCGCGGCCTGCCCTGGCGCGACACCGTAGGCGGGGTCGTCGAGGAGCAGTCGGAACCCGCTCTGCGTCGGCTCGACCTGGGCGGGAACCGCGGGTGCCCGATACCGGAGCTTCGCCGCGGCGCGCTCCGCGGGCACGTACAGGCGGCCGTGGACCTCGACCTCGCGCACGGCGAGAGCCTCTCGCGGGCCGACGACGACCGTGTTCGTCGCGGGATCGCTTCGCAGCGCGTAGAGCGGTTCGGTCCCGGCGACGCCAAGGCCCCGACGCTGGCCGGGAGTGAACCGCCAGAAGCCTTCGTGCGTCCCGAGCTTCCGGCCTCGGGCGTCGACGACCGGGCCTTCCTCGGACCGGATACCGTGCCGCCCGAGGAACGAGCGGTAGTCCCCGCCGGCGAGGAAACAGGCCTCCTGGCTCTCCGCACGGCCCGCCGCGGCGAGCCCCGCCCGCGCCGCCTCGGCCCGGGTCTCGTCCTTGGTCTGCTCCCCGAGCGGGAACCAGATCCGGTTGAGGAAGCTCGGGTCGAGCCGGCCGAGCATGTACGACTGATCCTTCCGCGGATCCACTCCGCGCGCGAGCAGCAACCGCCCCTTGTGCTCGAGCGCCCGAGCGTAATGCCCGGTGGCCAGCCGCTCCGCGCCGACGCGCTCCGCGAACGCGAGCAGCTCGGCGAAGCGGAAGCTCCCGTTGCAGCGAATGCACGGGTTCGGCGTCTCGCCGGCCGCGTACCCACGAACGAAGGGCTCGACGACCGCCCGGCGGAACTCCTCGCGCAGGTCGAGGGTAACGTGCGGCAGCCCGAGCGAGTGGCAGGTGGCGCGTGCCTGGAGGACGGCTTGGGGCGAGCAGCAGGCGCGCTCGGAGTCAGGCCCGCTCGGATCGAGCCAGAGCCGGAGGGTCACGCCGACGGCATGCCGCCCGGCGCGAAGGAGCGCGACGGCGCTGTCGACGCCGCCGCTCATCGCGACGGCCACGCGCCACCGCTTCGGGGACGCCCGGAAGATCGGTCCGATCGCGTTCGCGAGCGCATCGACCGTGAGCACGTCGCCGCCCACGGCGGCGGCCTCGAGGAGGGTTAGGCCTTCGAGCGGCCGCGCGAGACCCTCGGCCTGCGCGCTCACGATTCGCTCGCCGTCGACGGTCAGCCGCACGAGTGCCCAGCGACCGTCGCGGGAGGCATCCCCCACTACCTCGATCATGCACGCAGGCTAGCGAGTAACCGCGGGGGGACGCATGGTCCCCCCGCAAAGCTCCACCCTGCCGTTGTCCTGGGCCCATTGCGAACCTGGACTAGCCAGGTGGGTGCCGCGTCGCCTCCGGCGCTCGGCGCCTCGGGTCGAACGACAGCTCCCTCTGCGTTGGTGTTGGTTCTACATTGAGGACCCGAGCCACGCACAGGGTCGAGCCATCTGAG
Source organism: Actinomycetota bacterium (assembly GCA_046731695.1). Lineage (GTDB taxonomy): Bacteria > Actinomycetota > Thermoleophilia > Gaiellales > Gaiellaceae > AC-32. The sequence goes on from JBKPLR010000001.1 coordinate 15,108, forward strand.
CTTAGCTGGGATTCGTGCCGGCAAAGACCCAGCGGATCTTCTGGACGCCGTCGACGCCGAGCTTCTCCGCGAGCCTCGGCGTCAACTCGAATTTCCTGCCCGGCGGGACCGGCCGCCGCTCGATCACCTGCGTGAGCACGAGCGGGCTGTCCTTGAACGCAACGTAGACCTTGATCCCGCAAGGCAGCACCGAGTCGCTGATGCCGATGGTGGCCGGCCGCAGCAGCACGCCGCAGTTGGTGCGGTGCCCGTAGCGTGCGGCGGTTGCGCCGGCGAGATTCGTGCGCCAGCGGCCTCCGTCGAGCGTGACGGGCTGAAGAAGCGCTTTCGTCTTCGCTCCGTTGCCGTGCGACGTGACGGCCAGCGCGACGATCGCCGCAAGCAGCGCGACGCCCGCGAGGGCGATCTCTCGCTGCGCGAGGGCCGGGCTCACACCAGGCCCTCGACGAGCGCATTGCCGAACGCCTCGCGGATCAGCGAGTCGAAGTCGGCGGGAAGGTCACCCGACGTATCCGCGAACGTGCGCAGGTTCATGAGCAGGAGCGCTCGCTCTTCGTCGGCCGCAGGGTCCAGACCCTCGGTCTCGTTGGAAATTCGCTCGAGCTCCCAGATGTTCCACTCGCGTGGCGTCAGGTCGCGCTGGACGAGCGGCACGACGACCTCTGGCTCGGGCTCTGGCTCTGGCTCCGGCTCTGGTTCCGGCTCGGGCTCTGGGGCCGGCGCGAGTTGCACCGGCTCCGGCTCGGGTTCGGGCTCCGGTTCCGGTTCCGGTTCCGGTTCGGGCTCCGGCTCGGGCTCAGCCGCCACAATCTCTTCGGGCTCGGGTTCCGCGGGCGATGCGCTCGAGCGCGCCTCGCTCCGCTCGACGACGGCAACCAGCAGCCAGGCGCAGAACATCACGACCGCTATCCAGAGCCAGTCGAGCCCGGCGAGCCCCACCGCGGCCGCCACGAGGATCAGGAAGCCGGCCTCGAGCAGGAACCGGATCAGCGAGACCCGGCTCCGGAGCTTCACCTGCCGGCCTCCTCGGGCTCGTCAGCCTCGGAGCCGAAGAGCTCCGCCACCTCCTGAGCGGCGCGGCTCGGTTCCGGAGCTTCCCGCCGGGGGAGGAGCTTCACGTGGCGAGGCTGCGGGGCCGGAGCCTCTTCTTGGTCCGGCTCGCGCTTGCGCAGGCGCGCCCGCAACCGTCCCGCGAGCGAAGGCCCTTCGGATGAAGCTTCCGACACTGGCTCCGGCTCGGGCGCTGGCGCCGGTTCCGGCTCTGGCTCTGGCTGTGGCTCTGGCTCTGGCTCTGCCTCTGCCTCTGGCTCTGGCTCCGGCTCGCGCATGCTGGAAGGCGGGGCGACCACGGTCCGCTCCTCTGGTTGCGGCCCGAAGATCTTCTCCTCCGCCTCCTCCTCGACGGGTTGCGCGGTTGGAAGCAGGTACGAGATCGGGGAGCGCTCCATTCGCTCGGCGGTCAGCTCGGCGAGTGCGACGAGCACCCAAGCCGCGGCCATGATCGCGACGATGTAAAGCGGCCTGAGCCCTGCGAGACCTGCTCCTAGGGCAAGCAGAACGAGGAACAGGACCTCGAGCGCAAACCGGACTCCGAGCCGGCGCGGGAGCACGCCGAGAGCCTAGCCGTCGTCGTTGCCGTCGCTCTCCGAAGGCTCACCCTGAACCTCGGGTGAGGGCGGCGGGGGCCCCGGCGATACCGGCGGAGAGACGGGGGGCTCGTCCTCGACGGCCTCGGGCGCGCGAAGCTCTCCTTGCGGCCCGCCGCGACTCGCCTCCGCGGCAGCCTCGGCAGCGCCGCGGATCGATTCGGCGACGTTGCCGACAGCCTCGTCGCCGAGGCCGGCCGCGCCGAGCAGCTGCTCCGCGCCTTCCTGGGCCCGGCTGATGATCGCAGCGGCCTGCGAGCGCGCCCACTCGAGCGTCTGCTCGACCTCGGCCCGCGTCGAGTTCGTCAGCTCCGTTGCCTGGTGCCGCGCCTGCTCCAGCAACCGAGCCGCGCGCGACTCGGCCTCCTTGATCTCCTGCGCAGCCTGTTGCTCGGCCTCCTGGCTCGTCTGCCTGGCCTCGGCCTTCGCGGCGTTCAACATCTCGGCTCGCTGCCGCTCGCTCTCGCTGCGGTAGCGATCGACCTCGGCCTCGCGATCCTGCAGCTCGTGCTGGCGCTTGCTCACCTCTTGTTGGGTATGTCGAAGCTGCGTGGCCGATGCGCTCTGAGCATCGCGCTCGATGGTGTCGGCCATCTCGGCCGCGGCGCGGATCAGGTGCAGCGCGTCCATCCGGACTGCGTGGCCAGTCGGCTCGATGCCGCTCTGGCCGGCTGCCTGCAATACGCGGAGCTGAACCTGGAGCTGGGTCGTGTGCCGGCGGAAGGCCTCGAAGGCTTCGCGCACCTTGTCACGGTCGTACCCGTCACGCGCGGTCGGGAGATCCTCGACCCGCGGCAGCGACGTCAGCGCGGGCGCCTGAGACGCTCTTCCTTGACCTTCACTTGCCATTTCCTTGCACTCCTCGATCGACGACCTGCGGAAAGTATGACTACTGCATCGGCTCCTGAAAACCGCGACGTTAGGACGGCTCGGCCACCACTCGAATTCCGAGCTCGGCCAGTTGTTCCTCCTCGACCTCCGACGGGGCGCCGCTCATCGGGTCGAGTCCGGCCTGGTTCTTCGGGAAGGCAACGGTGTCGCGCAGGTTCGGCTCGCCGGCGAGCACCATCAGCATCCGGTCGATTCCGAATGCGATCCCCCCGTGCGGAGGCGCGCCCATCTTGAGCGCGTCGAGCAGGAACCCGAAGCGCGAGCGTTGCTGCTCGGGCGTGAGCTGGAGGATCTCGAAGACTTTCGCCTGCAGCTCGGACTCGTGGATCCTGAGCGACCCACCGCCGAGCTCTTCACCGTTGCCGACGAGATCGTAGGCGACGGCCAACGCCGCGCCCGGATCCGAGTCGAGCAGTCCTTCCGACTCAGGCGTCGGTCGTGTGAACGGGTGGTGCACCGCCGTCCAGCGCTGCTCGTCTTCCGACCAGTCGAACATCGGGAAGTCGGTGACCCAGACGAACCGCCACTGCTCCTGGTCGATCAGGCGCAGCTGCTCGCCGAGGTGCTGTCGCAGCGCGCCGAGGACGCGGGCGACGACCTCGGGGTCGTCGGCTCCGAAGAGCACCGTCGAGGTCGGGTCGGCGCGGATCGCCTCGAGCTCGGGCTCCGACAGGAACTTCAGGATCGGCGAACGCGGTTCGCCCGACTCGTCATAGACGACGTAGGCGAGCCCCTTGGCGCCCCAGCTCTTCGCGAGCTCCTCGAGGTCTGCGAGCTCGGCGCGCGAGAGCTCCTGCGGCACGGTGAGGCAGCGCACGCTGGTCGCGTCGGAGAAGACGTTGAAGCCCGAATCGCGGGTCGCCTCGGTGAGGTCGCGGATCTCGAGCTCGACGCGCAGGTCGGGCTTGTCGGTGCCGTAGCGGAGCATCGCGTCAGCGTACGAAAGCCGCGGGAACGGGGTCTCGAGCTCGGCGCCGATGCACTCGCGCCACACGGCGCTGATCATGGTCTCCATCAGCGCGAGTATGAACTCGACGTCGGGGAAGGCCATCTCGACGTCGAGCTGCGTCAGCTCCTGGACGCGGTCTGCTCGGAGATCCTCGTCGCGGAAGCAGCGCGCGATCTGGAAGTAGCGCTCGAAGCCGGAGATCACGAGCAGCTGCTTGAGGATCTGCGGGGACTGCGGGAGCGCGAAGAAGCGGCTCTGCTGCAGCCGCGAGGGAACGAGGAAGTCGCGGGCGCCCTCAGGCGTCGGCTTGAAGAGGATTGGGGTCTCGATCTCCAGGAAGCCCGCGTCTTCCATCGTCGCGCGGATCGTCGAGACCATCTGCGCGCGCAGGCTGAGGTTTCGCTGGAGCCTCGGCCGCCGCAGGTCCAGCCAGCGGTAGCGGAGCCGAAGCGTCTCGTCTACGCCTTCCTCGTCAAGCTGGAACGGCAGCGGCGGGCAGCGCGAGAGAATCTTGAGCCGGTCGACCTGGAGCTCGACCTCGCCGGTAGGGATTTGGGGGTTGACGTTCTCGGGCGCCCGCGCGACTACTTCGCCTTCCGCCTGGAGCACGAACTCGTTCCGGATCTCATGCGCCGCAGCGGCGGCATCCGCGCTGCGCTCCGGGTTGATCACGAGCTGACCAACGCCCGTCGTGTCGCGGAGGTCGACGAAGACCAGTCCACCGTGGTCGCGGCGGCGCTGGACCCAGCCCGCGAGCGTGCGCCGCTCGCCGACGTGGTCGGTCCGTAGGTCTCCGGCGCCGAGGTCCCGCCAGGTCATGCGCGGAGACGCTCGGAGAGCTCTTCGGTCGGCACGTCCTCGTCCTTTTGGCCGCGGCGCCTGATCGTGGACGTCTCGGGGCCCCACTGGACGACGGTGTTCGCGCCGAGGCGTTGCGCGTGGGTCATCTGCCCCTTCAGCGACCGACCGCCGTAGTCGACGTCGGCGCTCAGGCCTGCGCGCCGCAGTTCCATGACGAGGGGCAAGGCGCGGGGCTTGTGATCGGTTTCGAGAAGCGCGACGAAGACGTCGAGGCCGGGCTGCTCCGTGGTCACGCCGGCCGCCTCCATCGACAGCAGCAGGCGCTCGAGGCCAGCCCCGAAGCCGACACCCGGCGTTGGCGCGCCGCCGAGCTCCTCGATCAGCCCGTCGTAGCGTCCCCCGCCGACGATCGAGCTCTTTGCGCCGATCGCCTCGTCGACGAACTCGAAGGCCGTGCGCGTGTAGTAGTCGAGGCCGCGGACGAGTGTCGGCGAGACCGTGTACGAGATCCCGTAGTTGTCGAGGTGCTCACGAACGGCCTCGAAGTGGGCTCGGCACTCGTCGCAGAGGGCTTCGCCGATCTTCGGCGCATTCTCCAGGACCTCGAGCACCTTTGGGCTCTTTACGTCGAACACACGCAGCGGGCTGGTCGCCCGCTTCTGGCGGGCGTCGTCGTCGAGGACTTCGTCGTGCTCATCGAGCCACTTGCTCAGCCGCTCGATGTAGGCGGGCCGGCAGTTCGCGTCCCCGATCGAGTTCAGGAGCAGCTCGTACTCGGTCACTCCAAGGCGCGCGAGCAGCTCGGCGTAGAGCTGGATCACCTCCGCGTCGATCGCTGGATCTGCCGAGCCGATCGCCTCGACCGAGAGCTGCCAGTGCTCGCGGTAGTGGCCGCGCTGCGGCGCCGCGTAGCGGTACATCGTCGCGATCGTGAAGAGCTTGACCGGCTGACCCTCGCGGTGGAGGCCGTGCTCGAGGTACGCGCGCGCGATCGGGGCCGTTGCCTCGGGACGGAGCGTGAGCGAGCGGCCGCCCTTGTCGTCGAACGTGTACATCTCCTTCTGGACGATGTCCGAGCCGGCGCCAGACGTTCGCTGGAAGAGCGCGGTGTCCTCGAAGGCAGGCGTCTGGATCCGGCGGTAGCCGTAGAGCTCGCAGAGACGTTCGGCCTCGCCGATCACGAGCCCCCAGAGCGGTTGCTCCGCGGGGAGGATGTCGTGGGTGCCGCGAGGCGCCTCGAAGGTCGTCACGACGCGCGCAGCGGTGCGAGGAACGGATTCCGCGCGAGCTCGGCTCCGAGCGTGGTCGGCGGCCCGTGTCCCGAGTACACGACCGTCTCGGGCGAGAAGCGCTCGGTGAGCGCTCGCAGCGTCTCGACGAGCGTGTCCCAGTCGCCGCCCGGCAGATCCGTCCGGCCGACCGAGCCGGCGAAGAGCACGTCGCCGGAAAAGAGTGAGCCGTGAGCGTGGTACGCGAGGTGCCCCGGCGAGTGGCCGGGCACCTCGAGCGTCGCAAAGGTGATTCCGGCGAGGTCGAGCGTCTCGTCGCCGGCCAGGAGGACGTCGGGCGTGTAGGCGCTTGCGGGGACGCCCTGCGGCACGAGATCGGGCAGGTTCTGGAGCAGACCCTGCTCGTCCTCGGCCATGTAGACGGGCGCACCCGTGCCCTCGGCGAGCTCGGCGACTCCGAGCAGGTGGTCCCAGTGGCCGTGCGTGATCAGGATCGCCGCGCAGCGCGCGCCGAGGGCGGCCAACTCCAACCGCAGCTGTCCTGCGTCGCCGCTCGGGTCGATCACGACCGCTTCGTCCGCGCTTCTCGCCTTTCGAACGACGTAGCAGTTCGTCCCGATCGGGCCGAGCTCGTAGCGGTCGACGACGATGCTCATGAACGGCGTGAGTCTAACGCCGGGCACGCTGCAGCCCGCCGCCCCGCCCGGGTCGCCTGCTCCCTGTTCACGGCGCGCCCAGCCTCCTCCCCACTGCGAGCCTACTGCGGAAACCGTCACGCGTGGGTGACGCGAATGTGCCGAAAGCGTGTCGGTTTCGAGGGCGGGTAGGATCGCCGCCGTGCGGAGCTGGAACCTCCACGAGATCGAGACGCCCGGAGGTAGCCGCTCGCCCGTCGTCCTCGACTCGGACGACGCTGCCCGCGTCGTTCTTATCGGGCTCGACCCGGGTCAGGAGCTCGGCGAGCACCAGGTCAAGGAGCACGCGCTCGTGCTGGTTGTCGACGGGTCGGTCCGGGTCGGCGCAGGTGGAGAATCCCTCAACGCCCAACCGGGAACGCTCTTCACCTTCGAGCCGGACGAGCGCCACACCGTCGCCAGTGACGGCGGCGCCCGGATCCTTCTCTTCCTCGCTCCCTGGCCCGGACCAGGGCACTACCGAGGAGACACCGGGGCCGCCCCTACCGGTTAGCGGCGTCCTACGGCAGCCGGCGACTGGCCGGTTCGCTTCAGGTACGAGCGGTACATCGCGCGGTCGAGCAGGTACATGAACGGGATGAAGAAGGCGGTATAGAACGCCGTGATGAACACGTGCGTTCCGACGGATTGCTTGCTGTTGATGAGCGTGAGCGCGAAGAAAATCGCCGGGGCGAGGATCAGCGCTCGACGGACGACGCGGCTCCAGGAGGGCGGATCGACCCTGCGAACGGGGCGGCCGCTTCGCGACTTCCTAGAGGTTGGCGCGGCGTCGCGACGCTTCGAAGGCCGCGCGGGCTCGACTTCCGCCTCATCGACCTCGACTTCACGCCCCTCCTCGTCGACGTAGACGTACTCGTACTCGTGCCGGCGCTCTTTCTGCCGGCGGCGCCGCTGTTTCCGAGAAGGCACGGGGCTAGCGTACCGCCGCTCAGGCCGCCCAGATCGTCTCGCCCCGGCCGACGACCCGGGAGACGACGTCCCCCGCGAGGTGGTACGCGATGTACCGCCAGTCAGGGGCCTCGAGCAGGACGAAGTCTGCGTCATAGCCCGGAGCGAGCCGTCCGACTCGGTCCGCCCGTTCCACCACACGTGCGGCGTTCACCGTGCAAGCGACGAGCGCTTCCTCGGGCGACATGCCGAGCTGCGTGCATGCGAGCGAGCAGACGAGCGGAAGGCTCTCGCAGAACGCACTGCCCGGATTGAAATCCGTGGCCAGCGCAACCGCCGCTCCGGCGTCCAGAAGTCGACGTGCCGGCGGCATCGGCCGGTCCAGGAAGAGCGCGCTCGCCGGAAGCAGAACGGCCGTCACGTCGCTTGCGGCCAGCGCCGCGATCCCCTCGTCGCCGGTCGCCTCGAGGTGGTCGATGGATCGCGCGCCGAGCTCGATTGCGAGGCGGACTGCGCCACACTCGGTGAACTGGTCGCCGTGGAGCCGAAGCGCGAGACCCGCCGCTGCGCAGGCCTCAAGGAAGCGCCGCGCTTGCCTCGCGTCGAAGGCGCCTCGTTCCACAAACACGTCGGCTGCCTCGGCGATTTGCGCGGCGTGGGGCAGCACCTCGGCCAACGCGAAGTCGAGATACTCGTCCGCCCCGCCGAACTCCGGAGGCACCGCGTGCGCGCCGAGCCACGTCGGGATCCCCCCGGCGCTTGCGATCGCCCGGAGCGACGCGAGCTCCGTCTCGCGGTCCAGGCCGTAACCGGACTTCGCCTCGAACGTCGTCGTTCCGGCACGGGCCATCCACCGGCGGTGGCGCTCGACCGCCGCGTGAAGCCCGTCCTCGCCCGCAGCCCTCGTCGCGCGAACAGTCGACAGGATTCCCCCACCGGCCGCATGGAGCTCCTCGTAGCTCGCCCCGGAAGCGCGCAGGGCGAACTCGCCCACGCGGTCACCTGCGAAGCACGCATGCGTGTGGCAGTCGATGAGCCCGGGAACGGCGCAGAGACCGCGACCGTCGAGCTCGACGACGTCTGCGGACGCGAGATCGAGCTCGCTCATCGCGCCGGTGGCCACGACACGGCCGCCCTCACAGAGGATGAACGCCCGCTCGAGGACCTGGACGTCGCGGAGCGCGGGACCGCGCAGCGGAGGCTCCGTGGCCGCGGGAGTGACGACCTGCTCGAGGTCGCGCACCAGGAGCTGCTCGACCGCGCCCCCGTTCGCGCTACCGGGGGTCACGCGCCGCCGGGGGGCGGCATCGGATGCTCGAGGCCGTGCTCCTCGGCTACCTCGAGCGCATCGCGATAGCCCGCGTCCACGTGGCGCAGCACGCCGATCCCGGGATCGGTCGTGAGCACGCGTTCGAGGCGCTCAGCTGCATCGGCGCTTCCGTCGGCCAACACGACCATGCCGGCGTGAATCGAGTTGCCGATCCCGACACCCCCGCCATGGTGAACGCTCACCCACGTCGCGCCTGCCGCGACGTTCAGGAGCGCGTTTAGGATCGGCCAGTCCGCGATTGCGTCCGAGCCGTCGCGCATTGCCTCGGTCTCGCGAAACGGAGACGCGACGGAGCCCGAGTCGAGATGGTCGCGGCCGATCACGATCGGCGCCTTCACTCGGCCGGTACGGACGAGGTCGTTTATCGCGAGACCTGCGCGAGCCCGCGCTCCGTAGCCCAGCCAGCAGATTCGAGCCGGGAGGCCCTGGAAGGCAATCCGCTTCGGAGCCACCTGTAACCAACGCTGGAGCGCGCGATCCTCCGGGAACAGATCGAGCAAGGCCTGGTCGATCGCCTCGATGTCGCCCACCTCGCCCGAGAGCGCAGCCCATCTGAAAGGCCCGATTCCGTGGCAGAACAACGGCCGGATATAAGCCGGGACGAAGCCCGGGTATGTGAACGCTTCTTCGACGCCCGCCTCTTCGGCCTCACCTCTCAAGTTGTTGCCATAATCGAAAACATAGCTGCCGGCTCGGACGTACTCGAGCATCCCTCGCACGTGCTCCGCAATGGAGTCACGGGCGCGCCGGAGATACTCGTCGGGATCGCCCTGCCGAAGAGCGGAAGCCTCGTCGACTGTCAGGCCGGAGGGCACGTAACCGTTCAGCGGATCGTGGGCGGCCGTCTGGTCGGTCACGAGGTCGAACGGCTCGCCCCTGCGAGCGAGCTCCGGGACGATCTCAGCCGCATTCCCGAGGAGAGCCACGGAGAGCGCTCTCCCCTCGGAGGCGGCTGCGTGGACTCGTTCCAGCGCGTCGTCGAGCGACTCGGTCGCCTCGTCCAGATACCGCGTGTCGAGCCGCCGCCGGATGCGACCCGAATCGACCTCGACGCAGAGAATCGCCGCTCCGGCGAGCGTCGCCGCGAGCGGCTGTGCCCCGCCCATGCCCCCGAGCCCGGCGGTCAGGATCGTGCGCCCCGAGAGGTCAGGCGACCCGAAGTGCCGCTCGCCCGCCGCAGCGAAGGTCTGATAGGTGCCCTGCAGGATGCCCTGCGTTCCGATGTAGATCCAGCTGCCGGCGGTCATCTGCCCGAACATCGTCAGGCCGAGCCCTTCGAGCCGCCGGAACTCGTCCCACGTCGCCCAGCGCGGAACGAGCAGCGAGTTGGCGATGAGGACGCGGGGCGCAGCTGGGTGTGTGCGGAACACGCCCACCGGCTTTCCGCTCTGCACCAGCAACGTCTCGTCCTCTCCAAGCGTCAACAGCGCACGAACGATGGCTCGGAGAGCTTCGGGACTCCGGGCGGCCTTTCCCGACCCGCCGTAGACGACGAGCTCTTCGGGGCGCTCCGCAACCTCGCGATCGAGATTGTTGAGAAGCATCCGGAGAGGGGCCTCGGTCGACCAGGAGCGGGCGTTGAGCTCGGCCCCGCGCGGAGCACGGATCGAGGTCAGGTCGCCGCAGAGAGCCTCGACCGCAGAATCCAGCGAGCGGGTGGTGCTCATCGCCGCTGCTGTTCCGCCTCGCGGGCTCGGATGTTCCGCCACGTCCAGCCCGTGGCGACGACGAACGCGCCGATGGCGGCGACAATGGCCCACAGCACGCGGCCGCCCGTCAGCGTGGCGATCACGACGACGATCACCGCGAACGCCCCGTAGACGAGCGCGCTGTCGCGGTAGGGACGCGGCGAACGCCGGCGCCCAGGGTTCTTGCCGTTCCTGCCGCTCATCGCAACTCACCGACCTCGGCCTCGACCGCGTCGACGAGGGCGCCCTCGCGTACGGTCCGGGCGACTGCCTCGATGTCCCCCGAAAGCTGGCGGTCGTCGCGCAGCCTCGCGGACAGCGACCTGACATGCTCCCGGGCGGCGCGGACGCCGATGCCGGGCTGCAACGGCGCCAGGAACTCGACGCCTTGCACCCCGGCGAGTAGCTCGATTGCGAGGACGCGCTCGGCGTTGTCGAGCACTTGCCAGACCTTTAACCCCGCGGCGTTGCCCATCGACACGTGATCCTCCTGGCCTGCGCTCGTCGGAATCGAGTCGACGCCGGCCGGATGCGAGAGCACCTTGTTCTCGCTCACGAGCGACGCCGCGACGTACTGCGGGATCATGAAGCCGGAGTTGAGGCCTCCGTCTCCGGTGAGAAAGGCCGGTAGTCCCTCCGAGAGGCTCGGGTTGACCAAGCGCTCGATTCGCCGTTCCGAGATGTCTGCGAGCTCGGCGACCGCCATCGCCATCGCATCGAGCGCAAAGGCGAGCGGTTGTCCATGGAAGTTGCCGTTCGAGACGAGCAGGTCGTCGTCCACCAGGACGAGCGGGTTGTCGGTCGCGGCGTTCAACTCGGTGGTCACGGTGTAGTCGACGTAGTCCAGAAGGTCGCGGCTCGCCCCGTGAACCTGCGGCGCGCAGCGCAGCGAGTACGCGTCCTGCACCTTGTCGCACCAGCGGTGTGCCTCGTTGATCGCCGAGTCCTCGAGCAGCCGCAGCACGTTGTTGGCGGCGGCGATCTGCCCGCGCAGCGGCCGTGCGGCGTGGACCTGCGGAATGAAGCTGCTCCGCGAGCCCTGAAGGGCCTCGATCGAAACGGCGCATGCGATGTCCGCTGTCTTCGCCAGCCGCCGCGCGCGTGCGAGCCCGAGCGCTCCGAAGGCCGCCATGAACTGCGTCCCGTTCACGAGCGAGAGCCCTTCCTTCGCCTGCAGGCGGACCGGCTGAAGGCCCGCGGCCGCGAGCGCCTCTGACCCGGGAAGGAGCTTCCCTTCGAACCACGCCTCGCCCTCGCCGATCAGCGGGAGGGCGAGATGCGCGAGGGGAGCGAGGTCTCCACTCGCGCCGACCGATCCGCGGCTCGGCACGCGCGGGAGCACGCCGCGGTTGAGGCAGTCGACGATCAGCTCGACGGTGTGGACATGGGCACCCGAGAACCCCTTCGCGAGCGCATTCGCCCGGAGGAGCATGGCCGCGCGCACGATCTCCGGTGTGTACGGCTCGCCGACCCCGCAAGCGTGGCTGCGAAGGAGCCGGAGCTGGAGCTCTTCCGCGAGCTCTTCGGGAATGGAGCGCGAGACGAAACGGCCGAAGCCGGTGTTGACGCCGTAGGTGTGCTCCCGCTTGCCATGGACGGCCCGCTCGACGAGTTCGCGGGCGGCGCGCATCCGCTCGCGCGCGGAATCGGCGATCTCGACGGGCGCGTGCTCGACGGCGACGGCCCAAACGTCGGCGAGACCGAGGTCGTCGCCGGTGAGAGCCTTGCTCTCGATCACGCCGCGAGTCTATCCCGCGTGGATCAGACGCCTCCGGCCGCGACAGGGTCCCTTAGTACGGTCCGCCCGGCCTCCTCCCCAAGGCGATCGTAACGAGGAAATGCGCACGTGTCTGTCACGGATTCGTGCCGGATGTGTGTCGGCGCTCGCTACTCCTCGAGCAGCCTTAGCTCGAGCACGCGCGAAGCGTCGAAGCCGTCGATCCGGAGCATGGCGCCGGCAGCCGCGACCGCCGCGCCGGCCGGCATCAGGCCGACGAGCTCGGACCCGACGACGTCCGCTCCGCGCGCCGCCGCTTCCCGCTCGACGCGTTCGACGATCTCGTGCAACGCCGCGGCCTCGTAGTCCTCGACGTTCATGCTCACCTGAACGATCCCGGCGCGCGGCAAGTCGAGCCCCAGCGCGCGCACCCCGGGAAAACCGCCGTCCCGCTCGCGCACCGCGCGCGCGGCTTCTCGTGCCGCCTCGAGCGACCCGCGCAGGTTGACGTTGAAGGCGATCAGCGGCCGTCGCGCGCCGACGAGGACGCCGCCAGCCCGCTCGTCGAGACGCGACGGCCCGAAGTCCGGCGCGAGCTCGCCGTTCTCCAACCGTCGCGCCAGCTCCTCCACGCCTCCCTGCCGGAAGAACGCGGGCCCGCGACCCGGCGCGAGCTCTCCGTACAGGAACACCGGCAGCTCCAGCTCCTCCCCCACGCGCCCCGCGAGCATCTGCGCCGCCGCCGAAGCACGCTCCATCTCGTCGCGCGCGAGCGGCACCACCGGCACGACATCGGCGGCTCCAATCCGCGGATGGGCCCCCTCGTGCCGACGCAGGTCGATTCGCTCCTTCGCACAGGCGATCCCGACCAGCAGCGACTCCACCAGCTCCCCCTCATCCCCGACAAGCGTGAATACCGACCGGTTGTGGTCCTCGTCCGCGTGGACATCGAGCAGCCGAGCCCGCCCATCGAGCGCCGCAGCCAAGGCGTCGATCGTCGCCCGGTCGCGGCCTTCCGAGAAGTTCGGCACCGACTCGAGCGGCCGCGGCATAGACGTACTCTAGGAAGGTGAAGGCCTACTACGAGCGCCGCGCCCTCGAGTACGACGAGTGGTACCTCGGCGTCGGGCTGTATGCGGAACGCGATCGCCTAGGCTGGGAGGAGGAGCTCGACGCGCTCCGCCAGACCCTGGAGCGCATGCCGCCCGCCCGCACGCTCGACGTCGCCTGCGGGACCGGGTTCCTCACCCGGCACCTCCCTGGCGAAGTCGTCGGCCTCGACCAGAGCCGTTCGATGCTGGACGAGGCCCGCCGCCAGGCATCCGGCGCCACCTTCGTCCTCGGCGACGCTCTCGAGCTTCCCTTCGCCGACCGCTCCTTCGAGCGTGTCTTCACCGGGCACTTCTACGGACACCTCGACGAGGCGGAGCGCGACCGCTTTTTGCGGGAAGCGCGGCGCGTCGCGCCCGAGCTCGTCGTGGGCGACACGGCAACACAACCCGATACGCCTCCTGAGCACTGGCAGGAGCGGGTCCTCAACGACGGCTCCCGCTGGAAGGTCTACAAGCGCTACTTCGACCCGGAGGCGCTCGCGCGCGAGCTAGGCGGTGGCCGGGTCCTGCACGCCGGCCGCTGGTTCGTCGTCGTCCAGGCGTGACGCGCCGGCGCTCGTCCTATCGGTCCCTCACCTCCCTGCAACGCGACAACCGCGTCTGCCGCGCCTGCGTCGAGGCCGGCCACCCGCTCTTCTCGCTGCCGGTCCTGGAAGGACACGACGGCCAGAAGGCCTACATGCACGGCCAGGCACCCGGTATGGTCGAGGGCGAGGAGCGGCGCCCGTGGCGAGGCCGGGCCGGCCGGACGCTACGCAGTTGGCTCGGCCTGGGCGAGGAAGAGTTCTACGAGACCTTCTACTGTGCCTCGGTCACCCGCTGCTATCCCGGCAAGGCCGCCCGTGGGGACCGGACGCCGACGCGACAGGAGCAGGCCCTCTGCGCCTTCTGGAGAGAGTGGGAACTTCGTCTCTTGCGTCCTCGGCTGATCGTCCCCGTCGGTGGGCTCGCAGTGGAGCGCCTCCTCGGGCCGCAGAGCCTCCGCGAATGCGTCGGGTGCACGTTCACGTACGGCGATGCGGTCGCGATCCCGCTCCCCCACCCGTCCGGCGCGAGCGCTTGGCCGAATGCTCCGGCGAACCGGCGGCGGCTCGACACGGCGATCTCGTTGATCCACGCCGAGCTGGCGGAGCTCTCCGATATGCGGAACCCCGGTCGCTAGATTTCGAGGGTGCAGGAACGACCGCGGTATCGAGACACCTTCATCCGACTGCTCGGGTTCCTGCGCCCGTACAAATGGTCGCTCTGGATCTCGGTCGCGCTCGCGCTGCTCTCGCAGTTCTGCCAATTCATCACGGCGTACCTGACGGGAACCGCGGTCGCACACGCCGTCCACGGCAACGACCGGCACGCACTCGACCTCGTCGTCGTCGCCGTCGTGCTCGTGGGGCTCTCGCGCGCGCTGGCGATGATGGGCCGCCGCCTGATCGCCGGCAAGCAGGCGCTCGGCGTCGAGCTCGACCTGCGCAGCGCGCTCTACGCGCATCTGCTCCGGCTCTCGTTCGGCTTCTACGACCGGCACCAGACCGGGCAGCTGATGTCCCGCGCGACGGTCGACCTGCAGACCGTGCGGTTCTTCCTCGGCTACGGCCTCATCTTCTTCTTCCAGAACGTCTTGACCGTGGTCGGCGCCGGGATCGTGATGTTCGTCGTCAACTGGCGCCTGGCGCTCGTGAGCCTCTGGATCGCGCCGCTGCTGGTCGGCCTCGCGTATCGCTACTCGCACGTCGCGCATCCGCTGCTGCGTGACGTTCAGCAGAAGATGGCCGACGTCGCGACCGTCGCCGAGGAGAACATCGTCGGCGTCCATGTCGTCAAGTCGTTCGCGCAGGAACAGGCCGAGCAGCGGAAGTTCGAGGAGCGCTCGGAGGCGGTCTTCAAACAGAGCGTCGCGGCCAACCGCCAGCGCGCGCTCTACGTGCCGCTGCTCTCCTTCCTGCCGCTGCTGGCGCAGGGCACCGTCCTGCTCGTCGGCGGCCGGATGGTCGTGCACGGCTCGCTGCCGCTGCACGACTTCATCTTCTTCAACGTGCTCGTGCTGATGCTCGTGATGCCGTTGCGAATGCTCGGAATGTGGATCGGGCAGGCGCAGCGGGCGACCGCGTCCGGCGAGCGCATCTTCGAGGTGATGGACGAGCCCGAGGACGTCGCCGACCGGCCGCACGTGAGCGAGCTCCGGCCGGGCCCGGGGCACCTGCGGTACCGCGATGTGCACTTCGAGTACTCGCCCGGCCGGACAGTACTGGACGGGATCGACCTCGAGCTCGCTGCCGGGACTACGGTTGCGGTGATCGGGCACACGGGCTCCGGCAAGACGACGCTCGCGTCCTTGGTCCCGCGCTTCTACGACGCGACGGCCGGCGCAGTCGAGCTGGACGGCGTCGACGTCCGAGACGTGACGCTGGCCTCGCTGCGGCAAGCCATCGGGGTCGTGACGCAAGACCCGTTCCTGTTCTCGGCCTCCGTACGGGAGAACATCGGCTTCGGACGCCCGTACGCCAGCGACGAGGAGATCGAGCGTGCGGCCGAGCTCGCACAGGCACACGAGTTCATCGCTGAGCTTCCCGACGGCTACGACACGGTCATCGGGGAGCGCGGCATCACGCTCTCGGGAGGCCAGCGCCAGCGGATCGCGATCGCGAGGGCGCTTGTCGTTGACCCGCGCGTGCTGATCTTCGACGACGCAACCGCGTCGGTCGACGCCACCACCGAGGCGAGGATCAAGCTCGGCCTGCGCGAGGCGATGCGCGGCCGGACGACGATCATCATCGCGCACCGGCTCTCGACGATCTCCCTGGCAGACGAGATCGTGGTCCTCGACGGCGGCCGCATCGCGGCCCGCGGGACACACGACCAGCTGATCGCGACGAGCCCGGTGTACGGCGAGATCCACGAGCACGGCCTGCTCGAGCGTGAGTTCGCCGAGAGAGTGGAGGCGACGGCATGAGGGTGTGGCAGCCCGGCGGCCACCTGATGCGCGAGCGCGGTGCGAAGGTCGAGGACTGGTCCTGGCGAGCCACCATGCGGCGGGTCTCGACGCTCGCCCGGCTGACGGCGCCGTACAAGCTGCGCACGACGCTGGCGATCCTGTCGCTCCTCGCGGCCACGGCTGCCAGCCTCGTCCCGCCGTATCTGGCGAAGCTCGCGATCGACCACGGCGTCCTCCACGGCGACCTCGCCCAGCTCACGTGGATCGTCGCAGCCTTCGGCGCCGCCGGCCTCGCGACGATCGCCACCTCTTCGGCGCAGACCTACTTCACCGGCTGGACCGGCGAGCGGATCCTGGCCGACCTCCGGAATCTGCTGTTCCGTCACCTCCAGCGGCTGTCGCTCGGTTTCTACGAGCGCAACCGCGCCGGCGTGATCATCAGCCGGCTCACGAACGACGTCGAGGCACTCGACCAGCTCGTCACCGACGGCGTCACGAGCCTCGTCCAGAACACGCTGACGCTCCTCGGGTCGGCGATCATTCTCTTCTTCCTCGACTGGCGGCTTGCGCTCGCGACACTCACGGTAATGCCGGCGCTGACGATCGGGACCGCCCTCTTCCGCAAGTACTCCGCCCGCGCCTATCGCGAGGTCCGCGAGCGGCTCGGGCTCGTCACGGCGACGCTCGCGGAGGACATCGCCGGGATGCGGATCGTGCAGGCGTTCACGCGCGAAGGGGCCGCCGAGCGCAACTTCCGCGAGGTAAGCGAGAGCTACCGCGACGCGAACCAGCAGACGGTCGTCCTGAACGGCCTTTACTTCCCGTTCGTCGACTTCCTGTACGCGATCGCCACAGCCATCGTGCTCGGTTACGGCGGCTACCTGGTCTTCGGCCACTCGATGACGGCCGGCACCCTGTTCGCGTTCATCGGCTACCTCGCGAACTTCTTCGATCCCGTGCAGCAGCTGTCGCAGCTCTACAACACGTTCCTCTCCGCCACTGCCGCGCTCGACAAGATCATGGACGTGATGGACGAGGAGCCGGAGATCCGCGACAAGCCGGACGCGTACGAGTGGCCGCAGATCGACGGGCACGTTCGGTTCGAGAACGTGCGCTTCGGCTACGGGCAGGGGCCGGAGGTGCTGCACGGACTCGACCTCTACATTCCGGCGGGGACGACAGTCGCGCTCGTCGGGCACACCGGGGCCGGGAAGTCGACGATCGCGAAGCTGCTCGCGCGCTTCTACGACCCGCGCGAGGGCCGGATCACGATCGACGGCCACGATCTGCGCGACGTGATGCAGGAGTCGCTCCGGCGGCAGCTCGGGATCGTGCCGCAGGAAGGCTTCCTCTTCGCCGGCACCGTGCGCGACAACATCGCGTTCGGCCGTCCGGATGCTTCGCCGGAGGACGTCGTCGCCGCGGCGAACGCTGTCGGAGCGCACGACTTCATCCTGCGGCTCGAGGACGGCTACGAGACGGAGCTGCAGGAGCGCGGGTCTCGGCTCTCGCTCGGGCAGCGGCAGCTCGTCGCGCTCGCGCGCGCATTTCTGGCCGACCCGCGGATCCTCATCCTCGACGAGCCCACGTCGTCGGTTGACATCGGGACCGAGCGCAAGATCGAGCAGGCGTTGCGGACGCTGCTCGCCGGAAGAACCGCGTTCGTGATCGCACATCGCCTTTCGACCATTCGCGACGCCGACCGGATCGTCGTTCTCGAGCACGGCCGCCTCGTCGAGCAGGGGACGCACGACGAGCTCATGCGACGCCGCGGGCTCTACACGTCGCTCTACGGCGACTGGGCCGAAGTGGCCTGACTTCGTGCGGACTTCGTAACGAAAGCGTCAATTCCCTGATACGAGGGATCACCGGGGCAATCGGCTGTCCCGATCGTGGGAAAGCCGATGTCCCGCGCTCGTCTCGCCCTGGTCGCGGGGGCGGTCGCCACAGCCCTCGCGTGTTCTTTCGCACCGTCCGCCTTGGCGTGCACGCGCGGCTACTCGTACGCCGGCCTGTACGCGTCGCGCCCTTCCTTCGGCGTCGCCGCCTCGCTGAGCATGCTCGAGTTGCCGACCGTCTCCACCGGCCACGTCGCCGCGTGGGTCGGAGTTGGTGGCCCTGGGCTCGGGCCGAACGGCGCGGACGAGTGGCTCCAGGTCGGCCTCGCGTCGTTCGACTCGTCAGGCGGGCGGCTCTACTACGAGCTGACCCTGCCCGGCCGCGAAGCGGAGTACGTCGAGCTCGCATCCGGGATCGAGCCCGGTCGCGTCGTCCGCGTGGCCCTGCTCGAGCTGCCAATCGCGCCGGGCAACTGGGTCGTGATCAGCCCGGCCGGCATTGCGGGCCCCTTCTATCTGCCCGCCAGCCACGACGCGTGGGGCCCGGTGGTCACGGCGGAGAGCTGGGCTCCCGGCGGCTCTCGGTGCAACCGCTCCGCGTATCGGTTCGGCCGGGTCGAGCTGGCCTCTGCGCACGGAAGATGGGAGCGCCTGCGGCACGCTTCGAAGCTGGAGGATCCGGGCTGGCGCCTGCGTCGGCTCTCTCCGTCGACGTTCAGCGCCAGCGGAATCTGACGGCGACGAGCCTGGGCTACAATTCCCGCGCCGCAACGGCACGTTGCGGGGTCGTCTAACGGTAGGACGCTCGGCTCTGGACCGAGTAGTCTAGGTTCGAATCCTAGCCCCGCAGCCTCGTTTTCCGGCCTAGCCCGAACGGTCTCGGGCGCGCCGCTCCTCGACCGACTCGCCCTCCTGCGGCGCCCCTGCCGGCCCGCTCATGACAACGCCTTCCTCCTCGACGAGCTCACGCGGATCGGCGTGGCGATACTCCTCGCTCTGAACGCCTCCACGTGGATCGCCTTCGACGTCCAGGGCGTGCGGATCGCCTTCCTGCTTGTCGGCGCGATGCTTCTCGCCGCGCTTTCGCCATCGTCCCGGCATGGTTCGGTGCTTCCCGTTCGCCGCTACACTAAGCCTCTTCCGGGCGCATTCGTCTAGTGGCCTAGGACACCGCCCTCTCACGGCGGCGGCACGGGTTCGAATCCCGTATGCGCCTTTCCCTGGCATTTGGTTAAGCCGAGTCCGGCTCGCCTGCCACCCGCAGCATAGGACTGGCGGCAGTCGAAGATGAGCCACTCGGCCCATGGCGCTCAAAGCCGTGGCTCGGCATCCTCATGTCGTGCGGTTCTGCGGCGCCCGCCCACTCGTCAGCGCGTTCGTAATCTTCGCCATCGTCGCGGCTGTCCTGGCGTTGAGGTCGGCGCAGGCGATCGGCGCAAGTCACGACCAAACACCATGCGCGTGGGGCGCATCTTCGGTTAGCGCCGAGGAGACCGACGGGAAGCTCGTCGTCTCGCCTGTCGCGACCTCCGGCTGCATCCCGAAGTAGCGCGTCCCGCCGAACGACAATGGCGCCACGATCGTGGCGAGGCTGTGCTAAGCAGAGACAGCGAGTAGAGGTTCATTGGAGACGGCACGTTCGGAGCGCGGGTTTTTCGCCGTGATGCCGATGCAGTGCAGATGGAGTTCGCTATCCCTCTCGCCGGTTTCGCGCTCGGCCTCGCGGTCGGACGCTGGTGGGTCGTCGCCGCCGCCGCCCCGTTCGGCGCCTACATCGCGTTGACGAATCCCCTCCCGGAGGAGCTCGGCACGTACGTCGCGACGATGCTCACGCTGCTGCTCGCCTTCGCAATCACCGCTGGCGTCGGGCTTCGCCGCCTCAGGCGGCGCCGAGCTCTGTGAGCAGCGGCCCGGTGTCGAGCGGCTCGAACCCGATCCGCGCGGCGATCTCCTCGCTCGAAGGCTTGGTCCCTTCGGAAAAGAGGGCCCGCAGGCGTTCGCCGGTCTCCGTGCTCTCCCACCAGCCCTTGCCGATCTCGCTCTCGAGATAGGCGCGGAGCTGGGCGGAGCGGATCCATGCGCGCAGATAGTCCGCTGAATAGAAGCCGGCGTCCATATCCGCGAGGTAGCCGTCGGCGCGGTACCGCACCCCGGTCGCGTCCGTGAGCCGCTCGGCGTACCCGCCACTCGTGCCGCCGTCCTCCCCGAACCGGTCCCAGAACTCGAGCTCGAACTGCAGCTTCGCGGCGTAGCGCTTGAAGAGGACCGCCTCGATGAACACCGTCGCCTCCGCGTTCTGCGCGGCCTCCTCGTCGGTGAGCTCGAAGTAGCGCGCGTGCCAGCCCGGCTCGCGTGAGATCGCCTCGAGGATGTACGAGTAGATCTCAGTCAGCGCGTGATCCCGCGAGATGTTGCGGAACGTGTACGGCAGCGCCGGGTCGCAGCCGGCGTAGTGGAGCGCATGGCCGGCCTCGTGCAGGAATGCCTGATAGTCGTGGAGGCCGCCCTGGGCCCGCGTGATCAGGTGGACGACCTGCGGCGGATCGGACGGGATGACGCACGCGCGCGGTGACTTCTGCGGCCGGTCGTCGAGGTCGAGCTTGATGTTGGGCTCCGACTCGAGGTCGAGCCCCAGCCGCGAGAGCGTGTCCATGCAGATCGGAACGGCCCGCTCTTTGGTATAGATCTTCTCGAGCGGTGAGAGCCGCCGGACGTACGCGACGTGGTAGGAGCTCGGCATCTCCTCGCGCTCCGGCCCGAGCAGGCGCTCGAACCAGACCTCCCGCAGGCTCGTGTAGACGTCCTCCGCAGCGTCGCTTGCACGCGCGAGGGCGCCCTCGAGCTCCCGCAGCGAGATCCCCTTCTCCTCCTCGTTCCGCTCAACGGGATCGTCGGTCCCGCTGATCTCGGCCTCCAGCTGCTCGCCCGCGCGCAGCACGTCGAGCCGCTGGTCGTTGAACGTGGCCGAGAGGTCGCCGGCGTGCCGGCCGAGCTCCTCGCGGTCGGGGTACGAGGAGATCACCGCCAGGCGCGCCTGCGCGGTGCGGATCGGGAGCTCTTCGCCCTTGAACTCCACGCGGGCCGCGAGGATCACGTTCTCGAGCGCGTCCTCCCGTTCCGCCAGCTCGGCTGCGATCAGTCCCGCCTCGCAGGTCTTCCGCAGCCGGTAGAGGCGCTCGCGCTCGTCACCCACGGGCGCTTCGCCTTCGGCCTCGCGCAGCGCCTCGAGCTGCTGCCGCGTGAAGAGATCGGAGTAGCGCGCGACGATCTCGGCGCGCTCGGAGACTTCCTTCTCGCCGACGCGTACCGCGCGCCCTTCCTCGGAGCGCTCGAACAGGTAGCGCTGAAGGCGCGACTCGTAATCGGCCGGCTTGAGGACTTCGGCGACGCTCAAGGTCGCGCCAATCTATCCGACTCCTGGGGCCGCGCCGCCGTATCTCTTTTCAGCGTCTGCTCGTTATTATTCTTAAGCAATAAAGGCGCCCGGCTTGACGTCCTCGCACTCAACCATGGACGACTTTCTCCCGAGACCAACAGCTCACTTTCGGCGCCAGGCCTGGCTCGAGTTTCAGCGAGCGCTCGATCCGCTCGGCCCGCCGCGGCCGCTGCCGCCCATTCGGGCGAGCGCCTCCTCCTTGCCCAGCAGCTCCAGGCTCTCGAACAGGCCGGGCGACACCGACGACCCGGTGACGGCCAGGCGAATCGGCTGAAACGCCTCGCGGGGCTTGAGCCCGAGGCGCTCAGCGAGCGCCCGTAGCGCCGCTTCGATGCTCTCGGCCTCGAACGGCTCGACCTCGGCCAGCGCAGCAGCGGCTTCCGGAAGCACGGCCCCGTCGCCGAGCTGTTCGGGATCCGGCTCCACGCGCGCGAACAGAAAGCCGGCAAACGCGGGGAACTCGCCGAACGTCGTGATCTTCTCCTGGACGAGCGGCGCCGCCCGCCGGATCAGCTCCTCGTCCCAGTCGTATCCGTGCTCATGCAGGTAGGCGACCAGGCGGTCGGCGTACTCGGCCAGCGGCAGCGCGCGCAAGTAGACGCCGTTGAAGTGGTTCAGCTTGGCGTAGTCGAATACCCCCGGGCTCGCGCCCACACGCTCCAGCGTGAAGCGCTCGACGATCTCGTCAACGCTCATGATCTCCGTGCGGTCGTCGTAGCTCCAGCCGAGCAGCGCCAGGTAGTTGGCGAGCGCCTCCGGGAGATAGCCCTGGTCGCGGAACTCCTCGACCGACGTCGCGCCGTGCCGCTTCGAGAGCTTCTTGCCGTCTGAACCAAGGATGTTCGCGACGTGCCCGTAGGCGGGAAGCGGCGCTCCGAGCGCCTCGAGGATCCGGATCTGTCTCGGCGTATTGGAGACGTGGTCGTCGCCGCGGACCACGTGCGTGATCCCGTCGAGCCAGTCCTCGACGGGGCTCGCGAAGTTGTAGGTCGGCCGGCCGTCGGCCCGGACGATCACGAGATCGTCGAGCCGCTCGTTCTTCCACTCGATTCGGCCGCGGATGAGGTCGTCCCAGGTCGTCACTCCCTCGTCGGGCATTCGAACGCGAATCGCGCCCTCGTCCTCGTAGGCCGTGCCCTCGGCGACAAGGCGCTGCGCCTCATCGCGGCAGCGATCCATCCGATCGAGCTGGAAGGTGACGTCGCCGTCCCAGTCGAGGCCGAGCCAGGTCAGCGAGTCCTGTATCTGCTGCGTGGCCTCCGCGACCTCGCGGCTCGTATCCGTATTCTCGATCCGGAGACGGAACTCGCCGCCCTCGTGCCGGGCGAAGAGCCAGTTGAAGAGCGCCGTGTGGACGCCTCCGATGTGGAGGAAGCCGGTCGGGCTAGGCGCGAAGCGGACTCGGACGGTCACGCGATTAGCGTACTAACGTGGCCGAGCGAGTCCTGACCCTCCGCGAGCTGAATCGGACGACGCTGCTGCGTCAACTGCTTCTCCGGCGCGAGCGGCTGCCGGTCGCGCGAGCGATCGAGCGAATCGCCGCGCTGCAGGCGCAGTGGGCGCCCGCGCCGTACGTTGCGCTCTGGACGCGGCTCGAGGGTTTCGAGCGGCAGACGCTCGAGCGCGCGCTTGCCCGCGGCAGCGTCGTCAAGGGCCTGCTCATGCGGGCGACGATGCATCTCGTCTCGGCGCGCGACTATCCGTGGTTCGACGCATGCGTGCGGGAGACGCGGACTGCCGTCCGCACTCGCGGGACGAAACCGCCGCCCGCGCGTGTCGTCCGGCGAGCCGTCGCGCTGACCCGCGGCCGGCCGCACACCCGCCCGGAGCTGATGCGCGCGCTCGGCTACGAGCCGCGCACGCAGGATCCGGACGAGATCCGCGAGTTCAGCTGGGTCGTCGCCCTCGCGCGGCTCGAGCAGACACCGGAGGCGGCATTCTGGAGCTTCCGCGGCTCACCGTCGCTCCGGCCGATGGACCACGAGCTTCCGCCGCAGCCCGAGGCCGTCGGATACCTGATTCGCCGCTACCTCGCGGCCTTCGGGCCGGCGTCGCGGGCGGACGTCTCTCAGTGGAGCGGCGTGCCGGTCCGCGACCTCCTGCCGGGCTTCGAGTCGCTCAGGCTGCGGCGCTTCCGCGACGAGCAGGGGCGCGAGCTGCTCGACCTCCCGCGCGCGCCGTTGGCGGACGCCGACGTGCCCGCGCCGGTGCGGCTCCTGCCGCGGTGGGAGGAGCTGCTCCTCTCGCACAAGGACCGCACGCGCGTGCTGCCCGACGAGTACCGCGCGGACGTGATCGCCGTGAACGGCGACGTGCGGCAGGCGATCCTGGTGGACGGATTGGTCGCCGGCTACTGGGAGCGGGACGGCGACCGCGTTGCGCTGCACCTGTTCGCGCCGCTGCCGCGCAAGGCTCGGCGGGAACTCGAAGACGAGGCCGGGCAGCTGGCGGCCTGGCTCCGCTAGCGTCAACTTCGTGCTCCTCGGCGGCCACTGCTCGGGCGGGATCAAGAAGGCGCTCGACAACGCCCACGCCTTCGGGATGGACGCCGTGCAGCTGTTTGCCCAGAGCCCGCGCACCTGGCGTTTCCCCGACCACGATCCCGCCGACCTCGAGGCCTTCCGCGCCCGGCGCGAGGAGCTCGGGATCGGGGCCGTCTCCGTCCACGCGCTCTACCTGCTCAACCTCGCGAGCCCGAAGAAGGACTTCTACGAGAAGAGCGTCGCAACGCTGCGGTCGACAGTGGACACCGCCTGTGCAATCGGCGCGGAGGCGGTCGTGTTCCACGTCGGTTCGCACCTCGGGTCCGGGTTCGAGGCAGGCCTCGAGCGAGTCGTGCCCGCCTTGGCACAGGCCCTCGAACGCTGCGACGACACCACCTGGCTCTGCATGGAGAACACCGCCGGCACAGGCGGGACGATCGGCCGGTCGGTCGAAGAGCTCGCGGCACTCTTCGACGCCCTCGACGCGCACCCGCGGCTCGGGCTCTGCCTCGACTCCTGCCACCTATTCGCGTCCGGGTACGACATCACCGACCGCAACACGCTCGACCAGGTGCTCGCCGAACTCGACGAAGCAATCGGGCTGGACCGCCTGCGCTGTCTCCACGTGAACGACTCGAAGACGCCGCTCGGGTCGAACCGCGATCGGCACGACAACATCGGCGACGGGCTGATCGGCGAGAAGCTGACGGTCTTTCTCGGCCATCCGAAGCTGCAGGGTCTTCCGGCGCTGCTCGAGGTCCCAGGCACTGACGGCCACGGACCGGACGCAGAACAGATGAAGAGGCTCCGGAAGCTTTACGCGAAGGCTACGAGGCGCGGATCTGGGCGAAGACCCGGAAAGACGGCTCGCCCACCGGCAGCTCGTGGAACTCGGGGTTGACGCAGCCGAGCTCCTCCGTCCGGCTCTCGTAGCACGCCTCGACCTCGACCTGGCAGAACGGCAGGGGCGGCGCGGTCACGCGCACGGCACCGAAGCCGCCGCGCCGCGATTCGGCCTCACGCAAGAGATCGGCGTCGATCTCGACCTCGTAGACGTTCTGCATGCAGCCCACATAGGTGTGGCCGAACTCCTCATATGCGTAGAGGAACGGGCAGGCTTTGTCGACGCAGGCGGCCGGGTAGACGACCTTGTCGCAGTGGACTCCGCAGCGGCGGCATTCGACCTCGTCTTGCGGGCGTAGCGGGAGCTTGCTCGGGCTCGTCGCCGCCTGCTCGCGCATCTGCATACCGGAATTGTGGGTGCAGTCATGGGTTCTGCGCAAGACTTGACAACGCCTGGCGCGAACGCTAAGGCGTCGCTTGCGACGCCGACCAGAAGAGGTCGTGCCGGCTTTTGCCGGTGCGACCGCTCAGGCGTTCTAGCCGTCGAGCAGGCGCCGGGCGACGTTGAGCACGTCGAATTGCGTGAATGCCTGGTGATCCGGCTCGCGGCCGTCCGGATGCTCGTCGGCCCGGAACCAGAGGGCCTGCACCGTTGTCATGCCGAGCTCGCCGGCCCCGCGGATGTCCTCGTAGAGCCGGTCACCCACGAAGAGCGCTTCTTCGGGGTCTACTTCGAGCGTGTCGAGCGCGCGCCGGAAGATCTCCGGATGCGGCTTCCGCTTCCCGACCTCGGACGAGAAGACGGCGAAGTCGAGTCGCTCGGCGAGGCCCATCTGGTCGAGGTCGCGCTGCAGAAGCCAGCGAGGATCGAAGGCGTTCGAGACGAGCGCGAGCTTGAGACCGCGGTCACGAAGGGACTCGAGCAGTGCGTGCGTGTCGGCGGCGAGTCGGCGGGCAGGGTCCCAGGCCCTGTGTTCCGCCTCGAGGAAACGATCGAGCTGCTCGTCGTCGAGCGTCACGCCGAAGTGACCGAGTAGCTCCCGCACGAGGCCCGGATACTCGATCTCCTCGATCGTTCCCGGGATCCAGAAGAAGGGCTCGTAGTGCTCTCGGAAATGCTCGGTGACTCGCTCGACATCCGGGAGGTCCGCGTCGCCGATCGCCTCGAGCCCGGCCCGGTGCCCCGCAGCGACGAGGTCGGGCTCGTAGGCGAACTGCATCAGCGTGTCGCCCCAGTCGAAGAGGACGGCGTCGAGCGGCATGCGCGGCTAGGGTAGCGGCGTGGGCCGGAAGCTCCTGTGGGCGTCGCTCGTCCTGGCCCCGGTCACGTTCCTGCTGCGGTACGTGTTCGACGTCGGCGACGTCGTCCTGTTCATCTTCTCGGCGGTTGCGCTGATCCCGCTCGCGTGGCTGATCGGTGAGGCAACTGAGCACGCGGGCGAGCACACCGGGCCGGGGATCGGCGGCTTCCTGAACGCGAGCTTCGGAAATGCCCCGGAGCTGATCATCGCGCTGTTCGCCGTGAACGAGGCACTTCCGAACGTCGTGCGCGGATCGCTGATGGGCAGCGTCGTCTCGAACATCCTCCTCGTCCTCGGCGTTGCGCTCATGGTGGGCCCGGACGGCGCTCGGCTCGACCGCCTGTCGCTGCTGAGCCAGCTGGGACTGGTGCTCGTGGCGGTGCTGCTCTTCCTGATCCCATCGGTGCCCGGATGGCACGGCGATCCCGAGCGGCACTCGCTCGCGATCCTCACGATCCCGGTGGCGGTGGTCCTCCTCCTGGTGTACGCGGGCGAGACGACCCGAGGGCTGAGGCGCCACAAGCGGCTCCACGAGGAGAGCGGCGCGGAGGCTCAGGGAGGGTGGGCGCTCCCAACGGCCCTCGGCGTGCTCGCCGCGGCGACGGTGGTCACTGCGTTCGTCAGCGAGATCCTCGTCCACTCGCTTCACGAGTTCGCGAAGGTTGCGGGCCTTTCGGAGTTCTTCATCGCTGCTGTGATCGTGGCAATCGTCGGCAACGCGGCGGAGCACGGCGGCGCGGTCGTGATCGCCCGGCGAGGGAAGCTGCCACTGGCGACGGAGATCGCGGCGTCGTCGAGCGCGCAGGTGGCGTTGCTCGTGACTCCGGTGGTCGCATTGCTGTCGTGGCTCGTGAAGCCTGCGCTGCCGTTGACGTTCCGACCGATCGAGCTCGCGGCGATGGGCGGCTCGGCCCTGATCGTCGCGTTCGTTCTGCGCGACGGCCGGTCGCGGCGCTGGGAAGGAGCGTTGCTCGTCGGGCTCTACGCGGTCGCGGCGGTCGGCTTCCTGATCGCCGGCGACCGCTGACGAACCGGCACGCTTTCGTCACGGTCTCGTGACAGACACGTGCGCTTTTCCTGGTTACGCTCGCCTCGGGGAGGAGGCCGGGCGAACCATGTTCAGGGAGCTGCGAGGCTCAGGGAGGCGGACCGAAGATCTCCGGCTCCCGCGTGAACGGGTACGTCGCCCAGTAGAGCTTCAAGACCTCCCCGTCCGCTCCTCGCATGACCCGGAGCACCTCGCCCTGCTCGCGCCCCGACACCGTCCGGAACCGGTCTTCACCGTCCGGCTCGAACACCGATGGCTCCCGCTCCCGCGGGAGGTGCGCAAGACGCGCCTCGAGCCGCCCGCCCCGCCAGCTGAAAATCGTCTCGTGCCCCTCCGACCACCAGCGGCCGAGGAGCGGCACGACCTCGTCTGGCGGCGGTTCCTCGGGCGCCCATGGCTCTGGCGCCGGCGCAAGTTCCTCCAAAGCCGCCTCGACGAGCGTCAACCCGGTCTCGACTGCCTTCGGCCAGGTGCCCGAGTTCGTCAGGAGCACTGCGCCGATCTTCTCGCGCCTCGAGTAGACAAGCATGGAGAGGAACCCCGGGAAGCCGCCCGTATGCCCGCCGAAGATCCGGTCGCCGCGGCGCCAAAGCTCGATCCCGAGCCCCCACCCGAGCGTCCAGTCGGGCTCCGCCATGATCTGGACGTCGTGCATCTCCGCCGCGAACTGCGCCGGTAGGATCGATTCGTCCGGATCGCACAGGAACGAGCCCCAGCGCGCCAGATCCTCGACGGTGCTGGAAAGGCCGGACTCGCCGCCCTTGCCCCCGAGCTCGAGCTCCGGCTCGCGCTGCACGGCGTCCGAGTAGGGCTCGACGAAGTACGGCTTCGCCGCCGGCTTGGCCGCCGAGCCCCAAGTCGTTCGGCCCAGCCGAAGCGGCTCGAGCAACCGGCTCTCGACGTACTCGCGGAATGCCGACCCGGACACGCGAGAGACGACGTGGCCGAGCAAGGCATACGCCAAGTTCGAGTAGTGCCAGGCCTGATCGCCGGCGAGGACCTGCTCCGAGTCGCCAAGGCCGGCCAGCAGCTCCTCCTCGCCGGGGAAGACGAGCGACTCCCATACCTCGCCCGGTGGTTCGCGCTGGAGCCCCGATGCGTGCGCGAGCATCCGCCGCAGCGTCAGTGTCCCGTGCGAGACGTCCGGGAGATGCCGCTCCAGTGGGTCGTCAAGCTCGAGCTTCCCCTCGTTCCGCAGCCGCATGACGGAGGTCGCCGTGAACGTCTTGGTTATGGAGGCGATCGGGTACTGGGTGTCAGTCGTCGCCTCGCGTCGCTCTTCGACGTCTGCGAGGCCGATCGCCTCCGACCACACGAGCTCGCCCGCACGAAAGACTCCCGCCGAGAGGCTCGGAAGCCGAGCTTCACGCTGGGCTTCACGGACGAGGTGCGCGAAGCGCTCCTCAGGCGTGGGCAAGGGCTCCTAGGGCGCGCGGGATCAATTCGATCGCGCCCTCGATGTCATCGTCGTCGACGTCGAGATGCGTGACCGCGCGAAGGCGGGTCGGATAGGCCGTCATCGAGAGCCCGACTCCGTGCTCCTGCAACCGCTCGAGGGCCTCGTGCGGCGAGAGCCCCAGCGACGCAAGGTCGATCTGCACGAAGTTCGTCTCGACCTGCTCGAGATCGACGGGCACGCCCGCAACTTCGAGCCCTTCTGCTAAACGGCGCGCCCGCCGGTGGTCCTCGGCGAGCCGGTCGATGTTGTGCTCGAGGGCGTACACACCGGCCGCCGCGACGATTCCAGCCTGTCGCATCGCGCCGCCGAACAGGTGCTTGAAGCGGCGCGCGTTCTGCATCAGCTCGGCCGAGCCCGCGACGAGCGCCCCGAGCGGGCACCCGAGCCCCTTCGACAAACAGAGCGTCACGGTGTCGAAGTGCCCACCGATCTCTGCGGAGGAGACCTCTGATGCGACCGCAGCGTTCATGACCCGCGCCCCGTCGAGATGGAGATTCAGTTCCAGCTCGCGCGCCGTGGCCGCGACCGCTTCGATCTCGGCGAGCGGCCAAACGCGTCCGCCCGAGGCGTTGTGGGTGTTCTCGACGGAGACGATCCTGGTCGGCGGGACGTGGGTGCCGTCGGTCACGCGGACCGTGTCGCGCAGCTGGTCCGGGGAGAAGCGCCCGGCCTCGCAGCGCAGCGGCCTGATCATCAGCCCGGAATGAACTGCAGGACCGCCTAGCTCCGCCAGCAGGATGTGCGAGTTCTCCTCGGCCACGACCTCGTCGCCGGGGTCCCCGAGTGTCCGAAGGGCGATCTCATTCGCCATGGTCGCGGTCGGGACGAAGACCGCGGCCTCTTGGCCGAGCAACGCGGCAGCCTGCTCCTCGAGCCGGTTGACGGTCGGGTCCTCGCGCTTTTGCTCGTCCCCGACCTCCGCCGCGGCGATCGCCGCTCGCATCTCCCGGGTCGGCTTCGTCTGCGTGTCGGAACGAAGGTCGATCATCACGCGCCTTTCGGCGCCTCGACGCCGGCCGCGGCTGGCTCGGCGGCGAGGTCCGGGTGCTCCTCGAAGTGGTAGCGCACGATCGCGCGTTTCGCCGCCTTCACCTCGTCGAGGCGACCCACGGGTGTTCCGTGCGGCGCCTCTTTCAGCAGCTCCGGGTGCTCGTCCGCCTCGCGGGCGATCTCGAGCATCGCGTCGGCGAACGCGTCGAGCGTTTCCCTTGCCTCCGTCTCGGTTGGCTCGATCATCAGCGCCTCGGGCACGATCAACGGGAAGTAGATCGTCGGCGGATGGAACCCGTAGTCCATGAGCCGCTTCGCCACGTCGAGCGCGGTGACGCCGTGCTCGCGCTTGAACCGTCGCGCTGAGAGCACGAACTCGTGCATGCAGAGCCGGTCGAACGGAAGCTCGTACGCCTCGCGCAGCCGCGCGAGCAGATAGTTGGCGTTCAGCACCGCAATCTCTGACATCTCGCGCAGGCGGGGCCCGTACGCGCGGATGAACGCGTATGACCGGACGAACACGCCGAACGGCCCGAAGAACCCGCGCACCTTCCCGATCGACTTCGGGCGGTCGTAGTCGAGCCGGTATTCAACGCCGTCGCGCACGACCGCCGGCACCGGCAGGAAGGGCTCGAGCCGGCTCGCCACGGCGATCGGCCCGCCGCCGGGGCCGCCGCCTCCATGCGGCTGCGAGAACGTCTTGTGCAGGTTGATGTGGACGATGTCGAACCCCATGTCGCCCGGCCTCGAGATCCCGCACACGGCGTTCAGGTTCGCGCCGTCGTAGTACATGAGCGCCCCGGCCTCGTGGAAGATCCGCGCGATCTCCTCGATGTTCTCGTCGAAGAGCCCGAGTGTCGACGGGTTCGTGAGCATCAACCCGGCGGTGTGCTCGTCGACCTTTGCGCGCAGGTCGTCGACGTCGATGTTCCCCCGCCGGTCCGTCTGCACCGGTGTGAGCTCGTAGCCCGCCATCGTGACGCTCGCCGGGTTGGTCCCGTGCGCCGTGTCCGGAATCGCAATCTTGCGGCGCTGCCCGTTCTCGCCCCGCTCCGCGAAGTACGCGCGCATCAGCAAGAGGCCGGTGAGCTCCCCCTGCGAGCCCGCCGCGGGCTGAAGCGAGACCGCATCGAGCCCGGTGATTTCCGCGAGCGTCTCCTGCAGCTCGTGGCAGAGTCTGAGTGCGCCCTGCGACTGGGCTTCGTCGTCCAGCGGATGGAGATCGCGGAACCCTGGGAGGGCTGCGAGGCGCTCGTTCACCCGCGGGTTGTGCTTCATCGTGCAGGAGCCGAGCGGGTAGAAGCCCGTGTCGATCCCGAAGTTCCGCGACGAGAGCTCGGTGAAGTGCCGCAGCAAGTCCGGTTCGGCGATCTCCGGGAGGCGAGGCCGCTCGCCGCGGCGCAGCTCATCCGGCACCTCCGGGACTGGGAGGTCCGGTTGCGGCGGCCGGCCTGCGCGCCTGCCCGGGGCTGACTTCTCGTAGACCAGCTTCATCCGGAGAGCACCTCGGCCAGGCGGTCGATCTCGTCGACGGTGCGCCTCTCGGTGACGGCCACGAGCAGGACGTCGTCCATCTCCGAGTAGTCCCGGCCGAGGGGGTACCCGGGGTGGATCCCCTCCGCGAGCGCGTCCCGGACGACATCCCGGGCAGGCCGTCCGGCGCGTACGGCAAACTCCTTGAACGTTGTCTGATCTGAGAACAGCAGTTCAACGCCGATTCGTTCCTTCGCGTACCCGGCGAGGGCCATGCAGGTCTCCCCCAGCTCGCGCAACCCCTGCGGCCCGAGCCACGAGAGGTAGACGAGGCCCGCCAGTGCCAGGAGCGTTTGGTTCGTGGTGATGTTCGAGGTCGCCTTCTCGCGCCGGATGTGCTGCTCGCGCGTCTGCAGGGTGAGGACATAGCCGCGGTTGCCCGCGGCGTCAGTGGTCTCGCCGACGATTCGCCCCGGCATCCTCCGGATGAACTCGGAGCGCGCGGCCAGGAAGCCGTAGTGCGGCCCGCCGTAGGAAAGGTAGTTCCCCGCCGATTGCCCTTCTCCAATGGCGATCGCGCACCCGTAGTGACCGGGCGCCTCGAGCACTCCGAGGGAGACGGGATCGACGTGGGCTACGGGTAGCGCTTCCGCATCGGCTGCGGCCGCGGCTAGATCGGGCGCGGGCTCCAGGACACCGAAGAAGTTCGGATGCTGGAAGATGACGCATGCCGCGTCCTCGGCAGCTGCTCGGAGCTCGTCCGGGTCTGTCGCTCCGGCGCGGTGTTGCACCTCGACGACTTCGAGGCCGAAGCCGGGCGCGTACGTCTTCACGACCTGCCGGACCTGAGGGCTCGTCGCTTCCGTGACGACGACCTTCGAACGACCCGTTGCGTGCTTCGCGATGTAGCACGCGTCAGCAGCGACGGTGGTCCCGTCGTACCCCGACGCGTTCGAGACGTCCATTCCAGTGAGCTCGCAGATCGCGGTCTGGTACTCGAAGATCGCCTGGAGGACGCCCTGGCTCAGCTCCGGCTGGTACGGCGTGTAGGAGGTGAGAAGCTCTCCACGCTGGAGCACGGCGTCGACGATTGCCGGCACGTAGTGGTCGTAGAGCCCGGCGCCGAGGAACGAGACGGGCGCGGCGTTCGCGGCCGCGAGCTCCTCGAAGTACGCCGTGAGCTCCTGCTCGCCGAGCGCCGGCGGGAGTTCGAGCTCACGGCCGAGCCGGACGCCGTCCGGCAAATCGGCGAACAGTTCGTCGATTGAGTCGACCCCGATCGTCTCGAGCATCGCGTCGCGGTCTGCGTCTGTCAGCGAGAGGTAGGTCACGCCTGCTCGTCGAGGTGGCGCCGGTACGCCTCGACGTCGAGCAGCGCGTCGACCTCCGACGGATCGGTGAGGCGGACACGGACGAGCCACCCGTCGCCATACGGATCCTCGTTCACGGTCTCGGGTGCGTCGACGATCGCCTGGTTGATCTCCACGATCTCGCCGGAGAGCGGAGCGATCACGTTCGAGACGGCCTTCACGGACTCGACCTCGGCGTAGGACTCGTCCCGTGTCACGGTCACTCCCTCTTGGGGCGGCTCGAAATGAACGAGCTCGCCCAGGGCGTCTTGCGCGAACCAGGTGATGCCGAAGACGGCTTCATCCCCGTCGATGCGGGCCCAGTCGTGCTCGGGGTGGTACCGCAGATCGTCCGGGTAGCTCTCAGCTCCCGCCATTCCGCTCCTTCGAGTAGATCGGCTTCTTGACCACACGCGCGCCGCGTTGCCGGCTGCGGATGTCGATGGTCAACTCCCGTCCAGGCTCGGCCAGCTCCGCGCCCACGTAGCCAAGCCCGATCCCCCGCTCGAGCATCGGTGAATGCGAGCCCGACGTCACCGTCCCAACGGCCGAATCGCCGTCCTGAATCGTCATCCCCTGGCGGGGGATACCGGGCTCCTCCATGACGAACGCGGCCAAGCGCTGCTCGGGCCCTTCGTCCTTGATTCTGCGCAGCTCATCCGAGCCGGTGAAGTCCTTGTCGAGCGAGCAGACCCAGCCGAGCCCCGCGGAGATCGCGTCGGTGTCCGGGCCGATGTCGTTTCCGTGGAGCGGATAACAGACCTCGAGCCGGAGCGTGTCCCGGGCGCCGAGCCCACACGGCACAGCCCCGCGCTGGAGGACGCGATCCCAGAGCTCGCCGCCCGCATCGGCGGCTACGAGCAGCTCGACCCCGAGCTCACCTGTGTAGCCCGTCCGGTTGACGGTGCAGCGAACGCCGTCGATCTCCCCGTCGGCAAATGTGAACGCCGGCGCATCGGGAAGGCCGAGACGCTCGATCGACCGCGCGCCCTGGACGGCGAGCAGCACGTAGTCGTCCGAGACGTCACGCACCGCGGCGCCGTCCGGCTCGCGATCGTGCAGCCAGGAGCGAACTGCCTCGCGGTTCGATGCATTGACGATCAGGAGGAACCGCTCGGCGTTGCGCACGTACACGATGAGGTCGTCGACGATCCCGCCCTGCTCGTTCGTGAGCAGCGTGTACTGGGCCTTGCCCGGGCCGACACGGTCGAGGTCATTCGAGAGGACCGACTGCAGGAACTCCCGCGACCGCGGCCCCTCCACCTCGAGCTCCCCCATGTGCGAGACGTCGAAAACCCCACAGTCGCTGCGCACCGCCAAGTGCTCCGGGATGACGCCCTCGTACTGCACGGGCATCTCCCACCCGGCGAAGGGGACGAGCCGCGCATCGAGCGCGACGTGCCGGTCGTAGAGCGGCGTTCGGAGCAGTGTCTGCATCGGCCGCTGATGCTAAAGGCGCGAGACTTGCCCGCGCGGCTCTACTGAGAGAGGCCCAAAAAGGAGCCGCCCCGGCTTCGGCTTTGAGGCCGAGGCCGGGGCGGCCGGACCGGGTCATCGCGGGCCGACCCTAGCGGTCGACCCGAGAGGGCAATGGGAATCTTTACCAGGTGCGCACGGGCTTAAACCTGTTCAACCACACCTTTTTCGAGCTCCGCGAAAACGGCTCAGGCGTCGCGGAGAAACGAAGGCACCTCGAGGATCTCCTCCGGTACCTCGAATCGCTCTGCGGGAACCTCGCGCCCGCCCTCCTGCTGCTCCTGCGGCGCCTCCGCCGGCTCCTCTACGCGGCGCCGTCGGCGCAGCCTCGCCGGGCCGAAGCCGGTGGCGATCACCGTTACGCGGATCTCGTCGGCGAGCGAGTCGTCGATGACCGCGCCGAAGATCACGTTCGCGTTCTGGTCGGCTGCCGACGTCACGACCTCGGCGGCCTCGTTCACCTCGAACAGCCCGATGTTCGGTCCGCCGGTCACGTTCAGGAGAATCCCGGTCGCGCCCTCGATCGACGACTCGAGAAGCGGAGACGAGACCGCCTGCCGAGCTGCCTCGGTCGCGCGGTTCTCGCCGGAGGCCGCGCCGATCCCCATCAGGGCCGACCCCGCCTCGTTCATGATCGTCCGCACGTCGGCGAAGTCGAGGTTGACGAGCCCGGGGATCGTGATCAGATCTGTGATCCCCTGCACCCCCTGGCGAAGGACGTCGTCCGCCATCTTGAACGCGTCGATGATCGATGTCCTCTTCTCGACCACCTGCAGGAGCCGGTCGTTCTCGATCACGATCAGCGTGTCGACGTGATCGCGAAGGTCCTCGACGCCGAGTGACGCGACCTCGGCCCGGCGACGGCCCTCGAACGAGAACGGTCGCGTGACGACGCCGACACACAGCGCGCCGAGCTCTTGGGCAAGCCGCGCGACCGTCGGCGCGGCGCCTGTGCCCGTGCCGCCGCCCTCGCCGGCAGTGACGAAGATCATGTCGGCGCCCTTCAGCGCCTCTTTCAGCTCGTCGCGGCTCTCCTCCGCGGCGGCCTTCCCAATCCCCGGGTCAGCGCCCGCGCCGAGCCCTCTCGTGACATCGGCGCCGATCGGCATCTTCACGTCGGCGTCGCACATCAAGAGCGCCTGGGCATCGGTGTTGATCGCGATGAACTCGACGCCGGTCAGCCCTGCGTCGACCATCCGGTTGACGGCGTTGGATCCGCCACCGCCCACCCCGACGACCTTGATCAGGGCCAGGTAGTTCCCCGCTTGATCTCTCATGCTCAACTCGCCTCGACCTGAACCTCTACTGGAAGGCTACCTTCCAAGTCGGGCAGCGTACGCTGCTTCGACGTGCCTGTCAACGAGGAGATGCAGGCAAAACTCTAAGGCTCAATCTTCGGGTTGAGAGTTTGAGCCAGCGACAGGGCGCTCCGGAACGCTCACGTCGAGGTAGGCGTAGCCGCCGTGCGACAGCACTTCCGGCAGCACGCGCGAGGCAACGGCGAGCTTGAGGGGAACGGCCCGTACGTCGCCGAGACGGAGCTCCAGTCCCGACGCGAGCAGGAATGTGAGCTGGTGCGCCTGTGCGCGAACGACGCGGACCCGGAGGTGAAGCTTGATTCGCCGCGCGAGCGCGAGCGCCCGCACCGCGCGAAGGCCGAGGCGATCCGTGAGCGCTGCCCCGACCCGCGGTTCGCCGGACCGGGTGAGCCAGATTTGTGGCAGCCCGCGCCTCGACCGGGGCCGTACCTTCGTGATCACTCGCGCGTTTGCGGCGACGAGCCACGCACCCGCCCCGCGCCGGGCGATCGCAACCGGATGCTCGGGCCGAACGGCGACGCGCAGCGTATGGGGGAAGTCCCGGTCGTAGCTCGCATCTGCGACTTCGGTCAGCCCGCCGATCCGCCGGTCGATCTCGGCACCGTCGAGCGCGAGTAGGCTCGTGCCCTTCAGCGGGGCAAGCGCCGACCGAACGTGCGCGGCAACCGCCGGCGGAGCGCCGACGACCTCGATCTGGGTGAGCGCGAACACCGGGGTCACGCGCGCGAGTGCATACAGCCCGATGGCACCGGCAACGATGGCGAAGCCGACGAGCAGCGAGCGCCCCGAGGGGAGCACGCGGAGGATCGGGGCGTCGTGCGTCCTTCCCGGGAGCGGGACAACAGCCGCGCGAGCGCGCGCGGATTGCTGAGGCCGACGCTGGGCCACGGCGCGGCTTTCGCCACGCTACCCGCGCCTCCTCCGCGCTACGGCAAGCGGGACCGCACTCCGGCCAAGCCTGACTCGACCAGCTCCGGGCGGCCGGTCCTGAGCCCGAACAGGACCGCGTGCCACGGCCCGAGCCGGTGGAAGTAGAGAGCCCGCTCCCGAAACGTCGAGCCAGCCTGGCCGCCCGCCGCGACATAGGCGCCGAGCAACGTCTCGCTGAAGGCCTCGCCCGGGCCGTGCAGCAGCCAGGCGAAGTCGAGCGCCGGATCGCCGACGCGAGCGTCGCTCCAGTCGATGACGCCGGTGACGGCCTCGTCTTGGCAAAGGACGTGTTCCGGACCCAGATCGCCGTGAATGAGTACGGGGTTGAGCTCCGGCAGACTCGAGAGGTAGCTCTCGAACATCGACTCCGCGCGACGCGCCTCGCTCGAGTCGAGCAGCCGAATAACTGTTTCGCAGCGCTTCACAAATGCAACCTGCTCGTCGAGCCAGTCTCCCGTCGTGAGCTCGGGAAGCCCGGCCTCGGCTGCGCCCGAGATCTCGTGCAGCGCCGCGAGAAAGCCACCGACCTCATTCGCCAGAGCCGGGTCCTCGTGCGAAGAGCTCAGTGGCTTGCCGGGAATCTTTGGGTGCACCATGACGAAGGTCGAAGGTGTGTCCTCGAGAACGGCGACCTCCGGTACGGGGATTGGCAGCGTCCGCCCGAGCAGCGGGAGCAGCGCCGCCTCCTTTCGCAGGTCGGCGCGAACTTCGGGCCTCCGCGGCAGGCGCACGATCCATTCGTCGTCGACGTCGAAGGCAATCGAGTCCCACCCGTTGTCGATGCGAACGACGCTTCGGGCCTCGGCGCCGAGGCGCTCCTGCACCAGCGACAGGAGCTCGTCCTCCACTATGCGACGGGCGGGAGCTCGATCGGGCCGAGGAACTCGACCTCGTGCTCGAGCTCGACGCCGAACTGCTCGCGGGCACGGCGCCTGGCCTCGACCATCAACGCCAGAGCGTCGCCGGACCCCGCGCCGTCCGCGTTCTCGATGAAGTTCGCGTGCCGCGGGGAGATCTGCGCGCCGCCGATGCGGTGGCCCTTCAGGCCGCAGGCCTCGAGCATCCGGCCGGCTGAGAGCTCGTGCTCGGGGTTCTTGAACACACTCCCGAACGTGCGCTTGTTCGTCGGCTGCGCCGCCTTGCGAAGCGCCTGTAGCTCGAAGACGGTCGCCTTGATCTCGTCGACGGGCCGAGGCGTCAGCCGGAACTCCGCGCGGGCAACCACCTGACCGTGGTGAAGGTCGGATCGCCGATAGCTGAGGCCAAGCTTTCGGGGAGTCAGCCAGCGCGAGCCGCCGCCTTCGACGACGAGCGCGCGCTCGAGGATCGCAGCCCAGTCGCTGCCGTACGCGCCGGCGTTCATCCAGACGCCGCCTCCCACCGTGCCCGGGATCGCGCACGCGAACTCGAAGCCGCCGAGACTCGCCGCGCGAGCCCGGTGGAGACAGACGGCGTTGGTCGCCCCGCCGCCGGCGACCAGACGCTCGCCCTCGATCTCGGCGGTCGCCAGCTCTCCCGCCAGCCGCAAGACGAGCCCGCCGAATCCCTCATCGGCGACCAGCAGATTCGAGCCGAGTCCGATCGTGGCCACTTGTATTGCCTGCTCGCGCGCCCAGGCGAGAGCCTCCTCCAGCTCCGCAAGCGTTTCGGGCCTCGCGACGGCGCGCGCCGGCCCGCCGGTGCCGACGGTCGTGAAGCGGGAGAGTGCAACGCCCTCCTCGATCTTCACTCGAGTGCCTCGAGGATCAGCGGCGCGGCTCGATCGACGTCGCCGGCCCCGATCGTGAGCACGAGGTCACCTGGACGAGCACGGCGCGCGAGGAAGCGGGCTGCGTCCTCGAGCGAAGGAGTCCACCCGATTTCCATCCCCGGTCGCTCCGTCGCGACCGCGTCGACGACGAGTTTGCCGTCGACCCCGCCGATCGGAGCCTCGCGGGAGCCGTAGACATCGGTGACCGCGACGGTGTCGGCCGCGGCGAGCGCAGCGCCGAGCTCGCTGGCCAAGTGCCGCGTCCGCGAGTAGAGATGCGGCTGGAAGACGACAAGCACCCTGCCCCCGTTCGCCGCCGCCCGCGCGGTCGCGACCGTGGCCGCGATCTCGGTCGGATGGTGGCCGTAGTCGTCGAAGACGCGCACGCCGTGGACCTCGCCACGCGGCTCGAACCTGCGACCGGCTCCCTCGAACTCCAGGAGAACCCCTTCCGCGTCGGCTCGCGCCACTCCCGCGAGCTCGAGCGCGGCCAGCGCGGCGGCCGCGTTGCGCCGGTTGTGCTCGCCGCGCACGCGGAGCTCGAGGTGGACGGGCTCGAGCTCGTCGCCCCGCACTTGCTCGGGGGCTGCGTCGAGCCACCGATCGAGGAGCGTGCGGACCTCCGCCTGCGAAGCGAACGTCGTGTGGTGGTCGAGCTCGACGTTGGTGAGAACCGCGATGCCGGGGCGCAGAAGCT
Source organism: Actinomycetota bacterium (assembly GCA_046731695.1). GTDB lineage: Bacteria > Actinomycetota > Thermoleophilia > Gaiellales > Gaiellaceae > AC-32. The sequence goes on from JBKPLR010000001.1 coordinate 53,375, forward strand.
CGAGCGACCGGTCGGATTCGTCGCCCTCCGCGACGAGCCAGCCCTCGCCGGCTCGGCCGTTCCCGCCGAGCTGTGGAACCTCCCCACCGATCACGAATGCGGGATCCAGGCCGAGCCGGTCGAGACAGAACGCGATCATCCCCGCCGTCGTCGTCTTGCCGTGCGCGCCCGCGACGACGATCGATTGCCGCAGCTCGACGAGCTCGGCGAGAAGCTCTCCCCGCTTTCGCACCGCACGCCCCGCAATCTCCGGGTTGTCGGGCGCGACGGCGGTAGAGACGATCACCTCCGCCTCCTCGGGGACGTTCGCCGCGTCGTGGCCGATCGCGACGGGGATCCCCGCAGTCTCGAGCTTCTCGACGTACGACGAGCGAGCCTGGTCCGAGCCGCCAACCTCCGCGCCCCACTCGCTCGCCACGAGTGCGAGCGCGCTCATCCCCGCGCCGCCGATTCCGACGAACCAGAAGCGCCTACCCTCGAGCAAGCGCGATCAGCTCCTCGGCGATCTGGTCCGCGGCGTCGGGGCGTGCCACGCGCAGCATCGCCGCGCTCATGTCCGCGAGGCGGCGCGGGTCGTCCAGGAGCGAGCGAATGATCTCCGGCGCCCGCCCGAGGTCGGTCTCGGGCAAGACGATCGCACCGCCGGCAGCCTGGAAGTAGCGCGCGTTCTTGGTCTGGTGGTCGCCGGTCGCGAATGGGTACGGCACGAGGACCGCCGGCTTCCCGGCGGCCGCGAGCTCCCACACCGTCGAGCCGCTGCGCATGAGCGCGAGGTCGGCCGCGCCGTAGGCCGCGCCGAGTCCGTCGAGCACCGGCAGGAGCACGTAGTCGGGCCGCGTCACGCGCCGCCGCAATGCTTCGTAGTCGCGCTCGCCCGAGATGTGCAGAACGGCCGGGCCGGTCGGCCCGAAGGTCTCGACGGCGAAGTCGTTCAGCGCTCTCGCGCCGGCGCGCGCACCTGCGACGAGGAGGACGGGGCCCTCCGGCGGAAGGCCGAGCTCGGCGCGCGCCTCTCCGCGCGCACGTGCGTGCGCCTTCGCGGGCAGCGGGCGCCCGACGACCTCGTACTTGGGGCCGTCCCGGCCCGGCACCGGGAATGCCAGGAAGACGCGCTTGGCGAAGGGCGCCGCGAGCCGGTTCGCGAGCCCGAGCTGCGCGTCGGCCTCGGTCAGCGCCGTGGGAATCCTCCGCCGCGCGGCCGCGAGCACCATCGGCCCCGCGACGTAGCTGCCCGCGCCGAGGACGACGTCGGGCCTCCGTCGCGCGAGAATCCTGTCGCAGGCGGCCGGCGCGGCGAGCGAGTGCAACGCGGCGCGCGCCTGCGCGAGCCCCGGCCTGCGCGGCAGGCCGCTCACGCGAAAGGTGTCGAGCTCGTACCCGGCCTCAGGAACGAGCTGCGCCTCGGCGCGACCCGGCGACCCGGCGAACGTCACGCGTGCTCCGCGGGCGCGAAGCGCTCCCGCCACGGCGAGCGCGGGCAGCACGTGGCCGGCCGTCCCCCCGGCTGCGATCAGGCACGCTGGCGCTTCTCGCTCCGGCATTGCCCGCGATGTTAAGGAGGATCCCGACCGAGGCGAGGCCGACGACGAGGCTCGACCCGCCGTACGAGACGAACGGAAGCGGGATTCCGGTCAGCGGCGCGAGGCCCATCACGGCGGCGAGGTTGATCGCAGCCTGGCCGCAGACGAGCACTGTCAAGCTCGCCGCGAGGCGCTTGCCGAAGGGGTCCTTGCAGCCGAGGGCGATGCGCAGCCCGGCGTAGGCGAAGGCCGCGTACGCCAGGATCACCATCGTCGCGCCGACGAGGCCGAGCTCCTCACCGATGATCGCGAAGATCATGTCGGTGTGCGCCTCGGGGAGGAAGTTCGCCTTCTCGATGCTCTGGCCGAGCCCGCGCCCGAAGATCCCGCCGGAGCCAAGCCCGATGATCGCCTGCACGGTCTGGTAGCCCGCTCCCTGGGCGTCCTGCCAGGGGTTGATGAAGCTGAAGAGGCGGGCGCGGCGATACGGCTCGAACCAGACCGCGAGCAGGCTGAGCGCGGCGGCGATCCCGAGGCCCGCCCCGAGCGTGCGGACCGGCGTTCCAGCGACGAGCAGCACGGCGGCGAGCATGAGGAGAATCGCGATCGCCGTCCCCAGGTCGGGCTCGGCGAGGAGGAGGACGCAGAAGACGGCTGTGAGGAGGCCGATCGGGCGCCAAAGCTGCTTGAGCGTCTTCGGCGGTTTCTTGCGCGTGAGGTAGGCGGCCGCCCAGATCGCGAGAGCGAGTTTCGCCAGCTCGGACGGCTGGAAGACCGCGGGGCCGACGGTGATCCAACGCCGCGCGCCGTTCACCGCCTGACCGAGCGCGAGCACGCCGGCGAGGAGCGCGAGGCTCGTGACGATGAGGATCGGTGCGAGGCCCCTCAGGATCCGGTAGTCGATGCGCGACACGACGACCATCAGGACGAGCCCGAGGAGCGCGTAGCCGACCTGCCGCTTGAGGAAGTACGCGGGATCGCCGTTCGCAAGCGCCGCGGAGGCCGACGTCGCGCTGTAGACCATCACCAGGCCGAAGGCGACGAGGCCCAGGGTGACGAAGGTCAGGATGTGCGCCTCGAGCTGTCCGCGCTTCACCGGGACAGGTTCTGCACCAGCCTCCTGAACTCCTCGCCGCGCGCCTCGAAGTCGCGGAACTGGTCGTAGCTCGCGCAGGCCGGCGAGAGCAGCACGACGTCGCCGGGCTCGGCGTCGATGCTGGCGAGCGCTGTGGCGAGGTCGCCGTCGCGCTCTGCCTGCGGGATTGCCGCCGCGAGCTCGTCCGCGGTCTCGCCGATCACGTGGACGCTCTTGACGTTCGATTCGAGCGCGGCGGCGAGCGGCGCGAAGTCCTCGCCTTTGCGCGACCCGCCGAGGACCAGGTGGACCGGTTCGTCTTCGTAGGCGGCGAGGGCGCGGAGCGCTGCGGCGACGTTGGTCGCCTTCGAGTCGTTCACGTAGCGGACGCCGTTCAGCTCGCGGACGAGCTCGAGGCGGTGCGGGACTCCGGGGAAGGTGCGGAGTGCATGCGCGATCTGCTCGTCGTCGATGCCCGCGGCGCGGGCAGCGGCCGTTGCCGCGGCCGCGTTCTCGCGGTTGTGGGCGCCGCGGATGAGCGGCTCTGCCGGAAGCGGGTCGTCGGCCGAGAACTCGATTCCGTCGAGGCCGAGGCCTCCGGGGACAATCTTGCTACGCGCCCGTTCGAAGATGCGGAGCTTCGCGTCGCGGTAGGCCTCGAAGGTGGCATGGCGGTCGAGGTGGTCCGGCTCGAGGTTCAACAGCACCGCGATCTCGCAAGCGAGCTCGTGAACGTCCTCGAGCTGGAAGCTGGAGATCTCGCAGACGACCCAGGCCCCAGACTCGACTTGCCCGTCGAGCTCGGTGAGGGCGCGGCCGACGTTTCCGGCCACCGGCGCGTCGAGCATCACGCCGAGCAGCTCCGAGGTCGTCGTCTTGCCGTTCGTGCCGGTGACGCCGAGGATCTTCGCGCCGAGGAGCCGGTAGCCGAGCTCGACCTCGCTCCAGATCGGGATCCCGCGCCGCTCGGCCTCCGCGACGAGCGGCGCCTCCCGGGGCACGCCCGGGCTCTTGACGAGCAGCTCCGCCCCGTCGAGCAGCGAGAGGTCGCCGTCGTTCCCGAGCTCCCTGTCTGCGCCGACGACCTCGACTCCGCGCCGCTCGAGCGCGGCTGAGGCCGCCCGTCCCGACCGCGCCAGCCCGAGCACGACAACCCGCTTAGGAAGCTCAGTCATGCGGCAACGTTAGATCCCAACGCGACGGGCCAGCGGCGCAGACGGCCGAGCCAGCAAAGCCGGCTCGGCCTGAAAGCGACATCGCAAGCGACGTCTCAGCGGAAGCCGGTGAAGTAGCGGTAGTACAGGGCGAAGCCGATCGCGCAGAGGATCCCCGTCACGATCCAGAAGCGCACCATGATCTTCGTCTCGGACCAGGCTTTCAGCTCGAAGTGGTGCTGGATCGGCGCCATCAGGAACACGCGCCGGTTGAAGTACTTGAAGCTGAAGACCTGCACGATCACCGACAGCGCAGCGACCGCAAAGATCCCGCCGATCAGCAGCAGGAGGAAGATCGTCTTCGTGAAGATCGCAAACGCCGCCAGTGCGCCGCCGAGCGCCATCGAGCCCGTATCGCCCATGAACACCTCGGCCGGCCAGGCGTTGTACCAGAGGAACCCGATTGCGCCCCCGATCAGCGCCGCGGCGATGATCCCGAGGTCGAGCTTCGTGTCGAAGCGGTGCCCGGGCGAACCGGAGCGGATCCACGAGATCACGATCATGGCCGCGAACGTGAACAGCGCGATGATCACGGTTCCGGCCGCGAGCCCGTCGACGCCATCCGTCAGGTTGACGCCGTTCGCAGCGCCGGCGATCACAAGGAAGAGCAGTCCGTAGTACGCGTACGAGAGCTCGATGTCGCCGATGCCCGGGACGTAGACGCTCGTCGGAATGTGCTGATGCTGCACCGCGACGGCTACCCCGACAGTGATCGCGCCGAGCAGGATCAGCTTCCAGCGTCCGTTCAGGCCGAGCGAGCGCCGGTGGGTCAGCTTGATGAAGTCGTCGAGGAAGCCGATCGCGCCGCACGCGAGTGTGACGAACAGCACTGTGAGCGCCGGAACGGTGTACTTGCTCAGCGCTAGGAAGCCCGCCGTCGCCGCCAGCAGGATCAGGAGACCGCCCATGATCGGCGTGCCCTGCTTGGTCGCGTGGTGCTCCGGGCCTTCCTCGCGGATGTGCTGGCCGAACTCGTTTCGGCGCAGGAACTCGATGAACTTCGGGCCGAGGAGGATCGAGATGAGGAGCGCGAGGACGCCTGCGATCAGGACTCGGCTCAAACGCCCACCGCCGCCAGCGCCTCCGCCACGGCCTCGAGCCCGATCGCACGTGACGCCTTGACGAGCACGCAGTCGCCTGGCTCGACGACCTCTCGCGCGGCCGTCACCGCCGCGGGCACATCGGCCGCCCAGCGAGTGATCGGGACGTCCGCGGCGCCTTCGAGGTAGCCGCGGGCGAGCTCACCGACCGCGATCAGCGCCTGGACTCCGTACCGCGTCGCCACCGCACCGATCTCGCGGTGGAACGTCGGCGCGCCGGGTCCGAGCTCGGCCATGTCCCCGAGGATCGCGACGCGCCGCCGATCACCCGCGCGGTCGGCGAGGTACCCAAGCGCGGCGCGCATCGAGACCGGGTTCGCGTTGTAGGCGTCGTTGATGATCAGGCCACCGCCGGGGAGCTCGACCTCTTCACCACGCCAGCGGGCGAAGTCGACGTCCACGCGCTCCGGTCGCGGAAGGCCGAGCGCGTCGAGTGCGGCCAGCGCGGCCGTCGCGTTCGCGGCCTGGTGCCGCGAACTGAAGTTGAAGCTGACGCCGCCCACGACTGCGCGGCCGTGCTCGATTTTGAGCTCGGGCTCCGCCAGGCGAACCACCTCGACGTCATCGCGCTCGACCGGGAACTCCGCCGGGACGATGGCGGTGCCGCCTGCGGGAAGCGCCGCGATCAGCTCGCCCTTCGCGCGCAGAACTCCCTCCAGTGAGCCGACGAGCTCCAGGTGCGCAGGGCCCACGTTCGTAACGACGCCGATCCCCGGCCGCGCGATCCGGCAGAGGTCGGCGATCTGCCCGAAGCCCCGCATCGCAAGCTCGAGGATGCAGACTTCGGTGTCGGACTCGAGCCGGCACAGCGTCAGCGGGACCCCGATCTCGTTGTTGTAGCTCGCCTCCGCGGCGACGGTGCGAGCGGCGGGCGCGCAGAGCGCGGCGAGGATGTCCTTGGTCGACGTCTTGCCCGTCGAGCCTGTGATGCCCACGACGCGTGCGCCTGCCCGCTCGCGGACGAGCGATCCCAGCGCGGCCATTGCCTCGAACGGATGCTTTGGGACGAGCGTCGCGGCCGCGCCGCGCACCAGCGCGTCCTCGCAAAAGTCGATGCCACGACCGACCGCCACGAAGAGGTCGCCGGGCTCGACGCGCCGCGAGTCGATCCTGACGCCTGTGATGACGTCACCGCGTGCCTCGAGCTCGCCGAGCTGCGGCAGCTCGTCGATGCGGACCGGGATCACGCGGTCGCCCCGAGCCGGCGGAGCGCGTCGCGGGCGACCTCGCGGTCGTCGAAGGGGATCGTGCGGTCGGCGAACTCCTGGCCTTGCTCGTGCCCCTTGCCGGCGATCACGACGACGTCACCTTCGTTCGCGAGCGAGATCGCCCGCTCGATCGCCGTCGTCCGGTCCGGGTCGACCTCGACCTCGGCGGTGACGCCCTCCAGGATCTCGTCGATGATCGCCTGCGGCTCCTCACTGCGGGGATTGTCCGAGGTCACGATCGCGACGTCTGCGAGCTCCGACGCGATCCGGCCCATGATCGGACGCTTGCCGCGGTCGCGGTCGCCGCCGCAGCCGAAGACGCAGATGAGCTTCCCGCTCGCGAGCTCGCGCGCCGTGCGGAGCACGCTCTCGAGGGCCTCGGGCTTGTGGGCGTAGTCGACGAGCACCTCGAACGGCTGGCCTTCCGAGACCGACTCGAACCGGCCCGGGACTCCCCGGACGGCCTCGAGGCCGCGCGCGATCGCCTCGTCGTCGATCCCGAGCAGCCGGCTCGCGGCGATCGCGCCGAGCGCATTCTCGGCGTTGAAGCGGCCCCGGAGCTTGAGGTCGATTCCGTGCAGCGCTTCGGGTCGCACCTTTGCGTCCCCGGCGAAGCCGAACGTGAGCGCATCGGGGCGGTCCTGCGCGAGCTTCCGGCCCCACTCGGTACCGACGTTGATCGCCGCAGGCGGCCGGGCCCCGACGAAGAGCCGCCGCTTGGCCTCGAAGTACCGCTCCATCGTCCCGTGGAAGTCGAGGTGGTCCTGGCTGAGGTTCGTGAAGACGAGGGCCGAGAAGCGCACGTGGTCGAGCCGCCCCAGCTCCGACCCGTGCGAGGTCGCTTCCATCGCACAGCTGCGGTCGCCGGCGTCGAGCATCTCCCTGAACGCGTGCTGGATGTCGATCGCCTCGGGCGTCGTCCGGATCGCCGGGCGGCGTTCGCCTCCGACGCGGCCCTCGATCGTTCCCAGCAGCCCGGGTCGGCGACCGGCCGCGGCGAGGATCGAGTAGAGCAGGAAGGTCGTCGTCGTCTTGCCGTTGGTGCCCGTGACGCCGGCGACCTGCAGCTCCTGGCTCGGGTGCCCGAAGAACTCGTCGGCGACAACGGCCATGGCGCGGCGGGCGTCGAGGACGACGAGCTGCGGCACGTCGAGCTCCAGCGGGCGCTCGACGACGAGCGCGGCGGCGCCGTTCGCTACGGCCTCGGAAGCGAAATCGTGCCCGTCGGCGCGGCTCCCCGGAACGCAGAAGAAGAGGGCGTCCGGGCCGACGGCACGGGCGTCGTAGGCGAGGTCGCCGATCTCCACGGGGGCGCGTCGCAGGACGTCCGCGGGGGCGAGCGCTGCGATGACGCGCTCGAGGTGCATCGGCGGGCGAGTCTACCAAGCAGGCCAGCCGTCGCCGGGTCGGCTCGGCGCGTCAGATCCGGCGTTTTTGCAGCACTTTTTTCACACTTCCGTGACGGACACGTGCGCCCTTTCTCGGTACGATCGCCTCGGGGAGGAGGCTGGGCGAACCGCATTAAGGGACCCGCACGGTTTACGGCGTGAGGGACGAGGCCGTGGACGTCGTCGGCGCGTCCGGCGTGATGCCGCCCTCGAGGTACTGGAGGTCGAACTTCGCGATCTGGGAGAACGCCGGCGCCGCGACGACGCCGCCCCAGATCGCGCCCTGAGGCTCGTCGACCGAGACGAGGATCACGAGCCGCGGCCGAGACGCGGGCACGATCCCGACGAACGAAGCGACGTAGCGCGAGTCCGAGTACGTCCCGTCCGAATCCACCTTTGCCGCGGTCCCGGTCTTCCCCGCAACCTGGTACCCGGGCACAGCGGCGAGCGTGCCGGTGCCGTCGAGCACGACGTTCTTCAGCATGGCGAGCAGTTGCGCGGAGACAGCGCGCGAGACGATCCGCCGCCGCGGCTGAACTACCGATGCCCGGTCGCCGACGTGGTGGACGAGATGGGGCCGCACCCACACGCCGCGGTTCGCGATTGCCGCGTACGCGGAAGCGAGCTGGATGGGCGTGACCGCGATTCCCTGCCCGATCGGCACGTTCCCGATCGTCGACCCGGACCAGTCCTTCTCCGGAACGACGATGCCGGGGCTCTCGCCTGGGTAATCGATCCCGGTCCGCCGGCCGAACCCGAAACGTGAGATCCACTGCGCTAGCCGGTGCTGCCCCAGCTTCTCGGCCAGCGTGATCGCGCCGACGTTCGAGGAACGCGAGAGAATCTGAGCCACGGTCATCGTCTCGGTCCCGCGAGGCTCGGCGTCGTGGATGATCCGGTCGGCGACGTGGATCGAGTACGGAAGGACGAATCTCGTCGACGACGACACGAGCCGGTCTGACAACGCCCCGGCGACGGTCACGACCTTGAGCGTCGACCCCGGCTCGTACGTGTCCGTCACGGCACGGTTGCGCTGGAAGACGCGCCAGATCTTCGGATAGACGTTGGCGTCATAACCAGGCGCCACGGCCATCGCAAGCACTCCGCCGGTCCGCGGGTCGAGCACGATTGCCGTCGCGCTCTTTGCGTGCCAGCGGGCCACCGTCTGCTTGAGCACGACCTGGGCGTTGGCCTGAATCGTGTGGTCGAGCGTCAGGTACACGTCGCGCCCGTCACGCTCCGTCTGCGACTGGACCGTGTCGATCACCTGGCCGGAGGCGTCCTTGATGATCCGTTCCCGACCCGGTCGGCCGCCGACCACCTTCTCGAGCGAGAGCTCGAGCCCGGCGAGGCCGTGGTTGTCGACACCCGCGTACCCGAGCACCTGCGAAGCGAGCGCGCTCTGCGGGTAGAACCGACGCTCCTCGGGATAGAACCCAAAGCCGGCGAGGTGCCGCCGTTGGAGCTTTGCTGCCCGCGCAGGGTCCGCCTTCCGCGCGATGTAGACGAAGCCACGCGTCTTGTCCGAGAGCGCAGTTTCGACCTCAGCCGGATCGAGCCGCAGCAGCTGCGCGGCGACCGCCGCCTCGCGGCGTGCGTCCTGCACGAGTCGCGGGTCGGCGTACACCGTCGTCGCCTGCTCACCGATCGCGAGCTGGACCCCGCCGCGGTCGAAGATCGTCCCCCTTGCGGCGGGAATCGTGACGTCCTGGCTGTGCTGGCTGGCGGCCACGCGCCCGAATGAGCTCGCACGAACTCCTTGCAGCCACGCAGCGCGCAGGAAGGCGATGCCAAACGCGAGCGCGAAGACCGCGAGCAGCAGCCGGATGCGGCGGTTGGTGACCCTCGCGTTCACCGAGCCCGTCGCCCGAGCCGGACGTACGTGGTCTGGATCGGGTCAGCGGGCACGAGCCCTTGCCGCTTGGCCAGGAGCTGGGTCCGCGAGGACGCCGCGGCAAGCGAGATCTGCGACGCGAGCGCCTGCTTCTCGGCGCGAAGCTTCGAGCGCTCGGCGTTGATCTTGTCGAGCTTGACGTTCAACCGGAGCACCGCGACGTTGAGCGCGACGACCCCGGCCAGCAGGACGGCCGTGACCACGATCCACACGACGCCGCCGGCTACCCGGCGCTGCCGGGCGCGCCGCTTCGGGGCAGCCTTCGGGCGCGGCCTAGGACGAGGGGACGAAAGGGCAGGGGCGGCGTCGCTCCAAGAGGCCATTCAGTCCTCCTGCACCTTCACGGCCGCGCGCAGCCGCGCCGAGGCCGCCCGTGGGTTGGTGGCGATCTCCTGGGTGGAAGGCCTGATCGCCCGGCGCGAGATGGCGCGCAGGACGGGCTCCTGTCCGCAGACACACACCGGGAAGTCCGCTGGGCATGTGCACCCGTGCTCCTGCTTGCGGAGGAACCGCTTGACCATCCGGTCCTCGAGCGAGTGGAAGCTGATGACGGCGAGCCGCCCGCCGGGCCGCAGCAGCTCGAGCGCAGCGGGCAGCGCATGCTCGAGCGAACCGAGCTCATCGTTGACCGCGATCCGCAGAGCCTGGAAGACGCGCTTCGCCGGATGCCCATCGCCGAACCGCGCCGGCGCGGGAATCGAGTGCTTGATCACGTCGACGAGCTCGCCCGTCCGCTCGAACGGCTGCTCGCGCCGGCGCATGCCGATCGCCCGCGCGATCTGCCGTGCATACCGCTCCTCGCCGTACTCCTTGAAGATCCTCGTCAGGTCGCGCTCGCTCTCCTCGTTCACGAGCTCGCGGGCGGAGATCTCTCCGTTCGGGTCCATGCGCATATCGAGCGGCGCGTCGGCCGCGTACGAGAAGCCGCGCTCGGGCCGGTCGATCTGCATGCTCGAGACGCCGAGGTCGAAGAGCACCGCATCCGCGCGCACGCCGTTCGACGCGAGCTGCTCCAGGACGACGGAGAACTCGCCGCGCAGGAACCGGCCCTGCACCGCAGTCTGGCGCCGGAAGCGGTCGAAGTACGCGCGCGCCGAGGGGTCGCGGTCGATTGCGATCAGCTTGCCCTCGCCGCGGAGGTCAGCGGCCAGGATCTCCGCATGCCCGCCGGAGCCGAACGTCGCGTCGACGACGGTCTCTCCCGGCTGAACGGCGAGCGCCTCCCGTACTTCTTCCGCGAGAACGGGGACGTGGTCAGTCGCGCTTGGTCGCAAGACGTTCGGCAACATGCTCCGCACTCCCTTCGATCTCCCTCAGGTGCGCCCGCCAGGCCGCCCGGTCCCAGATCTCGAGGTGGTCGCGCACCCCGGCGACGACGACCTCCTTCCCGATTCCGGCGTGCTCGGCCAGCGTGACGGGCACCATCACGCGGCCCTGCTTGTCCGGCTCCGACTCCGAAGCGCCGGCAAAGAAGAAGCGCTGCATCAGACGGCCCTCCTTGCTGAGCGGGTCGAGCTCGGCGAGGCGCCGGTCCACCGTCCGCTCCCAGTCCTCGCGCGGGTAGCAGTAGAGGCACCCGTCCATGCCGCGTGTAAGGACAACGCCCCCGGAAAGCGCTTCACGAAACTTGGCCGGTAGCGTGAGCCGGTTCTTGTCATCGATCGTGTGCTCGAATTCGCCTAGCAGCATCTTCCACTCTGCCCCACTTTAGACCACTATTCACCACTCCGCAACCCCTAAAACCCACATCTCACACCTCACCGCGGCCGGGCGTTTGTAGCGATGATGGAAGCAGTGGCCGTCCCACCGTTCGAGCGGTTCTACGAGGAGCACAAGAACGCCGTGCTCGGCCAGCTGCGGCGACTGCTCGGACGCGACGCAGCCGAGGACGCATTTCAGGAGACGTTCCTGCGCGCGTTGCGGGCCTACCCGTCGCTGAGGCACGGGCAGCACCTGCGCACGTGGGCGCTGACCATCGCCCGCAATGTCGCGATCGACACGCGGCGGCGCGAGAAGCTCACCTCCGCCGATGTGCCCGACCTCGAATCGGTCGACGAGCCGCTTCCCTACGACGAGCTTCGCCGGCTCACGGCCGACCTTCCGCACAAGGAACGCGCCGCGGTCTTCCTCCGCTACGGCTACGACCTCAGCTACGAGGACATCGGCGCGGCGCTCGGCTCCTCCCCGGAAGCCGCGCGTCAGGCTGCGTCGTCCGGTGTCCGAAGGCTGCGCAGAAAGGAGCTCTCATGACCGTCTCCCCCGAACTCGATGCACGCTTCCGCGACGCGGCTGCCGCCGAGGGCCTGCTCGACGTCGCGTACGAGCTGCACGACACGCCGGTCGGCCGGCTCCTGATCGCGGTCACGGACCACGGCGTCTGCGAGATCCACTACGACGCCGACCCCGAGGCCGAGGCAGAGCGCCTGGCGCGGCTCTTCGGCACGCGCGTCCTCCGCTCGGCACGGCCGACCGACGAGGCCCGCCGCCAGCTCGACGAGTACTTCGCCGGCGAGCGACGCGAGTTCGACCTTCCCGTCGACCTCCGCCCGGCTCGCGAGTTCGGCCGTGCCGTTCTCGAGGAGCTCGCACAGGTGCCCTACGGCGAGCTCACGACCTACGGCGCCCTCGCGAAGAGGGCCGGGCGCCCTCGCGCCGCCCGCGCCGTCGGAACCGTGATGAACCGCAATCCCGTGCCGATCGTCTTGCCGTGCCACCGGGTGGTCGGCTCGACCGGCTCGCTGGTCGGTTATGCCGGCGGACTCGACCGCAAGCGCACGCTCCTGGAGTTGGAGGGAGCGCTTCTCGCCTGATAGAACCGCCGCATCGCCGTCCAAAAGGAGGAGGTCATGAGGCGGGTTGCTCCACTGATCGTCGCCGCGCTGGCGTTGACCCTCGCCGCGCCTGCCGGCGCCAAAGGGCCGACGCTGAAGTCGCTGCAGGCACAGATCACGGTGCTCCAGAAGAAGGTGAAGAAGCTGCAGGCCGCGCAGAAGGTCGACCGCAACATCGCGGTCGCCGGGATCGTCTATACCGGCTGCACGGCGGCGGCCACCGCCGACGCCCTGCAGGGAACCTGGATGACCGTCGACGGATACGTCACCGGCACCGGGCACGCGGCCCTTTTCGGGACGCAGACGCCGGTCAACGACTACCAGGTCTGCTCTCAAGGGTTCAACATCGTGCGGCAGAAGAACGCCGTGCCACCAAGCGTCGCCGTGATCCAGGCGGTGCTCGACTTCTTCTTCAAGCCCTAGGTCTCAGCCCTCACGCGTGACACTGGCGTGGATCTCACGCGTGAGGGCTGCCACCTGCTCGGTAGATCCTTGTCCTGTCGAGTCAGGTCCGTGTTCGACTCGAGCAGCGCGGTGAGTGCGGCGACCCTGTCGGCCGCTTGCTGCTCCATCTGGCTATGCCGTCGCTCGGCGCGATCGTCGGCGCGTTTGTCGCGCTCGGCCTGCCGCGTCTGGGCGAGGAGGATCAGCGGCGCTGCGTAAGCCGCCTGGGTCGAGAACGCAAGGTTGAGCAGGATGAACGGGTATGGATCCCAGTGCTGGGTGAGCGCAATCGAGTTGAGCGTGACCCAGAGAATGACCACGATCGTCTGGCCGAAGGATGTACTGCGGCGTTCCGAAGAACCGCGCCGCGTGCTCGGCGCGGCGCCCGAACGCGTCGGGCCCGAACGTCCCGTGATGCACGTCCCGCACGCGGCCACGCGCTCAGAGGCTAGGTCGCGCGGCGGACGCTTACTCCGCTGGAGTGATCAGCTCCCGGGCACGCTCGACGTCGGTCTCGTGGACGAGGATCTCATGCGTCCCGTCCGCGCCGAGGCCCTCGAAGGCCGAGTCGGCCTCCGGCGTCGGGCGGTGCGCGCACTCGATTCCTTCGCTGCGAAGGAGCCCGCAGAGCAGCTCGGCCTCGGCTTCGCCGGGCACGGTCGTCAGGCGGACACCCTCATCCACGGCGCGAGCGTAGCGCGTGAATTCATGCGGTGCGGCGCGCAGGCTCGGCAGACGCGAGCAGGCGGTACCCAACCCCCCAGACATTGAGGACGCAGTCCTCGGCACCGGCGAGCGTGAGCTTGCGGCGCAGGCGCGACGCGTGCGAGTCGAGCGTCCGAGTCCGACCGAGCGCAACGAAGCCCCAGACCTCGCGTAGGAGCTCCTCCTTCGTGAACACGCGCGTCGCTTCGGACGCGAGCTTCACGAGCAGCTCGTATTCCTTCGCCGCGAGCGCGACCTGGAGGCCGTGCACGGTGACGCGGCGCGTCGGCCGGTCGATTGCAATCGGGCCGGCGGCGAGCCGGTCTTGCTCGGCCGGCCTCGTCCGACGGAGCACGGCGTGGATCCTCGCGACGAGCTCTTCGTAATGGAACGGCCGCGGAACGAAATCGTCGCAGCCGCGCTCGAAGGCGTGCACGCGGTCGACAGCGTCGGCGCGCGCCTCGCCGAGCACGATCACGGGCACGTTCCGGTCCCAGGCACGGCCGGGCTCGCCTTCGCGCAGGCGGCGACAAATCTCGGTCCCGGTCGCGTCCTCCAGCCCGCCCACGAGCACGAGGTCGGGCCGGGCCCGCTCAACAAGCTCGAGCGTCAGGTCCTGCGCGTCGGCGCCGAGCACCTCGAACCCCTCGCTCATGAGGTGCCGCTCCAGGAAGTCCCGGGTTCCCGGCTCGGCCTCGGCGAGAAGAAGCGCCCGCGACATGCGGTCGAAGCTACCGACGTGTGCGTGCCGCGGCTAGATGTCCTTTAGCGCGAAACTGCGCCGAGCTCTCTACAACCGCCCGGAGCGCACGACGCCCCATAGGAGCCACAGCCCGAGCGCGCCCGACAGCACGAACCCGACGAACGAGAGGAAGTTCACCCCGAGGATCTGCGGCCCGGTCTTGGAGAAGATCCCGATCAGGCTCGAGCCGATCAGGCCGCCGACGACGACGAGGGCAACGACGAGTCGGTTGAACGCGACGTTGAGCTTGCGCATGAAGTCGTCGAGGCCCTTGTGCACGAAGCCGACCTCGATCTGGCCGTCGCGGATCTCCTCCAGGAAGTCGTGAATCTGGAACGGCATGTCGCGGGCGACCCGGGCGATCTCGATTCCTTCCGTGCGCGCCCGCGCGAGCACGCGCCGCGGCGTGTAGCGCTCCATCATCAGCCCGCGCGCGTAGGGCTTCGCGACCTCGAAGACGTTGAAGTCCGGGTAGAGGTCGATGCCGACGGAGCCGAGGGTCGCGATGGCCTTGTCGAGCAGGACGAAGCGCGTGGGCAGACGCAGGTTGAGCCGGTAGATCAGCTGGAAGGCCTCGCGGATCACCTGGAGCGGGTCGATCTCGGAGAGGCTCGCGCCGTAGTAGCGGTAGTACATCTCGCGCAGCTCTGCGATGAACTCCTCCTCGCGCTCCTTCGGATACCGGACGCCGAGCTCGGAGAGGCGGCGCGGCAGCTGCTCGATCTGCTCGTTCGCGGCGTCGATGAAAAGCCGCGTCAGCTTCGACATGTCGTCGTCGGTGAGCTTCCCGACCTGGCCGAAGTCGACGAGGCCGATCACGTTCCCGTCCTCGAGCACGAAGATGTTCGCCGGGTGCGGGTCGCCATGGAAGAACCCGTGCCGGAAGATCATCGCCATCCACGTCTCGGTCATCAGGTACGCGAGCCGGCGGCGCTCCTCCATCGTCCAGGCGTCCTGCGGGAGGTCGGCGAGCTGGATGCCCTCAAGCAGCTCCAGCGTGAGCACGCGCGCGCGTGTGTAACTCCAGTAGACCCGCGGGATGCGGACGTGCGGATGGCCGGCGAAGCGGTGGTGGAACGCCTCGGCGTTGCGCGCCTCGAGGCGGTAGTCGAGCTCCTGGCGGATCGAGCGGGCGAACTCGTCGACGAGCTGGCGCGGGTCGATGAAGTCGAGCGCCTTGACGCGCTCCTTGGCGATGCGCGCGGCCTGGTAGAGAAGCGCGAGGTCGGCCTCGACCTGGCGCGGTGCGTTGGGCCTCTGCACCTTGACCGCGACCCGGTGGCCGTTGGGAAGCGTGGCGCGGTGCACCTGGCCGATCGAGGCTGCCGCCACGGGCGCCTCCTCGAACTCGGTGAAGAGCTGCTCGACGGAGAGCTCGAGGTCCTCGCGGATCACGCGTTCCACGTCCTCGTACGGGAACGGCCGCACGTCGTCCTGCAGCCCCTGGAGCTCGGCGAGGATGTCCGGCGGGACGATGTCGGGGCGCGTCGAGAGGAGCTGTCCGAACTTGACGAACGTCGGGCCGAGCTCGTCGAGCATCTCGCGGAGGTGCTGGCCGCGCTCCGACGGGCTTCCGTCCAGCTTGACGCGGGGCCGGCCCGGGAGAAGGTCGGTCAGCCGGTGGGTCTCGAAGAAGTAGCCGAAGCCGTGCTTAACCGCGACCTGCGCGATCTCGGAGATCCGCCCAAGGTTTCGCGTCGCCGTCGTCGCCACGTGATCAGTGTTGCACGCGGTGCGGCTCTGCCCCGTCCGGGCTCCAGTGGTCGAAGACCGGGCCGTAGCGCTTCGTTCCGTCCGGGAGCTCCGGAGGCAGGCCGGCGGCCGCGGCTTCGGCAGCCTGGCGCCAGAGGCGGACGAGCTCGGCGCTGAGGACCTCGGCCGCCTGCGCGTACCCCTCGCGATTGCGAGGGAAGCCGCTCACGTCGATCGGCTCGGCCCAGACCACGGCGCAGCGGCGCCGGTTCGTCGGCGACCACCCGAAGGTGTCGACCGCGCACGGGATCAGCGGCGCGCCTTCCTGGAGCGCGATCATCAGGCCGCCCGTCTGCACCGGCCCGGGGTAGCCGAGGCGCTGCCTCGTGCCCTCCACGTGGACGCCGACGAGCTTCCCTTCCCGCACGTACTCGCGGGCCCGACGAAGCGCCTCGCGATCGCCGAGGCCGCGGCGGACCGGGAAAACCCCGATCCAGCGGAGGAACTCGCCGACCAAGAGCATCTCGAGCAGCTCCGCCTTGGCGAGGAAGTAGATCGGTCGTGGACAAAACGCGCCGATCAGCGGGTGGTCGATACCGGAGAAGTGATTGGCGGCGACAACACCGCCGCCCTCGAGCGGAACCCGGTCGAGCCCGTAGCCGGCCGCGGGCGCGATGCCGAGGGTGATCGGGATTACGACCTTGCGCGCGAAGGGCCAGATCCGCTCCGGGTCCTCGCCCCAGAGCTTGGGAACACCGAGTTTCGTGAGCGGCCGTCTCACTTTTCGAGCAGGCGCAGGCGGTGCTCGAGCTGCGCGACGCGGAGCTCGATCTCCTCGAGTTCGCCGCGGGTAACGAGCCCGAGCTCGCGGAAGACCCCAGCCAGGCCGCTGCCGGTGCGCTCGCTCAGGCGAACGGTCTCGTTGCGCCAGCGCCCGACGAGCTCCTCGACCACCGACCGGGCTTCCTCGCGGCCGAGCCCGCCCCGCGCCGCGATCTCGTCCGCGAGTGCGTCGGCCCGCTCGGCGGTCAGCGCAACCGCGCCGACGCCCGCGAGGACGAGCTTCTCCGCGAGCTCCCGGGCTGTGTCAGCGCGCTCGGCCATGAGGTCGCGCCCGCCTGCGCTGCCGCCGGCGCTCACGCTTCCCCTGCGCCGACGTGGTCGGCGGCGGCGCCACCTCGGTCAGCGACGGCGTGGGCTCCGCGGCCGCAGCCTGCTCGGCTTCTTCGAGCGCGACCTGGCCGTCACCGCGCCCATCGCCAACCACCGGCGGCTGCTCCTTGCGCCGGGCGAACTCAGGCTCGCGCTCCTTCCAGATGGTCAGCAGCGGCGCCGCAATGAAGATCGACGAGTACGCGCCGGAGACAATTCCGACCAGCAGCGCGAACGCGAAGTCCTTCAGCGTCGCGCCGCCGAGGAACAGCAGCGACAGGATCGGCAGCAGCGTGATGAACGTCGTCGCCAGCGACCGGCGAATCGTCTCCCACAGGGAGATGTTCGCGATCGTTGCGAACGGGGCTCGCCGCATCAGCGGGATGTTCTCCCGGATACGGTCGAAGATGATGATGGTGTCGTAGATCGAGTAACCGAGGACGGTTAACACCGCGGCCACCGTCGAGTTCGACACCTCCTTGCCGGTCAGCGCGTAGACGCCCACGGTGATCACGATGTCGTGGAGCAACGCGACGATCACCGGCACGGCGAACTTGAAGTCGAACCGGATCGCGATGTAGACGACGATCAATAAGAGCGAGACGAGGATCGCCGTGATCGCCGCGCGGGCGATCTGGCGCCCAAAGCTCGACGACACCGTCTGGATCTGGAACGAGATCGGCTTGCCCTGGCCGAAGCGCTCCTGGATGTCGTTCGAGAGCCTGCTCGTCTCCGCTTGTTTCAGCGAGCGCATCCGCAGCTGGAAGTCCTTGTAGGCGTCGCTGCCGAAAAGCTTCCCTCGGCCCTGGACCACCGGCGGCTCCTTCGTGAACTTGCTTGCGTCGCTCCGCACCTTGGCGAGCGAAACCGGTTCCGGTGTCTTGAAGGTCACCTGCGTCCCGCCCTTGAAGTCGATCCCGAAATTGAGGTGCTTCGTCGCGAGCGAGACGGCGCCGACAACGACGATCACACCGGAGATCGCGAACCAGAGGTAGCGGCGGCGCATGAAGTCGATCTGGAGCCATCTGGCCCCCTGCTGGCCTTGGGCGCCCATGAAACGCGGGTTCTCGAACCAGCGGAAGCCCGCGAGCAGGCCGAGCATGGCGCGCGTCGCCGCGACGGCGGTGATCAGCGAGATCACCGTCCCGATCATCAGCATCAGCGCGAAGCCCTTGACCCCGGCCGTCGCGACGGCGAACAGCACAGCCGCCGTGATCACCGTCACCACGTTGGCGTCGATGATCGTGTGGAAGCCCTTCGCGTAGCCGGCCGCGATCCCGGCGCGCACGGACTTCCCGGACCGTACCTCTTCCTTGATTCGCTCGAACACAACGACATTCGCGTCAGCGGCCACTCCAATCGTCAGGATCAGGCCTGCGAAGCCGGGCAGTGTGAGCGTGACGCCGAAGATCAGGATCGCCGCGTACAGGAACGCGGCGTAGATGCCGAGGCCGATCACCGCCACGAGTCCGAGAAAGCGGTAGAGGACGAGCAGGAAGATCGCGACGAGGATGAGGCCGAGCAGCGCCGCTTTCTTCGCTTCCTTGAGGGAGTCTTTCCCGAGCGTCGCGGAGACGTCGGTTCGCTCGATCTGCTCGAACTTGACGGGCAGAGCACCCGTTTGGAGGACGAGCGCGAGATCTCGCGCCTCGCCGAGGCTGTCGATGTTCGAGATCTCCGCACCGGTGCCCGTCGGATCGATCCCGTCCGGGTTGTCCTTGTAGTTGATGTACGGCGTCGACTTGAGGTCGCCGTCGAGCACGATCGCGAAGTGCTGGGCGAACTGCTGGACGACGCTCGGGTCGTTCGAACTACCTTGGCCGGCCGCGTCGGCCGCTGCCTGGCCACGCCCAGCCTCGAGGCGCGTGATGTCGTGGAACTTGCGGTTGCCGTCTTTGTTGAATCCGAGCTGGACGACCGCTGTTCCCTGGCCGGGCTGTGTGCCGAGGTCCGCCCGGATCTGCGAGAGCTTCAGGTCGCGGCCGGTCGCCTCCGGAATCGGCGCCGAGGTCCGGTTGGGGAAGTATTTGAAGAGGTAGTAGAAGGTGCCCTGCGGCGATTGCGCGCCTGGGCAGCCGTTCGTCGGGGTCGCCTCGCACGTGACAACCGTGGTGTTGGACGGTGCGGTGAGCACGGTCCAGCCCTTCGGCACCTTCCCATGGAGCTTCGGCGTGTCGAGTAGCTTCTCGCGCGAGTCTTCGGGGCCGCGCTTCAGCCGCTTCTTCGCATCGAAGAGGTAGAACTCACTCGGACTCTTGCCCGACCCTGCCTGCTCGTTCGCAGCCTTGAGCAGATGGAACAGACTCTGGTCGGGGATGACGCCGCCGTTCCCGTTCGTGGACGGACCGGTGACGTCGTTCTCGAGGTCGTAGAACTGGAGCTCGGCGGTCTTGCCGATGATCGCGGCGGCTTTCGCCGGGTCATGAACGCCGGCGAGCTCGATCACGATCTGGTTCGCGCCCTGCTTGCGGATCTCCGGCTCGGCGACGCCGAGCTTGTCGATCCGGTTTCGCATGATCGTGACCGACCGGTCCATGTCGGACGAGGTCAGCTTGTGGTTCTCCGGCGGCACCGCCTTGAGCACGACCTCCAGGCCGCCCTGGAGGTCGAGGCCGAGCGTCACTTTCTTGTGCGCCGGCGAGGCTGGGATGGCAAGCGCGGCCACGCCGGCGAGCGCCAGCGCGATCAGGCCCACCAGGATCAGGTGCGAACGTCGATTGGTCACGCGCGGAAGTGCAGGAAGATTAGCCGTCGTCGGACGGAACCGGTTCCTCGGCCTCGTCCTCGACCTCCTCCTCCTCTGAGACGACAGCGGCGACCGCTCGGCGGTCGAGTCGAACGACTGTTCCCGGCGCGATCTCGATGTCGAGGACATCGTCCTCGATGGACTTGACCGTTGCGTGAAGCCCGCCGGCGGTGATGATCTCGTCGCCGGCTCGGAGGCGGTCCTGCATCGCCATCTGCGCCTCCGTGCGCTTGCGCTGCGGCCGGATCAGCAGCAGCCACATGAGGACGAACAGGCCGACGAGCAGGATGATGAAGCCGCTCAAATCGGCACCTCGGAAGCGGTGTCGAGCCTTGCCAGCGCCCCCTCCTTGTAGGTGCGGAACTCGGTGCGCTCGATCGCCTCGCGTGCGCCTGCAACGAGGTCGAGCACGAAGCGAAGATTATGCAGCGTCAGCAGCCGGTGGCCGAGGAGCTCCTGCTGGTTGACGAGGTGGCGGATGTACGCACGCGAGAAGCGCGTGCAGGCCGGGCAGGCGCATCCCTCGTCGAGTGGGGCCTCGTCCCTGGCGAAGCGGGCGTTTCTGAGGTTGAGGCGGCCTTCCCACGTGAGCGCGGAGCCCGTACGGGCAATGCGGGTGGGCAGCACGCAGTCGAACATGTCGATCCCGCGCTCGATCACTTCGAGGATGCCTTCGGGGTCGCCGATGCCCATGAAGTAGCGGGGCTTGTCCTGCGGGAGGAGGTCGGCCGCCCACGCGGTGGTGTCGAACATCACGGGACGCGGCTCGCCGATCGCGAGGCCGCCGAGCGCGTAGCCGTCGAAGTCGATCGCGGTGATCTCCTCGATGGAGCGTCTGCGGAGGTCCGTGTCCGCGGCCCCCTGGGCGATGCCGAAGAGGAGTTGGCCGGGGGCCCGTTCGGCTTCGTGCTGTCGTTGCGCCCAGAGCGTCGTGAGCCGAACGGCTTCGGCGAGCTCGTCGCGAGGCGACTGCGCGGGCGGGCAGACGTCGAGGCACATCGCGATGTCGGATCCGAGCTGAGCCTGGATCCGGGCGGCGAGCTCCGGCGTGAAGCGCGCCGGCTGCCCGTCGTAGACCGAGCGAAACGTGACGCCTTCGTCGTCTCGCTCGAGAATCGTGTCGCGGAGCGAGAAAACCTGGAAGCCGCCGGAGTCGGTCAGGATCGGGCCGTCCCAGGCCATGAAGCCGTGGAGGCCGTCGAGCTCGGCGATCGTGTCCGCCCCGGGGCGGAAGTGGAGGTGGTACGTGTTGCAGAGGAGGATCTCCGCGCCGAGCTCGCGCAGCTCGTCGGGGTCGACGGTCTTGACCGTGGCTTTGGTCCCGACCGGCATGAACGCGGGCGTGCGCAGCTGGCCGTGCGCGGTAGAGAGCACGCCGGCCCGGGCGGCCCAGTCGGTAGCGCGCAGCGCGAAGCCGCTCACGAGACTCCAATACCCCCTCCCTGGGTGGGGTTTGTGGGCCACCCTCGCTCCCGCTGCGAGCGTACCCGCCAAGCACGCACTTGTTTGTGACTCCTTCGTGCCGAGTCCGTGACGATCCGTCCACAGGAGCTCACACGCACCGCCGCTCGTAGAGGCTTGTCCGGAAGTCGTCCACCGTCGTGTCGCCCTGGTGCTCGAAGCCATGTCGCTCGTAGTACGCGCGCAACGCCGTGTTGTCGCACA
>JBKPLR010000002.1:0-43548 GCA_046731695.1 Actinomycetota bacterium
GAGCGGCTCGGAGCGGACCTGGAGGCGCTCGAGATCGGGCAGGAAGGAGACCGGCGCACCGTGGCGCTCGACCTTGGCCTCCCGCAGGGGACCGACATGGCGAAGTTCGTGGCCGAGGTCTCCGAAGTGGAGCACGCGCTCGACGTGCAGTGGATGCGCTGATCCGCGCACGCCTGGCCTCGCGAAACCGGAACAAGCTGCGGGAGCTCTCGGCGCTCCTGCCGGGCTGGGAGCTCGAGACCCTGGACGCGGAGGACTACCCGCCCGAGGAAGGGTCGACGTACTACGAGAACGCGCTCGGGAAGGCCCGCTTCGGCCGCGGGCGGGCTCCGGCGGACGAGTGGGCGCTCGGCGAGGACTCCGGGCTCGAGGTCGCCGCGCTCGGCGGCCGCCCGGGCATCCAGTCGGCGCGCTACGCGCCCGAAGGAGAGGAGGCGATTGAGAAGCTGCTAGACGAGCTGCGCGGCGTCGAGGACCGCAGGGCGAGGTACGTGTGCGAGCTCATCGCGCTCGCCCCGGGCGGCGGCGAGCGGCGAGGGACCGGCGTCCTGGAGGGGCAGATCGCGGAGGAGCCGCGCGGCTCGGAGGGGTTCGGCTACGACCCGGTCTTCGTGCCCGAAGGCGAGAAGCGGACGGTTGCGGAGCTGGGAAACGACTGGAAGTCCCGGAACTCGCACCGAGCCCGCGCGGCGCGCGCGCTTCTAGGCTAGACCCAGTGCCTCTTCCGGCTCGCGGGGCTTCGCGAGCCACCAGTTGACCTCGGCGCCGAAGACGAGCACGTTCGCCATCACGTAGAGCCAGACGAGGAGCAGCGCCGGCCCGCCGAAGGCCTTGAGCGCGACGACGTTGCTCGAGAAGCGGACGTAGACGGGCAGGACCTGGAAGCTCGCCTCGAGCACGACTGCCGAGACGACCGCGCCCGGCAGCACGTCGGCAAGCGAGTGCTCGACGTTCGTCAGGAAGTAGTAGACGGCCACGAGGAAGACGAAGATCCCGAGCAGCGAGACCCCGACCGAGAGCCCGTAGGCGACGTACGAGTTTCCGGCCACGCCTTCCGCATAGCGCTTCAGCAGGTCGTAGCCGAACGAGCCTGCGAGAAGGCCGAGGAACAGCATCACGAGCGAGAGCAGCATCAAGCCGACCGCGAGCAGCTTCCCGCGCAGGAACGACCGGTTCGGCTGGCGGTAGACGATGTTGAACGCCGATTCGAGAACGCTGAAGAGCGAGAGCGACGTCCAGATCAGCGCGGCCGCGCCGACGACCCCGAGCGCGGTCGCGTGCTTCTGGATCTCGCTCACCGTGTGGACGATGCTCGAGACCGAGCTGCCGGGGAACGCGCGCTTCAGCTCGGTGACGAGGAACGTCGACTCGTCCGGCCGGCCGGCAACGGCCAGCAGCGAGGCGCTCAGGAACAGCAGGGGCACGAACGAGAGCAGCGCGAAGTAGGCGATCATCGCCGCAAGGTGCGGGCCGCGGTCGGCGAAGAATTTCCCCAGCGGTTGGGGCAGCGCCGGCATGAGCGGGAGTATGGGCTGTGGTAGCGTCGGACCCATCGCAAGCGCCGCCGCCCTCAGTGATCTGACCGAGATCTCGACCCAGATCGAGACGGCTGTCGTCTTCGACCGCGAGGGCACCGTGCTGGAGTCCACGGTGGACGACGAGCGCGCCGGCCGCCTCGCCGGCACCGCGCTCGAGCTGCTGAAGGCGGCCGAGGACGCCCGCCCCGAAGGCGCGGAGCCGCTCGCGCAGCTGGACGTCGCCCTCCGTGAGGGGAGCGTGTTCGTCGTCGCCGACGCAGACCGTCTGATCGCGGCGACGACCGGCCCGGAGCCGACCGTCGGCCTCGTCTTCTACGACCTCAAGAGCTGCCTCCGCGGCCTCGCCGAGGAGTCCAAGCCGAAACCGCGCAAGCGGGCGCCGGCGAAGAAGACCGCGGCGACGCGCGTCCGGAAGAAGAAGGACGATGAGAAGCCGTAGCTTCCTGACGGGCTTCCTGCTCGCGACCGGCTCGGCCGTGGGAACCGTCCTGTACCGTCGCCGGGCCGCGCGCCGGCGCGAGCGCGTGGAGCTCTACTTCGGCGACGGCTCGATGGTCTCGCTCGCCGAAGGCTCGCCGGGCGCCGACCGCCTTCTCGCACATGCGCGCGAGCTGCTCTCCAGCGCCCGCACCACCTAGTGCAGCGGGAAGCGCTCGCCGCGGCGCTGGGCGAGGTCGCCTACCTCGAGGGCGATTTCGTTCTCCGCTCGGGCCGCCGCTCGAAGTTCTACCTCGACAAGTACCGCTTCGAGACCCTGCCGAAGCTGCTCGCCCCCCTTGGTGAGGCGCTCGCGGACGCAGCGCGAGAGATCGAGCCCGACGCCGCGCGCCTGGCCGGCCCGGAGCTCGGCGCGGTTCCGCTCGTCTCGGCGGCGTCGCTCGCCTCGGGCCTGCCTTTTCTGATCGTCCGCAAGGAGGCGAAGAGCTATGGCACCGGAAACCGGCTCGAGGGCTTCTTCGAGGAGGGCGAGCTCGTGTGTCTCGTCGAGGACGTCGTCACCTCGGGCGGGGCCTCGGTCCACTCGGTGGAGGCGCTGCGGGAGGCGAGTCTGGACGTCCGGCACGCGGTCTGCGTGGTCGACCGCGAGGAGGGCGGGGCCGACGCTCTCGCCCGCGTGGGCGTGCGGTTGGAGCCGCTCTTCCACATCTCCGAGGTCGCAAAGAGCGCAAAAAGTGCCGCAAAACCGCATGGTTGAGCGGAAAGCGTGCACCTGTTAGGGTCTTCCGCGGTCGAACCGACAACCGGGAGGAGCCGAAGTGACGAAGCAAGAGTTCGTTGATCGAGTGGCGTCGAAGGGCAACATGTCGAGGCGAGAGGCGGCCGACGCGGTCGACGCCGTGCTCGACACGATCACCGAGACCCTGACGGGCGGTGGGGAGATCAACTTCACGGGCTTCGGGAAGTTCTCGACGCAGCACCGGAAGGAGCGACAGGGGGTCAACCCGCGCAACCCGAGCCAGAAGGTGACGATCCCGGCGGCGACCGTGCCCAAGTTCTCGGCAGGCAGCTCGCTCAAGCAGGCAGTCAAGAGCGGCGGCGGCGGTGGCGGGATGGGCGGCGGCGGGTTCTAAGCGCCGGACGAGCTCATGAAACTTTGACCCGAGGGCCGCGAAAGCGGCCCTCGACTCTTCCGGCGGCGGCGCTAGCCTGAGAGACATGAGCGCAGAACCGGCCCTGGCCACGACGCTCTTCGCAGACCGGCTCGCCGAGGCGGTCGAGCGGAAGCGCTCGCAGCTCCTCGTCGGGCTCGACCCGCGTCCCGACCTGATGCCGGTCGAGCTCGTCGGCGACGTGCACTTCGACCGCGAGGCCGCTGCGGACGGCTGCGCCCGCTTCTGCCGCGGGATCATCGATTCGGTGGCGCCGCACGCCGTCGGCGTGAAGCCGCAGCTCGCGTTCTTCGAGGCGCTCGGGTCGGCGGGGATTCGCGCCTTCGAGGAGGTCTGCGCGTATGCCCGTTCCGCGGGGCTCATCGTGCTCGTGGACGCCAAGCGCGGTGACATCGGCTCGACCGCGCGTGCGTACGCCGCCGCGTACCTCGAGCCGCGGGGAGACCAGGCGCCGGTCGCGGACGCGCTGACGGTAAATGTGTATCCGGGGCGCGACTCGCTCGAGCCGTACCTGGCCGCTTGCCGCCGTTACGGCACGGGGCTCTTCTGCCTCGTCAAGACGTCGAACGAGGGCGGAGCCGACGTCCAGGACCTCGTGCTCTCGGACGGCCGGCCGCTGTGGCAGCACGTTGCGCGCATGGTGCACGAGCTCGGCGAGGAGCTCGTCGGGAGCCGCGGGCTCTCGAGCATTGGCGGAATCGTCGGCGCGACACACCCGCGCGCGGTCGGGGAGGCGCGGCGGCTGATGCCGCAGGCAGTCCTGCTCCTGCCCGGCGTGGGGGCGCAGGGCGCGACCCCTGCCGATCTTGCGCGGGCGTTCACCAGCGGGCCGGCGAGCGCGCTTCCCAGCGCCTCGCGCAGCGTCATGTACGCGTTTCGCACGACCGGTGACGACTGGCGTACCGCCGCCGCCGCCGAAGCCGCCCGTCTGCGCCGCGACGTCTGGGCCGTTTCCGGCTGGTAGATGGCACGCGGCTGGCGGGCCGAGGCGAAGCGGTACGGCGCGCCCGCCGCCTTCCTCCTTGCGGTCACGGTCGCGGTCCTGCTCGTGCGCTCCGGACTGAACACGAAGTCGGCCACGCCCCCGTCGACCGTCGCCACGACGACCGTCTCGACGACGCCCACGACCCCGAACCGGAAGCAGTTCTACCGGCTCAGGTCGGGCGAGACCATCAGCGACGTCGCCGTCCGGTTCGACACGACGGTGGCCGCGCTGCTCGCGCTCAACCCCGGCATCAAGGTGAACGCGCTGACCGTCGGGCAACGCATCAGGGTTCGCTAGCTAGAGTCCGGGCGCGATGCGCTGGGTCATCGTCGCTGCGGCACTCGTCCTCGCCGCGCCTGTGCTCGCCGCTCCCCCGCAGGTCACCGGGCACTCGTGGCTGGTCGAGAACGGGACGACCGGAGAGGTCCTGCTCGCCCAAGACGCGAGGCAACGCGTCGCAATCGCGAGCATCACCAAGCTGATGACGGTGCTCCTGACGCTGGAGCACGCGCACCTCGACGACGTCGTCACGGTCGGCTCCGTGGCGGCCGCGGTCGGCGAGTCCAGTGCGAATCTCCGCCCGGGCGACCGGCTCACGGTGCGGGAGCTGCTCGAGGCGGCACTGATCCAGAGCGCCAACGACGCCGCGGACGCGCTCGCGGTCTACGTCGGCCACGGGAGCGAGGAGCGCTTCGTCGCGATGATGAACGCGCGTGCCCGCCAGCTCGGCCTGCGCGACACCCACTTTGCTAGGCCGGACGGGCTCGACGCGCCCGGCCACTATTCGAGCGCGCGCGACGTCATGCTCATGGCGCGGCTGCTGATGCACCGCCCGGCCGTTCGGCAGATCGTGCGGCAGCGTACGGCGACCATCTCCGGCGGGCGGACGCTCCACACCTGGAACGACCTCCTCTACAGCTACCCCGGGATCTTCGGGGTCAAGACCGGTCACACGTCGGCGGCGGGCTGGTCCGAGGTTGCGGCCGCGCGGCGGCGGGGTGTCTCGATCTACGCGGCGCTGCTCGGCAGTCCCGACCGGGCGATCCGGAACGATGACCTCGCCGAGCTGCTCGACTGGGGCTTCTCGCGCTACGTGACGGCGCGCGCCGTGACCCGCGGCCGGGCCTACGCCGAAGCCGAGCTCGGCTACGGGCGCAAGCCGCTCGCGCTGGTCGCCGCGAAGTCGCTCGTCGCCACCGTGCGGGCCGACCGCCCGCTCGTCCGTCGCCTCGTCGCCCTGGACGCGGCCGATCTGCCCGTGTCCCGGGGACAGCCCCTGGGACAGGTCCGGATCTACCAGCGCGGGCGGCTCGTCGGCGTCGTTCCGCTGGTCGCGGGCCGCTCCGTCGACCGGCCGGGGGTCGCCGGCCGCGTAGGGTGGTACGCGGGACGTACCCTGCACCACATGGCAGGGTGGTTCTCGTGATCGTCACGGTCACCATGAACGCCGCGATCGACCGGACGCTGACGGTCCCGAACTTCCAGCGCGGCCAGCGGCACCGCGCGACCGGCGGCCTCACCCTCGCAGGCGGCAAGGGGATCAACATCGCGCGCGCCCTGAAGCAGCTCGGCGTCCCGGTCGTCGCGACGGGGCTCGCCGGCGGGCGCACGGGAACGCGCATCATCGAGGAGCTGACCGCCGAGGCGATCCTCAACGACTTCGTCCGGATCGAGGACGAGTCCCGCACGTCGACGGCGATCGTCGACCCGACCGGCGGCAGCTACACCGAGGTGAACGAATGGGGCCCGCACGTCCAGTCCGAGGAGCTGGAGATCCTGCTCGAGAAGCTCGCGTACCTCTCGCGGGGCGCGGACTACGTGATCTTCGCCGGCTCCCTGCCGCGTGGGATGGACGACGGCTTCTACGCCGAGGCCGTGCGCGAGCTGAACCGCCGTGGCGTTCTCACGGTGCTCGACTCCGAGGGCGAGCCGCTACGTCTCGGAACGCAGGCCGAGCCGTTCCTCGTCTCGCCGAACGAGCGCGAGGCCGAAGGGCTCGTCGGCCAGGAGTTCAACGACGACGACGACTTCCTCGCGGGGCTCGATGCGATCGCGGAGGCCGGTGCGCGCAACGTGCTGATTACCCGCGAGTCCGGCTGCTGGGCGCTGCTCCGCACCGGGCGCGAGCCGCGGCGCTACCGGGCGCTCGCGCCGCGCGTGGATCCGGTCTCGGCGGTCGGCTCCGGCGACGTGCTCCTTGCCGGCTTCGTGGCCGCGCGGTTCGAGGGACGCTCCGACGAGGAGGCGCTCCGGGCCGCGGTCGCGGCGGGAGCGGCGTCGACGTTCGAGCTCGGCGCCGGACGCTTCTCCCCGCGCGAGTCCGGCCGCCTCGTCGCGGGGGTGGAGGTTGCGGAGCTGTCGGAAGGCGCTGTTACGATCGCCGAAAGGGGCAGCTGAGTGGAGATCGAGATCGGGAGAGGAAAGAAGGCGCGTCAGGCCTACGGGTTTGACGACATTGCGATCGTGCCGTCTCGGCGGACGCGCGATCCGCAGGACGTCGACATCGGCTGGAAGCTCGGTCCGCACCTCCTCGAGCTCCCGCTGCTCGCCTCGGCAATGGACGGCGTCGTCTCGCCGAGGATCGCAATCGAGCTCGGCAAGCTCGGCGGCCTCGGCGTCCTCAACCTCGAGGGCATCTTCACCCGCTACAAGGCGGCCGAGCCCAAGCTCGACAAGATCGCGCGGTTCCCGAAAGAGCGGGCGACGAGCGGCATGCAGAAGATCTACGAGGAGCCGGTCAAGCCGGAGCTGATCGAGGCGCGGATTCGCGAGATCAAGGAGGCCGGCGTGCTCGCGGCGGGCTCGCTGACCCCGCAGCGCGTTCGGGACTACTACGAAGTCGCCCTCGACGCGGGCCTAGACGTGCTCATCATCCAGGGGACCGTCGTCTCGGCGGAGCACGTCTCCTCGAACGGGAAGGCGCTGAACCTGAAGGAGTTCATCTCCGCGCTGCCGGTTCCGGTGATCGTCGGCGGCTGCGCGTCGTACCAGACCGCCCTGCACCTGATGCGCACCGGGGCCGAGGGCGTGCTCGTCGGCGTCGGGCCCGGCCACGCGTGCACGACGCGCGGGGTGCTCGGGGTCGGCGTGCCGCAGGCGACTGCGATCGCGGATGCGGCGGCCGCGCGCGTCCAGCACCTGCTCGAGACCGGCAAGTACGTGAACGTGATCGCCGACGGCGGCATGCGGACCGGCGGCGACATCGCCAAGGCGATCGCGTGCGGCGCGGACGCGGTCATGGTCGGCTCGCCCCTTGCGCGCGCGAGGGAGGCCCCGGGCCGCGGCTTCCACTGGGGGATGGCGACCTTCCACCCGACGCTGCCGCGCGGGGCCCGCGTCGCGGTCGAGCAGAACGCGACCCTCGAGGAGATCGTGATCGGGCCCGCGCGTGAGAACGACGGGACGCTGAACCTGATGGGGGCGCTGCGGACGTCGATGTCGACCTGCGGCTACGAGTCGATCCACGACTTCCAGAAGGCCGAGGTCATGCTCGCGCCGGCGATCAAGACCGAGGGCAAGTCTTTGCAGCAGGCCCAACGGGTCGGGATGGGCTAGTGGGAGAGGTCGTTCGCCTTCCGGTCAGCGAGCCTGGGCCGGAAGAGCGGCCGGTTCTCGTCCTAGACCTCGGCGGCCAGTACGCGCAGCTGATCGCGCGGCGCGTGCGCGAGTGCCGCGTGTACTCGGAGCTTGTGCCGTTCGCGATCTCCGCGGCCGAGGCGCGGGCGCGGAACCCGCGGGCGCTGGTGCTGAGCGGCGGGCCTGCGTCGGTGTACGCGGAGGGTGCCCCGAAGATCGACCCCGAGCTCTTTTCTTTGGGCGTGCCGACGCTCGGCATCTGCTACGGGATGCAGCTGATGGCGCAAGCGCTCGGCGGGCGGGTCGAGCGCACCGGGATCTCGGAGTTCGGCAAGACGGAGTTCCGCGCTGAGGGCGGCCGGCTCTTCGCGGGCTTGCCGGAGGAGCAGACCGGCTGGATGAGCCACCGCGACTCGGTGACCGCACCGCCGGAGGGGGCGCAGGTGACGGCCGCGTCGTCGGCAGCGCCGATTGCGGCGTTCGAGGATTCTGCCCGGTCGCTCTACGGCGTCCAGTTCCACCCCGAGGTCGTACACACGCCGCACGGCACCGACCTGCTGAAGAACTTCCTCTACGCGGTGGCCGACGCGCCGCCGACCTGGACTGCAGCGGCCGTGATCGAGGAGCAGGTGGGGCGGATCCGCGCGCAGGTCGGATCGGAGCGCGTCCTCTGCGCCTTGTCGGGCGGCGTCGACTCGGCCGTCGCTGCGCTTTTGGTGCACAAGGCCGTCGGCGACCAGCTCGTCTGTGTCTTCGTCGACCACGGGCTGCTGCGAAAGGACGAGGCGGCACAGGTCGTGGAGACCTTCGAGGGTCACTTCCACGTGCCACTGGTGCACGTCGACGCGCAGGAGCGGTTCCTCGCGCGGTTGGAGGGCGTGGCGGACCCGGAGGAGAAGCGCAAGGGGGTCGGTGAGGAGTTCATCCGCGTGTTCGAGGCCGAGTCGCAACGCTTGGGACGCGTTCCGTTCCTCGTGCAGGGGACGCTCTACTCGGACGTGATCGAGTCGGGCGGCGATGCCGCGGTGGCCGCGAAGATCAAGTCGCACCACAACGTCGGCGGGCTCCCCGAGGAGATGGAGATGGAGCTCGTCGAGCCGCTGCGCCTGCTGTTCAAGGACGAGGTGCGACGCGTCGGCGAGGAACTGGGCCTCCCGGAGCGGATGGTCTGGCGGCAGCCGTTCCCGGGACCGGGCTTGGCGATCCGGATCATCGGCGAGGTCACGCGCGAGCGGCTGGAGATCCTGCGCGAGGCCGACGCGATCCTGCAGGAGGAGGTGCGACGAGCCGGGCTCTACCGCGAGCTGTGGCAGTCGTTCGCGGTGCTGCCGGCGATCCGCTCGGTCGGCGTACAGGGCGACGAGCGGACGTACGGCTACCCGGTCGTGATCCGCGCGGTGACGAGCGACGACGCGATGACCGCCGACTGGGCGCGGCTGCCCTACGACCTGCTGGAGACGATCTCCTCTCGGATCGTGAACGAGGTCCCGGCCGTGAACCGTGTCGTGCTCGACATCACATCGAAGCCCCCGTCGACGATCGAATGGGAGTGACCGGTGGGTAGAGCCGCCGCACGTGATCTACGTACTCGCTGAGCTGAGCCGCTAGGCCGGCGTCGCGGATCTCCAACACGTTCTCCGCGTTCTTCTCGCCCGAGTGCGAGAGGTTGAACGACCCCGTGAAGATCACGTCGTCGGCGACGACCACCTTTGCGTGCATGAAGTCGTGCACGCTCCCGGTCGGCTCCCACGGCTCCGACCGCTTGCCGGTGAACGGCCCCCGCCTGATCCGGTCGAGCAGCGGCAGCTTCCAGGCGACCGCTGGGTTCGCCTGCCACTGGTGGACGACCTCGTCGACCTGCGTGGCGTCGACGCAGCCGGCGACGTCGGCCTTGCCGTCGCTCAGGACTTGAGCCAAGGTCGCGAGCACCGGCGCGGCGGTGATCACCGGCGAGCAGATCCGCACGTGCTTCGCCTGCGCGATTCTCTTCGCAATCCGGTGCGACAACGCCTCGCCGTGCCCGGGTGTGAACCACGGCTTGATCCGCGTCTCGCCCACGTCGACCGGGCGCGGCTCGACACGGCCGCTCTCCTCGACCGAGCCCGTATGCCACAGCTCCTCGAACGCGAGGGTGAACGCTTGCGCGAGCTCTTCGGAGTCCACGATCGCGATCACGTTCTCCTGCCGCGACCACGAGTCGTCGGTCCAGTTCATCGAGCCCGTCCAGACGCTGTCGCGGTCGCGGACGACGAACTTGTGATGCATCAGGTCGGGAACGCCCGCGATCGCCTTCGACGGGACGCCCAGCGACGTGATCAGGGCGACATCGGGCTCGGGCGGCGGCGGGACCGGGATCGGGTTCGCGTGGTCGACGTTGTAGATCACGCGCACGGCGACCCCGCGGGCAGCCGCGTCAAGGATCGCTCCGCCGACGACCGCCTTTGTCTCCGGCCCGAGGTTGAAGTCGTACTGCGCGAGGTCGAGCGCACGCTTCGCCGCGCCGAGGAAGTCCGCGACCTCGCGTGCGACCTCGAGCGGCCCCTGGCCGCCGTCCGTCAGAGTTCGGATCTCGATGGAATCGCTCATCTCTCGGTTGGCCGACGCGAAGATCGGCGACACATTCAACTTCTACCGGGACGGCGAGGGTGCGGACATCCGTCGTGCGCGCCTGTTCGACTACCTGCGCTCGCGCGAGCGCGCCGCGCTCCTGCTGGTCGGTGAAGCGGCCGGTTACCGGGGCGCGCGCGTTTCGGGGATCCCGTTCACCTCGGAGCGGCAGCTCACCGGCCGTGGGCCCGCGGAAGCGAGCGCTACCATCGTCCACCGTGTTCTCGCCGAGCTCGGGCTGGAGGAGAGCATCCTGCTCTGGAACGTCGTTCCCACGCACCCGGGCACCGACACGTCCAACCGGCGGCCGAAAGCCGCCGAGGTGATGGCAGGGCTTCCGTTTGCGCATGAGCTCGCCCGCGGGCGGCGGGTGATCGCGGTGGGTCGCCTTGCGGAAGCCGTTCTGGGCGCGCCTTACGTCCGCCATCCCAGCCATGGCGGGGCGGCGGAATTCCGGAACGGGCTGCTACGATTCGCCTCCGGCGGGCCGAGAGCTCGCCGCTTTTCTGCATGAAGACTTGGACTGCAAAGCCGGGCGAGGTCGAGCGCCGTTGGTACCTCGTCGATGCCGAAGGCAAGACGCTCGGGCGTCTCGCTACGCAGATCGCGGACACGCTTCGCGGAAAGACCAAGCCCGAGTACACGCCGCACGTCGACACCGGTGACTTCGTCGTCGTCGTGAACGCGGAGAAGATCCACGTGACCGGCAACAAGCTCGACGACAAGCTGTATCACCGCCATTCCGGCTATCCGGGCGGTCTTCGAAGCCGGCCCCTGCGCGACGAGCTCGAGCGGCGGCCGACCGAGGTGCTGCGTAAGGCGGTCAAGGGGATGCTGCCTCGCAATCGCCTCTCGCGCGCGCAGATGCGCAAGCTGAAGATTTACGCCGGCCCCGAGCATCCGCACGAGGCGCAGGCGCCAAAGGAGCTCGAGCTCTCGTGAGCGAGCTGGCTGCCTACCGGGGCACGGGCAAGCGCAAGACGTCGGTCGCCCGCGTGATCCTCAAGCCCGGCGACGGGACGACCTGGTTCAACGGCCGCACGATCGAGCAGTACTTCCCGCGCGCGACGCACCGCGAGCTGGCGATGGCGCCGCTGAAGGTCGCCGGCGTCGAGGGGACGTTCGACGTCCGTGTTCGCGTCCACGGCGGCGGGCCGAGCGGTCAGGCAGGCGCGGTTCGTCACGGGATCGCCCGCGCCCTCGTCGAGGCCGATCCGGAGCTTCGGGTCCCGCTCAAGCGTGCCGGGTTCCTCACGCGCGACGCACGCATCGTGGAGCGCAAGAAGGCCGGCCTGCACAAGGCGCGCAAGGCGCCGCAGTTCTCGAAGCGCTAACTCACTTGCGGCGGTATTTCGGGACCGACGGGGTCCGTGGTGTCGTCGGAGAGGACCTCACGCCTGAGCTCGTGGAGAAGCTCGGCCGCGCGGCGACACTCTGGTCCGACGGCGGGCGAGTGTTCATCGGGCGCGACACCCGCGCGTCAGGGCCGGCCCTCGAGGAGGCCTTTGCGCGCGGGATTGTCGCCGCCGGCGGGAACGCGGTGCTGGCAGGCGTGCTCCCGACCCCCGCGGTCGCGCTGCTCTCGCTCGACCTTGGCGCCGTCATCTCGGCATCGCACAACCCGCCCGAGTACAACGGCGTCAAGTTCTTCGACCGCGACGGCCAGAAGCTGACGGACGATGTCGAGGAGGAGATCGAAGGGCTACTCGACGCGCCGTTCGAGGGAGAGGCGGGCACGATCGACCACGTCGGCGTTGCGACCGACAGTTACCTCGAGCACATCGTCGAGCGCTTCGGCACCGACCTCTCCGGCCTGAAAATCGTCGTCGACTGCGCCAACGGCGCCTACTCGGGGATCGCGCCGAAGGCCTTCGAGGAGCTCGGCGCGAGCGTGACCGCCATCGGTTCCGACCCCGACGGCACGAACATCAACGTCGGGTGCGGCGCGACCGACCTTTCCGCATTGCAACAGACTGTTACGAAGTCCGGGGCGGATCTCGGGATCGCGTTCGACGGGGACGGCGACCGGATGCTGGCCGTCGACGCGAAAGGGCAGGTCGTCGACGGCGACCAGATCGTCGCGATCCTGATGCTGCATCTCGACGTCGAGCTCGTCGCCGTGACAGTCATGACCAACCTTGGGCTTCATCGCCTCGCGGAGGAGCACGGCATCCGCGTGGTCACGACCGACGTGGGCGACCGCTACGTGCTCGAGGCGCTGCGCCGCGAAGGCGGCCTGCTGGGCGGCGAGCAGTCGGGCCACATCATCTACCTGCGCGACCACGTGACCGGCGACGGGCTGGCCGCCGGCCTCCTCCTGTGCGGCGCGCTCGAGGGCCGCACACTCGAGGACGCAGCCGCTGTGATGCCGCATTTTCCACAGGCGAAAACAAACGTTCGCGTCAGCCGCAGGGAGCTTCCGCAGAGCGTGATCGAGGAGGTCGAGCGGCTCAATGCCCAGCTGGACGGCAAGGGCCGCGTGCTCGTCAGGCCGTCTGGGACGGAGCCCCTGATTCGGATCCTCGCGGAAGCAGAATCCCCTGCTCAAGCGGAAGAAGCGTGTGCTACGATTTCCGCTCTCGTGACACGAGAGCTCGGCTGACCACCCCGACGGCGGGGTGGGGAGCAGCCGGGCCTTTCGCGTTCTAAGGGGGACTCCAGGCGTGTGCGGAATCATCGGGTACGTCGGGCGGAAGCCGTGTAAGGACCTTCTTCTCCAGGGCCTCCAGCGGCTCGAGTACCGGGGCTATGACTCCGCCGGGCTCGCCCTCCGCGAGGACGACAAGCTCGACTACGTGCGCGCCGTCGGCAACCTCCAGGTGCTGAAGGATGCCGCCGGCTCGAACGGCTCCCTCTCGACGACCGGTCTCGGGCACACGCGCTGGGCGACCCACGGCGCCGTCACGGAGCAGAACGCGCATCCGCTGACCGGCTGCGACGGCGGCCAGATCGCGATCGTGCTGAACGGGATCGTCGAGAACTACCGCGAGCTCAAGGGTTCGCTCGAGGCCGAGGGGCACACGTTCCGGACCGAGACCGATGCCGAGGTCGTGGTCCACCTCGTCGAGCGCCACTACGAGGGCGACCTGCTGGAGGCCGTTCGCGCGGCGTACAAGCAGCTCGAGGGCCACTTCGCGTTCGTCGTCGTCCACCACGACCATCCGGAGGAGCTCGTCGGCGCGCGGCTCCAGTGCCCACTGCTCGTCGGCGTCGGGAACGGTGAGATGTTCTTCGCCTCGATGGCGGCCGCGTTCATCGGCGAGACGCGCTCGATGCAGCTCATCGAGGACGGCGAGGTGGTCGCAATCACGCCTGAGGGGTCGCGCTTCGTCTCCGTCGCCGACGGCGAGCTCGACCGCGAAGTGATCGAGATCGACTGGGATCTCGAAGCGGCCGAGAAGAGCGGCTACGAGACGTTCATGCTCAAGGAGATCTACGAGCAGCCCGCCGCCGTTGCCGAGACCCTGGGCGACCGGATCCGCCACGGCGAGCTCGTGCTCGAGAGCCTCGGGATGACCGAGGAGCAGCTGCGGAACCTCCGCCGGATCGTGATCGTCGCCGCGGGAACCTCGTACCACGCAGGCGTCGTCGGCCGCTACATGGTCGAGGAATGGGCGCGGGTCCCGGTCGAGCCCGACATCGCGAGCGAGTGGATCTACCGCAACCCGGTGCTCTCGAAGGACACGCTCGTGATCGGGATCTCGCAATCCGGCGAGTCGCGCGACACGGTCAACGCGATCAAGCTCGCTAGGCAGCTCGGCGCACGCACGCTTGCAATCACGAACCTGATGGGCTCGCAGATCACGCGTGAGGCGGAGTCGGTGCTGTACACGCGCTGCGGGCTCGAGATCGGCGTCGCTGCGTCGAAGACGTTCACCGCGCAAGTCGCGCTGCTCGCGCTGATTGGACTGAAGCTCGCACAGGTCCGCGGCACGATGGAGCCCGAAGAGCTCGAGTTCATCCTCGACCAGCTCTACGAGCTGCCTGCCAAGGTCGAGTCGTTCCTCGACGGCAATCACCCGATCGAGGAGATCGCCCAGCGGTTCCACGACCGGCCGTTCTTCCTCTACCTCGGCCGCCACATCGGCCTGCCGGTTGCGCTTGAAGGAGCGCTCAAGCTGAAGGAGATCTCGTACATCCCGACCGACGCCTACTCCGCCGGCGAGATGAAGCACGGGCCGATCGCGCTCCTCGACGAGGGCACTCCCGTCGTCTGCGTCGCGACCGACCAGAAGGTGATCTACGACAAGGTGGTCTCCAACATCCAGGAGACCCGTGCGCGCGGGGCGCACGTGATCGCGATCGCCACGGACGGCAACGAGGACATCCAGCACCACGCCGACGACGTGATCTACATCCCGCGCTCGCCGGCCTTCCTGCAAGCGGTGCTCGCCGTGGTGCCGCTGCAGCTGCTGGCCTACCGAATCGCGCGCCTGCGCGGGCTCAACGTCGACCAGCCGCGCAACCTGGCCAAGACCGTCACCGTCGAGTGATCCGCTCGAGCACGGCCGAGTAGTCTCGGTCGTCGCCTTCGGTCTCGGCCAGCCACGAGCGGGCGGCCTCCACCACGCGCAGGTCAAGGCCGAGCTCGGCGATCAGGTTCGCGTCCTTGCGCGCGAGCCGGAGCGGAAAGCGCGGCGGGTAGTCGCCTGACTCAACGGCTGGCCGGCGCCGCTCCGCCTGGTCGGCAAGGGCGGTCGTCGAGAGCACCTCGAACGCCTTCTCACGCTCGAGGCCGAGGGCATCCGCGAGCGCGAGCGCTTCGCCCAAGACGCCGATCACGCCGAAAAGGGTCGAGTTGGCGACCAGCTTCGCAGCGGAGCCGGAGCCGGATGGGCCGATGTATAGCGGGTTTCCGAGTACCTCGAGGAGTCCACGCCAGCGCTTGAATTGGTGCTCGTCTCCACCGGCGAAGATCGACAGCGTTCCCGACTCGGCCTCACTGAGACTTCCGAGAACAGGCGCATCGAGCAGCTGCCCGAGATCGAGAATCGAGCTGAGCCGGGCAATCGCTGCCGGGCCGACCGTCGACATGTCGATCACGGTGCCGTCGCCCACGCCCGCCGCCACGCCCTCCGGTCCTTCCGTGACGGCGGCCAGCGCCGTCGGGTCGGTCACCATCGTGATCACGACCTCGACTCGAGATGCGGCTTCGGCCGGTGAATTGACGACGGCCGCCCCGAAGTCCTCGGCTTTCGCGCGCGTCCGGTTCCAGACGGTGAGCTCGTGTCCCGCGTCGAGCAGGCGGCGCGCGATCCGGCTGCCCATCGCTCCGAGCCCGACGACGGCGACCTTGGCCACGCTGCGATCATTCCATCGATGGAGCTCGGGCAGCTAGCGGCGTTTGTCGGAGTCGCGCTCGTCGTGATCGTGACCCCGGGGCAGGACACGGCTCTGACGATTCGCAACACGATCACAGGCGGGCGTCGAGGCGGCGTCCTCACGGCGCTTGGAGTCATCAGTGGGCAGCTGACGTGGGCGCTCGCGGCGAGCGCCGGACTGGCCGCGGTGCTCCTCGCGTCCCGCGACGTCTTCCTCGCGCTCAAGCTGGCCGGCGCCGCCTACCTCGTCTTCCTGGGCGTTCAGGCGCTCGCCGCGGCAGTTCGCGGACGGCCGGCCGGACACCGGCTCCCGCAACGGCGCGGCGTGTACCGGCAGGGGCTGCTCAGCAACCTCGGCAACCCGAAGATGGCCGTCTTTTTCACGAGCCTCCTGCCGCAGTTCGCCTCGTCGTTCGGCGGGATGTTCTCGCTCGGCCTCCTCTTCGCCTGCTTCACGCTTGCGTGGCTCAGCCTCTATGCGACGGCGGTGGCCAAGGCGGCGGTGGTCTTCCGTCGCTCGAGGGTGCGGCGCACGCTCGATGCGGCTACCGGCGCGGTGCTCGTCGCCCTCGGCCTGCGGCTCGCGACCGACTAGACGCCTCCAGTCCTTCGAGCAGGTGATCAGCTGTTCCGGCACGCGCGGTCCCGTACCCGCGGAGGCCGGTGGATACGCTCAGCCCATGGACGAGGTCGCGCAGGGGCTCTGGAACGCGTTCCAGATGGCGTGGGAAGTCTGGTGGGCTTTGGTGCTCGGCTTTCTGCTCTCCGGGATCGTGCAGGCCTGGGTGCCGCGAGCCCGGATGGAGCGAATGATGGGCGGCCGAGGGCTGCGCTCGCTTGCGCTCGCCACTGGGTTTGGTGCGGCGTCGTCCTCGTGCAGCTACGCGGCGGTCGCGATCGCGAAGTCGGCCTTCCAGAAGGGAGCAAGCCTCGCCGCGGCGATGGCGCTGCAGTTCGCCTCGACCAACCTCGTCTTCGAGATCGGGATCGTGATCTGGATCTTCATCGGCTGGCAGTTCACGCTGGCCGAGTTCGTCGGCGGGCTGATCCTGATCGTGCTGATGTGGATCGCGATCCGGCTGCTGGTCTCCCGGCGCGTGGAGGAGCAGGCGCGGGAGCACGCGGTCGCGGCCGACACGGGGCACGTGCACCACACCGCGGGCGGCCGGCCGCACCTGTTCTCGATCGACGCGTGGTCCGACGTCGCCCAGAACTTCCGCGGCGACTGGGAGATGCTCTGGAAGGAGATCTCGGCCGGGTTCCTGATCGCGGGCTTCATCGCGCTGCTGCCGATGGACTTCTTCAACGATCTGTTCCTGTCGGACACCGGCGGGGCGGCGCAGCTCGCTGAGAACGTGGTCGTGGGCCCGATCGTGGCCGTGCTCTCCTTCGTTTGCTCGGTCGGGAACGTGCCGCTGGCGGCGGTGCTTTGGGCCGGCGGGATCTCGTTCTCGGGCGTGATCGCGTTCATCTACGCCGACCTGATCATCATCCCGCTCGTCCTGATCTACGGGCGCTACTACGGTTGGCGGCTGGCTGCCGTGCTCGTCACGGTCATGTTCGGGGCGATGGTGGCGGCGGCCCTGGTGGTCGACGGGATCTTCGACTGGGCCGGGTTGATCCCGACGCATCGGCCGTCGATCGACTCGATCGCGAGCCGCGGGATCTCGTGGAACTACACGACGGTGCTGAACATCGTCTTCACGGCGGTTGCCGCGTGGCTCGTGTGGTTGACCCTGCGGCGCGGCGTGCGCGACCCGGTCTGCGGGATGACCGTCGACCGCGCCAAAGCCGTGACGGCCGTCGTCGACGGGAAGACGTACTACTTCTGCGGCGCGGGCTGCCGCGACCGCTTCGCTGCGTCGCCAAGGTCGCGCGAGGCGGCTGGGCTCGAGCACGCCGAGCACCGGCACTAGCGCCGGCTCGCGTGTGGAGTTACGGTTCCGCTTCGAGAGGAGGCGGGAAATGCGCGCCTGCGCGGAGTGCGGCGGTGAGTTGGTGGCGGCGTTCCGCTTCTGCCCCTGGTGTGCGGCTCCTCAAAGGAGCAAGCTCGTCGAGTTCTTCCGCGCGCATCCGCGCGATGAGGGGAAGGCCCTGCGCGTCTCGCGGTACCTGACCGAGGAGCCGCACGTTCGCTTCAGCGTCTGGAACGCCGAGGGAGTCGCCGAGGCCGCAGTCTCGCTCGAAGAGGAAGAGGCAGAGCGGCTCGCAGGCTTCCTTGCGGCGCCTCAGCTTCCCCGGCCGCGGGCCCTTGACCGCATCCTCAACCTTCTGCCCCGCTAGCGGCGGGTTCGGCTCTTGCGCTGGGCCTTCGCGCTTCGCTCCAGCGTCTCGAGCTCGTCGAGGCTCCGGCCGGCGCCTTCCGCCACGCATGTCAGCGGCGACTCGACCCGCTGCACCGGCAGGCCGACCTCGTGCCGGAGCTTCTCGTCGATCCCGCGAAGGAGCGCCCCGCCGCCGGCGAGGACGATCCCGCGCTCGCCGAGGTCGGCCGCGAGCTCGGGCGGCGTCCGCTCGAGCGTCTCCTTGACCGCGGTCACGATCCGTCCGACCGGCTGCTCCATCGCCCGGCGCACGTCGCCGGCGCTGATTTTCACGCGCCGCAGCAGGCCGGTCACGAGGTCGCGACCGGCGACCTGCGTGTCCTCGAGCTCGCCGTCGAGCTCCCACGCCGAGCCGACCGCGATCTTCGCCGCCTCGGCGGTCTCCTGCCCGATCAGCAGCTTGTGCACGTTCTTGACGTAGTCGACGATCGCGTCGTCCATCTCGTAGCCGCCGATGCGGATCGACTCCCAGACCACCATTCCGCCGAGCGCGATCACCGCGACCTCGGTGGTGCCACCGCCGATGTCGATCACCATGCTCGCGATCGCGTCCGCGACGGGCAGGTTGGCGCCGATCGCAGCTGCCATCGGCTCCTCGATCAGGTAGACGGCCCTCGCGCCCGCGGCTCTCGTCGCCTCGTCAACCGCGCGCCGCTCGACGTCGGTGATCCCGCTCGGGACGCACAGTACGACCCGCGCGAACGCGAAACGGCTGCCGCCGGCCTTCGTGATGAAGTGGCGCAGCATCTGCTCGGTGATCTCGAAGTCGGCGATGACGCCGTGCCGCAGCGGCCGGGTCGCGCGGATCGTGGCCGGCGTGCGGCCGATCATCCGCCGCGCCTCCGCGCCGACCGCGTGCACGCGGCCGGTCTCCTCCGAGAACGCGACCACCGACGGCTCGAAGAGCACGATCCCGCGCCCGCGAATGAACACGAGCGTGTTGGCCGTGCCGAGGTCGACCGCCATGTCGCGGCCGCTGCCCAGTGACCCCAAGAGTCGCACGGCTGGACCCTAGCTAGGAGGCCTTGACGCAACCTAGTCTGTGCCGTCGGGCCGCGCTGTCCGCCCCGAGGCGGTGTCCTCAGTCGCCCCTGTAGTTATCGACTACAGGGACTCCCTGCGTCCTTGCCTCGGAACGGCCATCGCACCCCGACGACGAGCGAGGTTCCGCCAAGGCCTCCTGGACCAATGAGAGAGGCCGCCCGGAGGCGGCCTCTCCGCACCACCGAACGGTGGTTGCTACTGGCCGGGCTCGTGGTCGCCGACGTGGTTGGCCGGCGTGGCCTCGACCTGGCCGAGGGAGGTGCGGCCGGGAGCGCGGATCCGCACCGAAATCCTGTCGCCGACCCGGAGCTGACTCGGCGAGATCAAGGTCGGCACACGGCCCTGCCAGAGGACGAAGATCGTGTGCCGGTCGTAGGTGAACGTCTGGTCGAGCGGCTGTCCGAGCATCGCCCGCAGCGCCCGGAGGTTGCCGTTCGTGATGTGCAGCGTGAGGTGGTGGTTCGCGGCCGGCCCGTCCAGCTTGCCGACGAACAGCCACAGCGGCTTGCGCGGGAAGCGACCGTTCGGACCTCGGTCCGCCACGTTTGCCGCCGGGGTCGCCTCGATCTGGGCGAGCGACGCACTGCGTGCTGCGCGGATGCGAATGGTGACACGGTCGCCGGCTGCGAGGTTCGACTCCTGCACGACGGTGGGGACGCCGTTCGTCCAACGGATGTACTGCGTATTCGAGTCGACTGCGAACTGCTGGTCGTCGCCGTGGCCGATCAGCTTCCTCAGCGCCGCGCGGTTTCCGCCGTTCACGTCGACGAAGAGCGTCGGGGAGTTCCCTGCGTCGGCGAGCAGGCGGCCGTTGAAGAGGTAGAGGATGTTGCCGCTCCCGCGGGCGGCGAAGGTGCTGGAGGCGCCTGCAGTGAGCACTACGACTGCGGCGAGTGCGAGGTACAAGAGGTGCCGTCTCATACCGGGCTCCTTCTGTCGGGGATCTCTGCTGAGCATTCACGCCCGGTGTGAGGCCGCGATTACGCAGTGGTAAGGCGCCGGTTAGGTGTGCGTAAGAATTCCCGCGTGGAGGTGAGCGAAGGC
The DNA here is from genome assembly GCA_046731695.1 of Actinomycetota bacterium. Lineage (GTDB taxonomy): Bacteria > Actinomycetota > Thermoleophilia > Gaiellales > Gaiellaceae > AC-32. Next base: position 20,050 of record JBKPLR010000002.1, read on the forward strand.
CGCATCCCGTTCCGGCAGGGCGAGACTTGGTACCGCTCGGTCGAGGCGGAGCGGGATTCGGGTCTGGCGCCGCTGCTCTGCCTCCACGGCGGCCCAGGGGCGAACTGGCTGCACGTGAAGCCGTACGAGGTGCTTGCAGACGAGCGGCGCGTCGTCTTCTACGACCAGCTCGGCTCGGGGAAGTCCGCGCTCACCGAGCCGCACGCCGCCTCGATGTGGACGCCCGAGCTGTTCGTCGAGGAGGTGGACGTCGTTCGGGAGGCGCTCGGGCTCGACCGCGTGCACATCCTCGGCCATTCGTGGGGCGGGATGCTCGGGATGCAGTACGCGACCGGCCGGCCCGACGGGCTCGTTTCGCTGATCGTCGAGAGCTCGCCGGCGAGCGTGCCCGAGTGGATGCCCGAGGTGGATCGCCTGCGCTCCGAGTTGCCGCCCGACGTCGAGGCGACGCTCCGGAAGCACGAAGCGGCGGGGACGACGGACGACCCGGAGTACGAGGAGGCCGTGATGGTCTTCTACAACCGGCACCTCTGCCGGGTCGACCCATGGCCGGACTGGGTGGTCGAGTGCTTCAAGGTGCTCGACGCGAATCCGGAGGTCTACCACTCCATGAACGGGCCGAGCGAGTTCCATGTGATCGGCACGATCAAGGACTGGGACATCAGCGGGGAACTTGGCCGGATCGAGGTGCCGACGCTCGTCTTCGGGGGGCGCTACGACGAGGTGACGCCGAAGATCACCGAGGCCGCCGCCCGTGCGATCCCGCGTTCGGAGTACGTCGTGATGGAGGAAAGCTCGCACATGGCCCAGGCGGAGGAGCCCGAGAAGACGTTTGCCCTCGTGCGCGGGTTCCTCGAGCGCGTCGAGGCCCGCGGGACCTGAGCGGCTCCGCGCGCCGTACAGAGGTCGATGCGACGGCTTGCCGTCATCGCGGTGCTTCTCCTTCCCGCTGGCGCTGCCGGATCTTCCGGACTCGTGGACGCGGGCGCGGGGATCAGCGTTGTCCTCCCGCCGGGATGGCGGCTCGTTCACCAGTCGATCACGGACTGCAGCGACCCGGCGCAGCGTTTGCTGGCGACGACCGCGCGCGGGAAGCTACACGCGCGCTACCGGGTGCCTCCGCGAGCCGCGCTCGTCTTGCTCATGGAGGGCACGAGCGGACGCTTCCCGTCCCGTCCGGTCCGTTTCCGGCTGCCGCCGCGACTCGGGAATCTCGGAGGCTGCTGCGAGATCCCGACGGGCCCCGGTGCCGAGTTGCTCTTCCGCGACCACGGGCGCCGCTTCTACGCGTTCGTCTACGTCGGCGCCCGCTCAGGCGCCCGCCACAGCACCGTCGCGCTTCTGAACAGCCTCCGTATCTCGGCGCGCAGATAGGCGTTACTCGAGTGTCCGCCGCCGGCGCTTGAGTTCTCTCCGGCGGCGCTTCTGTTCCAGGCGGCGCTCGACCGCGGCTTTGCTCGGCTTCGTGGGGCGGCGCTTGCGGGGCACTTTGAGCGCCTCCCGTAGCTCTGCGACCAGCCGCTCGGTGGCGAGCTCGCGGTTGCGCCACTGGCTGCGCTCGTCTTGCGCGATCGCGCGCAGCACCGGGCCGGCGCGTGCGATCACGCGGCGCTTTTGGGCCTCCGAGAGCGACTGCGAGTCCGGGACGTCGAGGATCGCCTCGACGCGCGTGTCGCTCTTCTGCGCGTGCTGGCCGCCAGGGCCACTCGAGCGCGAGTAGCGGTAGCTGATCTCCGAGCGGGGAATGGAGACCGAGCGCGTGACCGGAATAGACTCGTCGGGCATGAGGCGTATTGTGCCCCTCTGCTTCGTCGCGCTTGTCTGCGCTTGCGGCTCGACGAAGGAAGCCACGAAGCGGATCCCGCCCTGTCGCTCGGCGATCACCTGGCACGAGACGCTCTACTATCCGCGCGAAGTCGTCGCCCTTCCGGCGCGCGGTGGGAGCCTCGGCCCGGCCGGCGTCCCGTCGTGCACCGACGTGCTCGGGGGCGAGAACGGAGCCAGCCGCGCCGTCGACGTGAGCCGCATCGCCGGCATCGACCCTCAGGTGGCGATCGCGATCATCGGCGACGGGCGCCATGCCTACGTCGCCGCCGGCCGTTCCGTCCCGCTGCCCGCGCCTTAGACTCCGCGCGCGTGGCTGGGATCCTCCTCGACGTCGACGGCGTGCTGCACGTCTCGGGCAACCCGATCCTGGGCGGCGCGAAGGCGATCGCGCGGCTCCGCGAGGCCGGCCACCGGCTCCGGTTCGTCACCAACAACACCACGCACTCCCGCCGCGCGCTCGCGGACGAGATCCGCTCCTTCGGCGTCGAGCTCGAGGACGAGGAGCTCCAGACCACCCCGGTGGCCGCAGCCCACGCGCTCGCCGGCAAGCGGGTGCTCGCGCTGACGATGCCGGCGATCGTCGAAGACCTGGACGGGGTGGAGCTGGTGGGCGAGGGTGCCGACGCAGTTCTGCTCGGCGGCGCCGACGAGGGCTACGAGACGAACAGGGTCTTCAGCTACTACAACCTCGCGCGCGCGTTCGCCGAGCTCCAGGACGGCGCCGAGCTCTACTGCCTGCACAAGAACCGCTGGTGGCAGACCTCGCGGGGCGCACTGCTCGACGCCGGGATGTACGTCGCCGGGCTCGAGTACGCGGCGGACATGGAAGCGACCGTCCTCGGGAAGCCGAGCGCTGCGTACTTCGCGGCCGCCCTTGACGTGCTCGAGTACGAGCCGGAGCAGACCTGGATGGTCGGCGACGACGTCGAGGCCGACGTCGCGGGCGCGGCCGCTTTCGGTCTCCACAGCGTCCTCGTTCGCACCGGAAAGTTCCGCGAGGACGCGCTCGAGGAGTCCACGATCAAGCCCGACGGCGTGATCGACTCGATCGCCGCGCTGCCCGACTGGATCGAGGCCGCCTCCTGATGCGAGTCGGGGTCGATCTGATCGAGATCCAGCGAATCGCGCGGGCACTCGAGCGCTACCCCGGCTTCAGCGAGCGGTGCTTCACCGACGCCGAGCGAGCCTATTGCGACTCGCGCGCCAACCCACCGCAGCACTACGCGGCCCGATTCGCGGGAAAAGAGGCGGTCGGGAAGGCGCTCGGCTCCGGCGTGCGCTTCACGTGGCGCGAGATCGAGATTGCGGGCCGCCCGAAGCCCGGCGTGACGCTCTCGGGGCGGACGAAGGCCTGGGCCGATCGAGTCGGCGCAGGGCGGATCGAGCTCTCGATGACGCATTCGCGCGACCTGGCTTCGGCGGTGTGCTTCGTCGAAGATGCCTGAGCCGCTCTACACCGCGGAGGAGATGAAGGCGGCCGAGGCGGGACACGACGTCGACGAGTTGATGGTCCGCGCCGGGCGCGAGGTGGCTAAGGCGGCGATGCGGCGGTATCCCGACGCGCGCCGGTTCGTCGCGGTCTGCGGCAAGGGCGCCAACGGCGGCGACGGGAAGATCGCGGTGGACGTTCTACGGGAGGCGGGCAAGGACGCCAGCGTTTCCGACGACGTGGCTGGAGCGGACGTGATTGTCGACGCGCTCTTCGGCACCGGCTTCCACGGCGAGCCCCGGGAGGAAGCGGCGCGCAAGATCGAGGCGATCAACGGCGCCGACGCGCCGGTCGTCGCGGTCGACCTGCCCTCCGGCGTGGACGCTTCCTCCGGCGAGGTCGCGGGCGCCTGCGTCGAGGCCGACGTGACCGTGACGATGCACGCGCGCAAAGTCGGCCTCGAGGTCGCGCCGGGCCGCTTCCACGCAGGCGAGGTCGTCGTGGCGGACATCGGGCTCGAGCGGCGCGAGACCGAGCACCAGCTCGTGACGGCCGAGATCCTCGAACGGGTCCCCAGAAAGCGCCCCGACCAGAACAAGTACACCGCAGGCTCGGTTCTGATCGTGGGCGGCTCGCACGGGCTGACCGGCGCCCCGTGCCTCGCGGCCGAAGCGGCGTTTCGCGCCGACGCCGGCTACGTCGCAGTCGCAGTGCCTGACTCGACGCTTCCGGTCTTCGAGCAGCGGCTGCTCGAGGCGGTCAAGCTCGGCTGCCCGGAGGACGACGGCAAGATCTCGCCCCGCGCGATCGACCCGATCGTCGAGTTCGCGTCGAAGGCCGGGGCGGTTGCAGTCGGGCCCGGCCTCGGCCGCGGCGAGGGCCCGAAGCAGGTCGTCGCGCGGCTGCTGGCAGAGCTCGAAGTGCCGATCGTCGTCGACGCCGACGGGCTCTTCGGGCTCGAGCCGTTCGAACGCAATCACCCGACGGTGCTCACACCGCACGAGGGTGAGCTCGCGCGGATGCTCGGCCAGGATCCGAAGTGGGTCGCGGCCCACCGGCTCGAGGCCGTGCGACGCGGTGCGGACCGCTTCCGCTGCACTTGCCTGCTGAAGGGAGCCGACACGCTCGTGACTGCGCCGGGAGAGGGCGTGCGTGTCAGCTCGCTCGGCACTCCGGCGCTCGCGACCGCTGGGAGCGGCGACGTCCTCACGGGGATCGTTGCGGCCTTTCTCGCCAAAGGAGTCGGTGCGGAGGCAGCGGTCGCGGCCCAGCAGCTCGCGTCGCAACTGATCCCGCAGGCGGGGGCGGTTGCCAGCGACGTGATCGGCGCCCTCCCGCTGGTGCTGGATGCACCGGTCTGAGCTGACCATCGACCTCGGCGCGATCAGGCGCAATGCGCGCACGCTGCTCCGCGTGCTCGAAGGCGCGCAGCTCTGGGCGGTGGTGAAAGCGAACGCGTACGGGCACGGCGCAATCGACGTTGCCGGCGCGCTCGTCGCCGAAGGCGCCGGTGCCCTCTGCGTGGCAACCGTCGCGGAGGCCCTCGAGCTTCGGCAGGAGTTTGGGCTCGTCCGGATCCTCGTGATGGGCCCGACCGCCACGAGCCGCGAGGTCGCCCAGGCTCGCGAGGCCAAGCTCGAGCTCGCGATCTGGGACGACGAGATCCCGGAAGGCATGCGCGTGCACCTGAAGCTCGACACCGGCATGGGGCGCTGGGGCCTCTCGGAGCTGCCGAAGCCGCCCGCGCAGGTCGTCGGCCTGATGACGCATCTCGCGACGGCGGACAGTGACCCAGGCTTCGCCGAGCAGCAGATCGAGCGCTTCCGGAGGGCGACCGAGCCGTACGGCCACCTGATGCGGCACGCGGCGAACAGCGCGGCCGCACTACGCATTCCGTCGTCGCGCCTCGACGCGGCCCGCTGCGGGATCGCGCTCTACGGGCTCTCGCCCTTCAGTGAGGACCCGGCGAAGGACGGGCTCGAGCCGGCCCTCTCGTGGCGGAGCTACCTCGCGCAGGTGAAGCAGCTCCAGGCCGGCGAGAGCACCGGCTACGGGCGGACATTTGTCGCCGAGGAGCCCAGGTGGATCGGGATCGTTCCCGTCGGCTATGCGGACGGTTTCCGGCGCGACCTCACCGGCGCCGAGGTTCGGGTCGGCGGCGAGCCTCGCCGGGTCGTCGGGACGATCTCGATGGACGCCTTCGCGGTCGAGCTCGAGGAACCGGAGCCGGTCGGCGCGCCCGTTGCGATCCTCGGCCAGGGTGTGCTCGCAGAAGACCATGCGCGCGTGGCGGGGACGATCAACTACGAGCTCGTCTCCCGGATCGAGATGGACCCGCGCCGTGCGCGGAGGACGGTCGTCGATGCTTGAGCTCGCGCGAGAGGTGCTAGAGGGCCGGGAAGCCTGGGTCGTCGGCGGCGCCGTCCGGGACGAGCTGCTCGGCCGCGACCTGGTCGACCTCGACATCGCTCTCCGCGACCCGAAGCGGGCCGCTCGGGGCTACGCGCGCCGCTCCGGAGGCGCCCCCTTCCCGCTCTCGGAGCGGCACGGCGCTTGGCGGGTCGCGCTCGAGGACGGCCGGACTGTCGACTTCACGCCGCTGCCGGGATCGGTCGAGGACGACCTGGCGACGCGCGACTTCACGATCAACGCGATCGCGCGCCCGCTCGCGGGCGGCGACGCAGTCGACCCGTTCGAGGGGCGGGAGGACCTCGAGGCGAAGCGCCTGCGCGCGGTGCGGGCGTCGGTCTTCGAGGACGATCCGTTGCGCCTCCTGCGGGCCGTGCGCCTCGAGGACGAGCTCGGCTTCCGGCTCGACGAGGAGACCGAAGCGCTCGTACGCGGGCATGCCGGCCTCGTCACGCGCCCGGCCGGCGAGCGAATCGTGGCGGAGCTGCGGCGGCTCTCGTCGGGCGGGTACCGCCGCGTGGACGACCTCGGCCTGCTCGAGCCGCTGGGCGGGTCGATCACCGACAGGCTGGACCGCGTCGACTCTCCCGAGTACCGGCTCGTGGCCGTCTTCGGGGACGGCCTCCGCCGGCTCCCGGTCTCGAACGAGCTGCGGCGGTACGCAGGGGCGCTGCTCAGGGCAGAGCGGCCTGAAGAAGACCCGCGCTCGATCCACCGCTTCCGGCGAGCGACCGAGCCGTGGGCGCTGGACGCGCTCGGGTACCTCGGCGCCGAAGAGCTGAGCGGGGCCGTGGGGGAGGCACGCTCGAACGAACCTGCCGAGCCCCTGCTGCGCGGAGACGAGCTCGGCCTGCCGCCCGGCCCGGAGATCGGCCGGCTGCTCGCGGAGATCGAGGAGGAGCGCGCCGCGGGTACGATCGCGACGAAGGAGGAGGCGCTCGACTATGCAAGACGCCACTCGGGAGCGGTTCGCGAGGACGGCTGAGCGCGTGGCCGCGCTGCAGGACGCCCGCGCGGCAGAGCTCGAGGAGAAGGTCGTCCGCTTCGTCGCGCCGGCCGGCGACGAGCGCGTGCTCGACTCGGGCGCGGGCTCCGGCGCGCTCGCGTTCGCGCTCGCGCCGCACGTGCGCGAGGTCGTGGCGGTCGACCTCGTCCCCGAGCTGCTCGACCAGGGGCGCAGGCGCGCGGAGCGCTTCCCGAACGTCACCTTCGTCGAAGGCGACGCGACGAAGCTCCCGTTCGACTACGGATCGTTCGACCTCGCCGGCTCGCTCCGGACGTTGCACCACATCCCGCGTCCTGAGCTGGCCGTCGCCGAGCTCGCTCGCGTCACGCGTCCGCGTAGACGTCTCCTCGTGATCGACCAGATCGCGCCGGTCGACCCGCTGGCTGCCCTCGAGCTCAATCGGTTCGAGCGGGCCAGAGACCCGTCGCACGCTCGCGCGCTCGCCGACATCGACCTCCGCCACCTGTTCGAGGCGAACGGGCTCGTCCTCCTCGACGCAGAGTACGAGAGGGAGCCTCGCGACCTCGATGCCTACCTCGACCTCGCCGGGTGCGAAGGCGACGCCCGCGAGCGAGCCGCCGGTCTCGCCCCGCCCGGCTACGCCGCAGAGCTCGGCTGGTACCTACTGGAGAAGCGCTAGGCGAGGCGGCCGAGCAGCGTGCCGAAGAGGGCGTGCCGCCAGGTCGCCTGGGCGAAGGCGCGCGGATTGCTCAACAGCGGTGGAATCCCCGGCTCGCCGCGTGCGGGGTGGTAGCGGTCGACGAAATAGCAGAGCGGATAGAGGCTCAGGTGCTCGGCCAGCGCGGCGGCGAGAGCGAGCTTCCTGGGCGGGACGCGCAGCCTTCGTCGTAGCTCGTGGAACGCGAGGCCGAAGGTCGCGCCGTTGAGAGCGTGAACCGCGAAGCCCGCGGCGCGCCACCCGCCCCCGCGCGTCACGGCCTTTCCGAGCAGCGCGATGTCCGAGTAGTCGCAGCGCAAGACCCGTCTGTCCAGAGGTTCCTGGAGGCCCCAGATCGTTGCGGCCGTGGCCCCCGCAACGGCGGCTCGACCTCGGCCGGACACGTCCCTTTAGCCCTGCAAGACCGCCAGGACCTCGCCGTCCTCGGGGAAGCGGCCGGTCTCTTCCTTCGAAAAGACGGTTCTCCCGTCGGTAACGACGTCGTACTGGCCCTTGCTGCCGGGAATCGCCTCGGCGTCGAAACCCTCTGCGTTCAGTTCGGCCGCGAGACTCGCGGCCCGCGTGTCATAGCCGCTTCAGGTCGGGCAATAGTGGATCTCGACGCGCACGTTCCTGATCCTATGCGGTGAGGATGCTGCCCTCGAGGTGCGAGAACGCCTCCAGAAGCGCTTTCCGCTCGCTGTCGTTGCTCGTGAACGAGCGGGCCAGCCGGCGCTCGCCTTCCGGCGTGAGGCGAAGGTGGGCAATCCTTCCGTCCTCGCTCGAGCGCTCGCGCTCGACGAGGCCGGTCTCCTCGGCGCGCCGGACGAGCTCCGTCACGGTGCTCTGCGCCAGCTGAAGCCGCTCGGCGAGCTCGGTGACGGTCGACTGCTCGCTGTGGTCGGGCGCGCCCTTGATCATCAGCAGCAGCAGGTACCGCTGCGGCGTGAGGCCGGCGGCCCGGGCATTCCGCTCCGCCCGGCGGAGGAATTGGCGCAACGCGGCACGGAACTCCGCGACCCTCGCCACTTCCTCAGCTGACAACGGCCCGGCCATACGGAGAGTCTAATCACGCGCCGGACGCGCTCCGCGTCCTCCCAAGTGGGCGATAAGGCCAGGCACGAGTGCCTGCGCGAGCGGCGCGATGCGGTACATCTTCGGAACGAAGATCTCGCGGCGATCGCGCTCGACGGCCGCGAGGATCCCGTCGGCGACCTCTTCGGGCTCGATCACGAGCGACCGCACGAAGCGGTTCGAGAACCGAGTGCGTTGCGGAAACCCCGGCGTCTCCACGAACCCGGGCAGGACGGTGTGCACGCGGACGCCGCGCGGCTTCAGCTCGCTGCGCGTGGACCGCGAGAACGCCAGCTCCGCATGCTTCGAAGCCATATACGGGCCCGCAGTGCCGGTCGCTACGGTTCCCGCGACCGAGACGACGTTCACGACGTCGGACGGCGCCGCCGCCTCGAGGGCGGGCAGGAATGCGAGGAGGCTCCACACGGCGCCGAGGTAGTTCGTCCGCGTCACCTCTTCGATCCGCTCCGGCGAGGAGCGCAGGAAGCCGCCGCGGCCGGGAATCCCCGCGTTGTTGACGAGGAGCCCGATCTGCGGGTGTCGCGCTCGGATCGTAGCGGCCGTCCGGTCGACGGCCTCGCGGTCGCCGACGTCGCACGTCTCCCACTCCGCGCCGAGCTCCTCCGCGACGCCGCGCAGACGTTCTTCGCCGCGCGAGATCAACACGCAGCTCCAACCCCGGTTGGTCAGCTTCCGGGCAGTGGCGGCGCCGATGCCGCTCGACCCCCCGGTGACGACCGCTACTTGCGGCACACGCGAGCGATCTTCTGCGCCTGGGCGTGGCGCCCGCGCCGGTCGGTCACGACCGCGCGCAGCACGTGACGGCCGCGCTTGGCCTTGCCGCTCTTCCAGTCGGCAACGAAGAGCCCCTCGACCCCGCGCGTGCGCTTCGCGATGAGGCGCTTGCCGTCGAAGAACTTCACCGAGCGGACGCCGGCCCTCGAGCCGGCCGAGACGATCATGCCCGCCGGCTTCGTCACGCATTCGTTCCGCTTCGGCAGCAGCCAGGTAATCGTCGGCCCTGCCACGCCGCGCAGCCTGAACGACCGGAAGGCCGTGTTCGGGAGGATGTTCTCGCCCGCCTGGTCCACGTTCTTCGACTCCTGGTAGTCGGACGCGACGGCGATCATTGGGGTCTTTCCCACGCCGATCTTCGGAGCGCCGTCGAGCAGCCAGATGACGAGCCCGGAGGACGGGTCGTAGAACGCGGCCAGGAGCAGGATCCGCTTGTAGCCGATGACGAGCGAGAGCGGGTCGATGCCTGCTCCTCGGTCGGTCGCGATCGCGGCCAGCAGGGGACGACCGGCGGTCACGCGCTTCGTCAGGAACGTGAACTTCGGCACCTTGACATCGTTCTGCCAGAACCGCAGCAGGTACTGGCCCTTGAACGACTCGTCCGTGTACGGGTCTGCGCGCGAGTCGACGACGGCGTAGTACTTCCCTTCGCGCGGGAAGGCGAGCCCGGCGGCGAGGGCGTCGAACTGGTACGTGAACGTGAGGCCGTTGACGTTGACGGGCGTTCCCGGGTAGCCCTGGACGTCGTCCTCGTTCGGCGAGCCGAGGAACCACGGCTCCGGGAGCGCGTTGTTCCCGGTGGCGATGATCGCTGCCCCGGCATTCGCGACATGGCCGTTGATGTGCACCGTGTAGACCTGCTCGGCGCCGTCCTCGTGCATCCCCGGCCCGGTGTAGAACGCGGGCGGGCTGAACGGGTACGCCGGGAAGCGGTACTCGTTGACGAAGTTGGTCCCCTTGCTCGTGTCGCCCACCTGCAGCTTCTTGATGTTCACGCGCGGGGCCTTGCCGATCTGCGGCAGCACGACCGAGAAGTAGTACGGGACGCGGATCCGGTCGGCGCCGCGCTCGAGCACGACGAAGCCGTAGTTGTCGCCGCGGGGCGAGCCGGCTGCCGCGGAGGCGACGATCGGGACGTCGACCGTCCCACCGGGGCCGACGGTCACGAGGGCGGATTCGGGTGCGATCGAGGCGCCGGTGGTCGCGGACTGCGCGTCGACGGAGACCGTCCACGTCCCCGCCCCGGCGCCGGCGTCGCTGAGCGAGAGCAGCAGCGCGCGGCGCGCGGAGTGGCCGTCGGTGTTCAGGAAGCCGAACGAGAGCGAGACGGGAGCGGTGAAGAGCCTCGGGTTGTTCGCCGCGGCCACGTTCACGAGGCCGCCGCCCTCGAGCAGAACGGAGGCTTCCTGCGTGCGCGCGGTGTTGCCCCAAGCCGGTCCCGCGGATGACATCAGCGCCGACTTGATCTGGTGTGCCGTCCACGTCGGGTGCTGCTGGACGAGGAGCGCCGCCGCGCCCGAAACGTGTGGTGCGGCCATGCTCGTTCCGTCGAAGACCGCGAACGGCGTGCCGGCGAACTCCCTGAGCGTCGAGGAGAGGATGCTGCCTCCCGGCGCCGCGAGGTCCGGCTTCAGCTTGTGGTCGAAGTTCGTCGGCCCTCCGGACGAGAAGCTCGTGACAATTCCGCTCCGGCCCGTCTGGGTCTCCTTCGGGTCCTGCTCGCTCGTGGCGCGGAAGGTCGTGCGGCCGCCGTGGGCGGCGAGGTACGCGCGGAGGGTCGCGCCGTCGAGGTCGGAGATCATCCCGCCGCCCCCGCCGGGCAGCAAGACGCCGATGAAGTTCGCCTCGCCCGCGCGGTTGTCGACCAGGACCATCGCCATGCCTCCAGCGGCGCGCACGCGCTCGGCCTTCGAGAGGAACGTGCAGCCGCCGCGCGAGACGAGCGCGACCTGGCCGTTGAGCGAGCCCGACGGCAGCGAGGAGCGCTCCTCGTCGTTCGGGTCGAAGCCGGCCGGCGCGCAGAGATGGCGATCGACTGGGTGGCCGTCGGTGCCGGTGATCGAGCCGACGTCGACGATCGTCTGGTCGGTGTGGAGCCAGGTCGACGGGACCTGGAGGTTGAACGCGAACGGGATGTGCTGCAGGCTGGCGGGAGCCCCCGCGGCGGTGACTGTCAGCTCGGGATCGAAGACGTGGAGGTTGGACACCGCGGCGACGGAGATCGCGTCGGGCGCGTTGCTGGGCGAGCCGATCGAGCCGAGGCCGAACTCGTCGCGGTCGTTGCCGGCCGAGATCACCGGGACGACTCCTGCCGCGGCGACGTTGTCGGTGGCCTCGAGGAGCGCGTCGCTCGCCGGGTCCGCCTCGGGCCCTCCGCCCGAGAAGTTGATTACATCCATACCGTCCTCTACGGCCTTCTCGAACGCCGCCACGATCTGGGGCGTGAAGGCGTCATACCCGCCGGTGAGGACCGGCGTGTTGAAGACGCGGTAGTTCCCGATCCAGGCGCGCGGGGCGATCCCGGAGAGACCCGTGACCTGCGGATGGTCGGGGCCCGGGGTCGCGACGGTTCCCTGCACGCCGGCCGCGATCCCCGCGACGTGCGTGCCGTGAAACGACTGCGAGCGGACGAGGGGGAGCCGTCCCAGCTTCCCCGATCCAGGGCCGGGGAACGACCGGGCGACGATCACCTTCGGCGTCGTGTAGCTCGTCTGCCCCTTCGGGAAGCCGGCCGGATACGAGAACCCGGCGGGGTTGAAGAACGGGTTGGTCATGTCGACTCCGTCGTCGACGACGCCGATCTTCACGCCCTGGCCCATCCCGCCCGTCGACGCCCAGAACTGGTCGGCGTGGATCACCGACGGGCTCTTGTTCGTGTCGAGGTGGTACCCCAGGCTCGGGTAGACCTTGCGAACGGCGCTCAGGCGCTCGAGCGTGGGCAGGGCGCGGTAGGGCAGCCGGAGCGCGAAGCCGTCGAGCACGACGCGGTAGCGGTTCTGGATCCGGGCCTGCGGGATCGCGGCTCGGATCTGGGCAGCGGCAACTCGCTGTGCCCGCGCCAGGCGCGCCAGGTAGGCGCGGGCCCCGGCGCTCGCGACGTTCAGCTTCTGCGGGGAGCTCTGCGCGGCGAAGCCGCCACCGTAGGCGGTTGCGAGCGGCGGGAGCTTGAGATCGACGATGACCGTCACGCGCCCGGAGGCGTGCCCCGTGGGGATGCGGATGACGCCGTGGCGGATCCGCTGGAGCTTGCCCTCGGCGTTCTTCGGAAGCCGAATCGGCACCAGGCGGGCGGTGGCTGCCGTGGCGCTGAAAAGGATGAACGCCGTCGCAAGGACGATGAGAACGAGTGGACGGCGCAAGGAAGTCAATGTAGCGGAGAAATCGGAAATCGTAGACTCGGGCCCCGTGGGAGCTTTTGACGGCAAACGGGGCCTGGTGTTAGGCGTGGCGAACAAGCGCTCGATCGCCTGGGCGATCGCCAGCCGCCTCGTCAAGGGGGGTGCAGAGCTCGCGTTCACCTTCCAGGGCGAGCGAATCGAGAAGAACGTGCAGGAGCTCGCCGAGTCCGTCGGGTCGCCGCTCGTGACCGAGTGCGACGTGCGCTCGGACGAGGACCTCGCGCGCGTGTTCGACGAAGTGGGGCAGGCCTTCGACGGCGGGCTCGACGTGCTCGTGCACTCGGTCGCGTTCGCGGCCGCGGAGGACCTCGAAGGGCGCTTCACCGACACGCCGCGCGACCGTTTCTGGCTCGCCCTGGACGTCTCGGCCTATTCGCTCGTGGCCTGCGCGCGCCTGGCCGAGCCGCTGATGGAAGCCCGGGGCGGCGGCTCGATCCTGACGATGACCTACCTCGGCGGCGAGCGGGCCGTGCCGCACTACAACGTGATGGGCGTCGCCAAGGCGGCGCTGGATTCCTCGGTGCAGTACCTCGCGTGGGACCTTGGGCAGGAGAACATCCGCGTGAACGCGATCTCGGCCGGGCCGGTGCGCACGCTGGCCGCGCGGTCGATTGCCGGCTTCCCGTCGATGGAGGCGATCGTCGAGGAGCGCTCGCCGCTCCACCGACACATCGAAGCGGACGACGTCGGCGCCGCGGCCGCGTACCTGCTCTCAGACGACGCCCGCAACGTCACCGGGACGACGCTCTACGTGGACAGCGGGTACCACGCGATGGGAATGTAGAGCTCTGTGGCTCCGGAGCGTCCGCTCAGGTCTGCACGGCGGCTGATCCTTCCGCTCGCGCTCGCGCAGTTCATCTGCAGCTTCGCGGGCTCGAACATGAACGTGATGATCGCCGACATCACCGACGACCTCGACACGACAGTCAAGGGCGTACAGACGGCGATCACGCTCTTCCTGCTGATCATGGCGATCCTGATGATCCCCGGCAGCAAGCTGACCGACCGCTGGGGCCGCAAGCGGTGCTTCCTCTGGGGCCTCACGCTGTACGGGATCGGTGCGTTGCTGAGTGCGGCCTCTCCCGGGCTTGGCGTGCTTATCCTCGGAAACTCGGTGTTCGAAGGGGTCGGCACGGCGCTCCTGATCCCTCCGGTCTACATCCTCGCGACGCTCTGGTTCACCGACATCACCTCGCGCGCCTGGGCCTTCGGCGTGATCAGCGGGCTCGGCGGGATCGGCGCCGCGGCCGGGCCGCTGATCGGCGGCGTGATCACCACGGCGATCAGCTGGCGGGCCGCGTTCGTCTTCCAGGCTCTCGTTGTCGGGACGATCGTCCTCCTCAGCCGCCGGATGGTCGATCCTGTTCCGCCCGATCCGCAGCGTCCCTTCGACGCGGCCGGGGCGATCCTGTCCGGGGTCGGGATGTTCTGCCTCGTCTTCGGGGTCCTGCAGGCCGGCAGCAACAACACGCTGCTCGTGGTCTTCCTCGTGGCCGGCGCCGCGTTTCTTTCCTGGTTCCTCTTCTACATCCGCTCGCGCGAGCGTGCGGGCAAGGAGCCGCTGCTGTCCACCGGGCTGTTCAGGAACCGCACGTGCAACCTCGCGCTCGTCACCCAGAACATGCAGTGGCTGCTGCTGATGGGGACGTCATTCGTCGTCTCGGTCTTCCTGCAGGAGGTTCGGGGTTACAGCGCGATCGGAACGGGCGTGATCTTCACTGCGGCGACGCTCGGAATCCTGTTCTCGTCCCTCGCCGCGGCGCGGCTCGCAAAGCGGTTCGCCCAGAGGACGCTCATCGTCGCGGGCTTCCTCGTCACCGTTGCGGGGATCGCGCTTCTGCTCGTCCTGGTATGGGCCTCGGACAGCATCGCCGCCTTCCTGCCCGGGCTGGCGATGGTCGGTCTCGGGCTGGGGACCATGCTCACCCCGTCGGTCAACGTCGTCCAGTCCAGCTTCCCCGAGCAGCTTCAAGGCGAGATCTCCGGCCTGTCGCGCAGCATCTCCAACCTGGGCTCGTCCTTCGGCACGGCGATCGCGGGCACCATCCTCGTCGCCGACCTCGCGTCGGGGAAGAGCGCGTACGCGTGGGCGATGGTCGCCCTGATCCTGTTCGCACTCGTGGGGCTCGGCGCGGCGCTGTTCCTTCCTGCCCAGGTTGAGCCCGAGGCTCCCTCAGCGGGCGCGTAGCTCGGCCAAGCGCAAGCCGCGGTCGGCGCGGCGGAGGTCGACGCCCACCAGGTGCCAGCCCGGACGCCCGAGCGGGATCCCGAGACGGTTACCCGTGACCACCCGCACCGAGCGGACGCGCCGGCCGTCGACGGTGAAGGTGGTCCTCACCGGGTTTCGCGTAGTGAGGACGACCTCGAGACGCCTCCCGCGCGCCCAGAACGCGCCGTGCCGGTACCGCGGCGCCCGGTCGTCCCACTCGGGACAGAAGGAGAAGCGCTTCGTGGGCTTCGAGACGGGGGATGGGGACGCGGGGCGGCCGCGGACGAAGGTCGTGACGCCGCCCTCCCGGGCGAGCGAGCCCCAGCCGTGCTCGTTCAGCGCGCGCCAGGCGAACCAGCCGTTCTCGCTTCTGAAAAGCCCGGCGTGGAACGCGATGTACCGCACGCCGAGCCGGCGCAGCAGCTCCAAGGCTCCGGGCCCCCACTCGCCGCAGCTCAGCGGCTCGAGCTCGAGGGCCAGGGTGCCGGCCCGCTTGGGCGCGACTGTCGAGTACCCGCCCGGCCGCTCGCGCTGAGCCTGCATGGCGTAGTAGAGGTAGACGCTCCCATGGTTGTCGGTCGGGTGGAGCACCGGGAGCTCGAGCAGCCGTCCCGGCGGGAGGCCCCGGAACGCGGCGTACGCGGCGTTCCCCGGATCCGCCCGCGCGACCCGGTAAGAGGTCACCCAGAGCCGAAGGTCCGCGAAAAGCGCGACCAGAAGCAGCGAGTAACAGACTGTTACTAACTGGGGGAAACGCCGGGTTATCCACAAGACGGCGAACGACACCAGAGCGGCGATCGAAAGGCACGCGACCGGGAGCTGACGCTCGGGGACGCGCGGGTAGCGCAACGGCGGGAAGTGGTGCCAGAGCCAGTCGTAGAGCGGGAAGTGTGTGCCCAGCGCGAGGACGAGCGGCACGATCGCGCCGACGGCCAGCACGAGCGCGAGCCCGTACCGCCGCGCGCGGAACACGAAGACCAACCCCGCGATCGCGAGGAGCGGCGTCAGCCAGCCGAGGAACACGAAGCTCTCGGGCCCGTGCCGCCGGTGCCGGCTGACGAAGTCGAGCTCCTCCGCGGAGTAGTGGGCCACCTCGCGAAGGGACCGCCCACCGGAGGCGATCGAGCCGGAGATCGCGTAGCGGCTGACGAGCAGCGCCGCGGCGACGGCGCACACGCCGGCGGCCAGCGCGCCCACGAGGGTCCAGCGCTCGCGGGAGCGGCAAACCGCGTACAAGAGGAAGAACGGAACGGCGCCGAGCGCGAGGTGCAGGTCCGAGAACGGAATCGAGGCGACCGCCGCTCCGGCGAGCGCGAGCCACCAGCGGCTGCCCCGGCGCGAGCGCTCGAAGGCCCAGAGCGCGAGCGGCAGCAGCACCGCGATCATCCCGCGGAGATGCCCGGCGCTCTGCGCCACGCGGTATGGCGCCAGCTCGAAGACGAGCCCACCCACAAGCGCCGCGCCGCGCGGCAGCCGGAGCTCCCGGAGCCAGAGGTAGGCGAAGCCCCCGGCCGCGAGGTACGTCAAGAGCACGAGCAGGTTCCACGCCAGCACGTCCCCGAAGAGCGCGTCCAGCGGCCAGAACGGCACGCCGAACGGCCAGCCGCCGAAGTTCGCGCGCGGGCTGCTCTCGGGCCGGAACGTGTATGGATCGAGCCAGGGCGCGCGCGCGTGCTCGAGCTGGTGCCCCACGAGCCAGAGGTGGTAGACGGCTTGCAGGTGGTCGCCGACCGAGGCCTCCCCGTCGATCGCCTCGGCGCGTGCCGCGAAGTGGGTCCCGAAGTGGTCCGTCGACGGCCACATCGCCGCGAGAGCGACGGCGAGGTAGAGCGCGCAGGCGAGCGCTACAAAGCCCGGGCGGCCGAGAGCAGCGCGTCGAAGTCCGGCACCTCGGCCGTCTCGTATCGCCATGCGCCGCGCACCGTACCGCTCTGGTCGACGAGGAATGCCGTCCGGTCGGCAACGTCCTCGAACCCGCGGAACTCATGCGCGATCCCGAAGCCGCGGACGGCCTCGGCGTTCCAGTCCGAAAGCAGCGGGAAGTTCAGGTCGAGCGCCTGCATCCAGGCGACATGCGACCACGGCGAGTCGCGCGAGATGCCGACCGCCCGCACGTTCGCCTCCTCGAACTCCACGCTCCTGTCACGCAGGAGCTCCATCTCGCTCGTTCAGGTCGCGGACCAGTCGAAGAGGTAGAAGAGGAGCAGGAGCGGCTTCTCGGCCGCGAGCTCCCGCAGCGAGACGGGCTCCTGCGGAGCCATCCAGACGCGAACGTCCGGAATCGAATCACCGACCGCCAGCATCCGGGAGAGCTTAGGGCCCCGCGATGCGGACGTGCATGTGGTTGCCGTGCAGCACGAGCACCTGCACGATCGCCGGCGGACCGGTGAGGTGCGTGTTCGGCCCGACGTAGATCCGGACCGCTCCTGCGCTGAGGAAACGGTTCAGCAGGTCTTGCGCGAGCCGGTGATCGATCTGTGAGGCGCGCACGGACGGCCGCTCGCGCCGGTCGAGGCGAGGGTAGTAGACGTCGACATCGAGGCCGTTCTGGTGCGATGCGTGCTTCGGGCCGAAGGAGCCGCCGTGCGGCCGGCTGAAGTCGCCAATTCCGACGCGCGGCGCGTCTGGATGCGATGCGGCGTACTGATCGACGATCCGGAGGACGATCCGCACCAGCCGGTCGTTCCCGTACTGCCGCCAGGGCCGGTCGGGCTGCCGGTGGAGGATCGGGTCCCATGTGAAGAAGTGCGGCCCCTCGCGCGGGAAGCGCACGCCGCGGATGAGCGTGCCATCGTCCGGTTGCCCGAGCGAGACGGAGTGGCGCCACCGCACGTTCGGCACGAATGTGCAGCTTTGGTCCGAGGGGCAAGTGGGACGTGCAGCCGCTCGAGCTCGGCCTGCGCGTCTCTCAGCCGCTCGGCGGGCGGTTGCTGCATGCCGAAGAAGAGGCGGACGTCGAGGTCGTAGCCGTTCGCGTTCCGCCAGAGCAGGTATTGGGGTGCGTCGCGATTCGGCTGGCCCTCCCAGCTCGCGTCCACGCGTGCGTCGGAAAGGTCGAGCGGCAGGTCCGCCGGAGTGAAGGCGCTCGCGCCGCTGGGCTCCGGGACGCTTGCGCACGCCCAGACCAGGATCTGCTCGCTCGAGAGGCGTTTGATCGTCTCCTGCGGGAAGACGTCGGGTGCGCTTGCGATCGGGCCGGTCGACGCGACGGCGCCGCCCGCGGGACAGCCTGGGCCCGCTGCGCTGAACGCCCTCCAGCCCGGCGCGGAGGCGAACCCGAAGCCGGCCGCGTCGTCGACCGGCGTGCGCCCGCCGCAGGCGGCGAGAAGAGCCGCGCCGGCCGCCAGTGCTATCGAGCGCAGCACCAGGACGCGACGCGCGGGTAGCTGCCGAACTGGTTCGAGATCCGCGCCGCGCCGACGATCTTCCGCGGGTGCGAGCGGACGAAGACCCACTGGTTGGCGGTCGGCCAGGTGATGAGGAGCCACCGCCGGTCCGGCGAGAAGACGAGCTGGCGGAAGACGCCCGTCCCTCTGAAGACCGAAAGCCCGTCGCCCGAGCGGAAGACCGTGCTTCCGCCGCCGGCTGCGCGCACGTAGAGCACGCGGTGCGTGCCGGGCACGAAGGTCGCGTCCCGGTCGAAGGTCGCGTCGGACGGATCGTCCTGGGCGACGACCTTGCCGCGCGCGTCGTAGACGCGGGTTGCGTACGGCTTGAAGACGAGCAGGAGCTTTCCGTCGGTCGACCATTCGAGCTTCCTCGGCCGGATGTCGCTCCCCCTGCGCAGCAGCTCGGCGCCGGTCACCGCATCTCGCACGAACACCGTCGAGCCGCGCGCGTAGGCGAGCACGAAGCCAGGCCCGGGCCGCCATACAGGAGCGACGAATCCCGAGCGGTCGATCACCCGGTCGCTGGTTCCGTCGCCGGCGACGACGTGGAGCTTTCCGCCCGCGACGTACGCGATCCGAGTGTCCGTGAACGACCCCGCCCAGGCCGGGAATCGCGGCGAGCGGCGGGAGAGCGTCCAGTGGACGTCGCCCTTCTGGTCGACCGCGGCGAGTTCGTTGCCGTGCGTGGCCGCGACGAAAATCCCGTGCGGCGACCAGGCCGCGTCCTGGTAGTCGCCGAGGCGGCGCTTCGAGCCGTCGGCGCGGACGATCCACGTGCCGCTGCGCCCGCTCACGAGCAGCCGCCCGCGGGCGGGCAGCGAGAACAGGTTGGTCTCGGCGTGCTCGACGCCGACGGCCTTGCGCAGCGAGTGCACGACCGAGCGGCCGGGCGGGCTCAGCACCGCGGCGACGGCGGCCGCAGCGACGGCGCCAACCGCGAGCGGACGCCAGTGGCGGCGCGGCCAGGAGACGGGCTCGCGGGTCTCGTACGCCGCACGTACGACTTGCCACGAGCGCTCGGCCGCCTGCTCCTCGTTCGGCGCCCGGAACTTCTTCATTCGAGCCGCTTCTTAAGCCGGTCGAGCCCACGCCGCAACCTGGAGTTCACGGTTCCGCGCGGCAGCTCGAGCAGCTCGGCGATCTCGCCCGGCGTGTAATCGAGCAGGTACCGGAGCACGATCACCGCCCGGTGCTCCGGAGTGAGGCAGTCGAGCTCGCGGAGCAGCTCGTCGTTCCGCTCGGGCCGATCGGGTGCGGGAGCGTCCACCTCCTCGGCCTCGGGCCGCAGCGCGCGGGCGCGGGCCCAATCGATCGCGCGGTTGACGACGATCCGGTGCAACCAAGGCCCGAAGGGGCGCCGCCGGTCGAACCGGTCGAGGGCGCGCACGGCGGCGAGAAAGGCCTCTTGGGTGATGTCCTCAGCGGCCGCCGCGTCGCGGACGACGAGGTACGCCGCGCGGTACGCAGGGCCCCAGTGCGCGCGGAAGAGCGCCTCGAAATCCGAGACAGACCCGGCCTGGGCCCGCCGCACCCAGGCCCGCTCGTCGCGGCCGGAGCCCGCCATCGCGTGCCGACTATACGAGCGTGCTTGAACAGGAGGTCCATTGCGCGACATACGCGCACGAGTGCCCGAGAGGTCCCACCCGCAAGAAGGAGGTGGGCCTAGGTGGCCGAACAACGGGCGGGGTACACCCGAAAGGAGCTCCTGATGTCAGCAAGGACCGACCGCTGGGCAGGCTGGGTCTCGTTCGCCGGGATCCTGCTGGTGATTCTCGGAACGATGGACGTCTTCCAGGGCATGATCGCGGCGATCCGTGGCGAGTACTACACCGTGACGCCGAACCAGATCATCGTGTTCGACCTCACCACATGGGGTTGGCTCACGCTGATCTGGGGGATCATCGTCGTATGCGTGGGACTCGGGCTGCTCGCCGCCCAAGGTTGGGCACGATGGACGGCGATCGTCATCGGCAGCCTCAACCTGCTGATCCAGCTGGGATTCGTCGGCAGCTCGGCCTACCCGCTATGGGCGCTGACTGCTGTGGCGCTGAACGTGATCATCCTGTACGCGCTGATCGTCGGCTGGAGCGGGGCGCAGTCGGCAGCAGCAGACGCGGCTTACCGCTAGAGAACGACTTCGAGGGTCAGGCCGAAAGGCCTGACCCTCGTTGTTTCACATTCGTTACCCGGCCGTGACCGGCACGTTGCGCCCGGTCGGGATGGTTCTCGGAGCGACCGTCAAGGAGGCTCCCAATGAGGACCGTCATCGCATTCTTCAGCGCACTGCTGATCGCTCCCGCCACTGCCGCTGCGGCGCACTCGGCGGCGCCTGCTCCGCCGAACGACAGCCGCGCCAATGCGACCCGCGTCGGTCTGCCCGCGACGCCCTCAGGGACCACGGTCGGAGCGACGGACGAGGCGAGCGATCCGGCCTCGTACTGCGGTCGCGCCCACGACACCGTCTGGTACCGCATCTCCGGCACTGAGCGGGGCCGGGTCGTCGTGCGCATCGCCGCGCTCGGCGATCTCGACGCGGTCGTGTCCGTCTGGCGGCCTGTTCGCTCCCGCCTGAGCGCGGTCGGCTGCGTGGCGACGGACGAGAACGGACGCGGCGCGCTTTCGTTCAAGAGCGCCGGCGGCGATTACCTCGTGATGGTCGGGCGCGAGCGCACTTCCGACGACGGGCGCTTCAAGCTGACGCTGTTCCGCCAGGAGCCGTCCTCGCATGCACCGGGCCGTTCGCTCCCGCGCGCGGGCGTCGGCTCGTGGGTCGAGCCGATCTCGGACTACGACGACGCGTGGTCGATGCGCATGAAGGCCGGGGTCGAGTACCGCATCAACCTCTCGCCGGCCCGCGGGCGCTGCATCTCGCTCGGGCTCTACCGGCCGGGCACGCGCTCATTCGCAGCCGCCACACCGGTGCGCCTCATGCCGTGCGGCGGCTACCTCACCTACACGCCGGGCTTCGGCGGCAGCGGGCGCTACTCGCTGCTCGTGACCGCCTCCGATCAGCGCCCCGGTCGCCAGCGCTACCACCTGCAGGCCGCCATTGCAGGGCGAGACGACATGGCTCCTGGCTTGCCGCTGCGAAACCTTCAGACGCGACGCGGCACGATTTCGGGAACGCGGATCGACGTCGTCGACCTGTACCGCTTCCGGGTGTCCGGGCGCGCCGACGTCACGCTCACGCTCAGTGGTCCCAACCGCGCGCGGCTGATCCTGCTCGGCGAGAACGGCCGCCGGCTCAACTACTCGTACGAGCCGGGGGCGATGACGACGCGGCTCGGGCCGGGGACGTACTACGCAGCCGTTCGCGCCGACGGCGGCGCGCACGGGCGCTACCGGCTTTCGCTCCTCGAGCGCGGGATCACGACGACGACGGTGCTCGCGAACGGCTCGAGCCGGGCGACGGTGGCGCCGGGTGCCTCAGTCGCGATCTCCGTCGCAGTCGCGTCCGCCTCGGCCGGGCCCGTTAGGCTCGAGATCGACCGGTTCGACCCGCTGACCGGCTGGCACTTCTACCGGCTGTACCGGCTGCGGCTCGGCGGGAACGGCCGGGCGGGGATCTCGTTCCGGCCGCCGGCGATCGGGCACTGGCGCGCGCTGGCCTCGTTCGGCGGGACACGCACTGCGAGCCCGAGCAACAGCCGAACGGCCCTGATCGTCGTGACCGACTAGGCGGGAACGGCGGCGGGCTCCGTCGCGTCGGCGATCTCGCGCACAACCTCGACGATGTCGCGGTTCGCGTTCCAGATTCGCCGCTGGCGATCGGCGCCGTTCCCCTTCGCGAGGATCTCGGTGATCCCCTCGAGCTCCCGCTCGCAGCCGAGCTCGCGCGCGTGCGGCTCGAGCTCGCGAAGCGTCCGGCGGATGAGCTGCGCGACGGGCACGCGGTTGCGCCGGCCGGTGGCGAGGTCCATCACCGGCGCCTCGAGCCCATAGCGTGCGGCGAGCCACTTGTTCTCGGTCGTCAGGATCCGGTGGTAGGACGGAATCTCGGCCCCGACGGCGTGGTGCTCGGAGTAGAGCTTCACGAGGCTCTGGCAGAACGCCGCCAGCGCGACTGCATCCTCGATTCGCGTGACGGCGTCGCAGACGCGGATCTCGACGGTGCCGAAGCGCGGGTGCAGGCGGATGTCCCACCAGATGTGCGTGTAGTCCGCGATGCAGCCCGTCTTCTCGAGCTGCCCGACGACCTCGGCGTAGTCGGCGTAGTCACGGAAGCGCGGCGGCGGCCCCGAGCGCGGGAAGGCGGCGAACACCATCTGTCTGCTCGACGCGAGGCCGGTTGCCTCACCGCGCCAGAACGGTGAGCTCGCCGAGAGCGCGAGGAACGCGGGCAGGTGGACGAGGAGGCCGTTGACGATCTGGATCGCCTTCTCGGCGTCGTCGACCGCGACGTGGACGTGCAGTCCGAAAATCAGCTCGCGACGAGCGACGTACTGGAGCTGGTCGACGAGGTGGCGGTAGCGGTCGCGCGCAGTGATCCGCTGCCGCTCGAAGAGGCTGAACGGGTGCGTGCCGGCCGAGCCGACCCGCATTCCTTGTTCACGCGCGAGGCCGGTGACGTACGCGCGTAGCTTCCGGAGCTCGGATTCGACCTCGGCGGGGGTCTGGCAGACCGGCGTCGCGATCTCGAGAACCGACTGCATCAGCTCGGGGTTGACGCGCTTCTCGAGCTCGTGGCCGGCGGTTGCGGCGAGCACGGTCTCGACGTGCTGGACGAGGTCGAGGGTCTCGCCGTCGAGCAGCATGTACTCCTCCTCGACTCCGAGCGTGTACGGCTCGCCGGCCCCGAAGTTGTGGTCGAGGACGCTGCCGCCCTCCGCGAAGCCGGCGGCCAGGATCGTCGGCGGGAAGATCTGCTTGCTCACGGGACCTGGGCCTCCAGCTCGATCTCCAGCAGCCAGCGCGGGTCGAGCAGGGCCGCGACGACGTAGCTCGTGTTCACGGGGCGGACATCCCGGAAGACGTCGCCGTGCGCGCGCGCGATCTCGGGAAAGTCCTCCGCGCGGATGAGCATGATCCGAGTCCGGACGACGTCGGCCGCAGAGACGCCGGCCTCTGCGAGCGCGTCGAGGGCGATCTCGAGGCAGCGGCGGGTCTGCCCGTAGGCGTCGGCAGGCGGGTCGGCGTCGTCGGGCATGATCGGCGCCGTCCCGGCGACATAGGCATGCGTGCCGACCCGGACGACGCGGGAGTAGCCGGCCGCCTCGGCGAACGGCGACACGGCCGGGACGAGCTGGCGGTTCACGTAACTAGTATCGCGCGCCTTGGATGCCTTGAGGCTCGTGGAGGAGTGGCC
>JBKPLR010000003.1:0-45476 GCA_046731695.1 Actinomycetota bacterium
TCCTGCCGCCGACGGTGTCGGCCAACTGCTGCACGTTCAACTGGTCGCCCCAGGGGAACGAGATCGCGTTCTCGCGGCACGTGACCCCGGATGTGCACAGCTCGCTCTGGGTCATGCACAGCGACGGCTCGGGGCTGCGTCCGCTCACTGTCCCGCCGAGCTCCGGCTGCGGCGGACCGAACGCCGACCCCGCTGCCATAGGCTGCCTGGAGCCCGCCTGGTCGCCGGACGGGACGAAGATCGCGTTCGCCGGCGGCCTCGACCTCGACACCGATGGCGAGATCTACGTCGTCAACGTCGACGGCACCGGCCTGACGCAGGTCACCCACACCGGCGGGTCGCTGGGACCGGACTGGGGCACGCATCCGCTCGTGCACTAGCAATGAGTCAAAAGGCGGCGGCGGGCTTCACGGGCTCGCCGCCGCTTCCTTATCCCGACAGACAAGCGAACCCGAGGATAGGGCGCAGCTCGATGGCGTTTGGCGCTCGCCCGATGACGATGTGCGGACGGTCCGTGTCAGCCTGACAGTCTGGCTCACCGCAAGTCGTCTTTTCGTCAGGACTCTTCTTGGTGAGAGCCGGGCGGCCCTTCCTCGGCGGACTATGGCGGCATAGCCCACCAGGGGAGAGGAGAAACCGCCCGGCTCTTGAGTGCTTCGACAGGCAACGCTTAGGCCCTGACGTTACCGTTCAGTTCTGGGAGCCGATCGCGATCGTCGCTGCGATCGCCCTTCGCTCACACGGCTTAGTGGCTTCCACCGAGTAAAGGTCTATCTCAGTAGGCGGCAGGCCCTCAGGGATCGCTTTGCTTCGAGCACGCCTGTATCGAAGCGGCAAGTCGAACTCGCTTTGCTCCGATTCTCCAGGCGGGCCGCAAGGACAGCCTGCCGGCGGCATCGACTCAGGTTCAAGGGAACACCCCAAGCCGCAGACACGCCGTCAACGGGGGGTAAGACTCTATGGAAAACCTTGCGCCTGGCGAAGAGGCTCGCTCAGCGCTGCTGAGCGCCAACCGCAAGTGGCAGCCTCAGCCCTCACCTCCGCAGCGCCTAATCGTCTCGCTGACCTTCGATGACGGCAGTGCGGATCAATACGCGTTGCGCTCGATCCTCACTGAACACTCGATGCGCGCCACTTTCTACATCAGCAGTGGCGCCGTCGGGATGCCGGGCTCCATGAGCTGGGATCAGCTCGCCGAATTGGCAGCGGACGGCAATGAGATTGGTGGGCACACGATCGATCACGTGAACTTGACGACCTGCAGCGCGAGCGAGGCTACGCGGCAGATAGCGAACGACCGGCGGGCGCTTATGCGCCATGGCTTCACGGTCACGAACTTCGCCTACCCCTACGGTGCGCACAACACGAGTGTCGAGGCGATCGTCCAGGCGTGCGGGTACAGCTCGGCGCGCCGCGCATGGGGGCTCTCGCCAATCGACAAGGAGCGTCCGAACTGCCACCGGTGGTATCCGGCCGTCGCCGAGTCCAGCCCGCCCGTCAACCGCTACGCGATCCGGACGATCGGACTGAGCGCGCGCAATACGGTCCCCGAGCTCAAGAACCTCGTCACGCGCGCTGAGAGGAACGGTGGTGGCTGGGTGACGCTCGTCTTCCACCACCTCGGCTACAGCGCCGACGCGGACAACGGATCTTTCGTGAGCCTCGTTCTCCTCAGGCCATTTCTGGAATGGCTCGAGCGCAGGGCAGACAGCGGCACGCGCGTGCTCACCGTCCGTGACGCGCTCGCGGCCGGTGTCGATCCGCCGTCGAGGCTGCCCGACGGTAGATCCCTCCGCCTCCGCCAAGAGCGCGCGGCCGCAAGTTAGCGACGAGCGACGTCCCGCTCGGGCCTGCCTCTAAGCGGATCGCCTACATGGTCTTCGAGGAGCCAGAAACGGTCGGCGACGTTCCCAGGACGCAGATTCTGCGAGCGCCCGTCGTCCCACTTGATCAGGATCTGGAAATCGTCCACGTACTGGATCGTCCCGCGTGTCGCCACGCCAAGGCGACGCTCGGCCAGTTCAATCCGATCCCCGCTGCGCGGCGTCCGTTGTGCGCGCCACCCGGTCGTTCGTGGCTGTTCTCTGCCCACCAGCTCCGTCCTGTTTTGGCGCTCCTCGAACCTGAGTTGATGCCGCCTGCGGGCCGTCCTTGCGCCCCGCCTCGGTGATCGTGCAGAGCAGGTGAGCAGCTAATCAACCCTCGGAACCGAGAAGCGCAGACGCGCCTTCGGCTGATCCGGGACGCGCTCGGCCGCGCCGAAGAAGCAGGCGAGCCGGCCGTCATGGTCGAGGGCATTCCTGCGTACTACCGTCGCTTCGGCTTCGAGCAGCCGAGCGCGCTCGGCTCCATCTCCCAGCATCCGAAGATCCCCGACGACGCTTTCATGGTCAAGCGGCTCCCGGGATACACCCGGACCTTCGACGAATGCGTTTAGGGCGACTTGAAGTCGGGGACAGCTACGGCCTCATAAGGGGGTGAAACGTGGCTCTACTGATCATTCTCGCTCTCATCGTCGCGCTGTTCGTGGGGCTCGGCTTCGTCGTCAAGTGGCTCTTCATCCTTGCGATCGTCGCCGCCCTGATCTGGCTGATCGCGTTCTTCATGCGAGGCGCCCGCGCCTGAGAAGCATATTCGTCGACAAGGAGGTAGCCCGAATGCAGTTGCAGACAGTGCATGACCTGTTCGAGCACGAGATCTCTGATCTCTTCAGCGCCGAGACCCAGCTCGTCGACGCCCTACCCAAGATGGCGCAGGCGGCCACGAACGATGAGCTGCGGGAAGCGTTCCAGCACCATCTCGAGGAAACACGCGAGCATGTCCGGCGCCTCGAGGACATCCGCGGCCGGATTGGTAGCGCGATGTCGGACGAGTGCAAGGGGATGAGAGGCCTCATCGAGGAGGGCCGCGAAATCATTGAAACGAGTGGCGACCCGAACACCAAGGACGCGGCGCTGATCGGCGCGGCGCAGCGAATCGAGCACTACGAGATCGCCGCCTACGGCACCGCCCGCACACTCGCGGACGACCTGGACCTCGAGGACGCACAAGATCTTCTCGACCAGACGCTCGACGAGGAAAGCAACGCCGACAAGCTGCTGACCAAGATCGCCACCGGAGGAATGTTCAAGACCGGCGTCAACCAACAGGCGCTCAGCTAACGAGAAAACGGGCGGGGCAGATTTGCCCCGCCTCATCTTCCTCCCATCATCGCGACGCCTGCGCGCCCCGCTCTGCTGAAGCGAAGGCCGCCGCCCACTCGCTGCTTGGAACGCGCAGTTTCGCCGGCGATGAGGCTTCAGGAGGGCTGCGAAAGCCGCCCGCCTGACTCTAGGAACCTTGCACAGCCGAACGCAGAGGCCGCCTCGGGGCTAGTCGCTGGGATACACGCTGTACGTGCGACCGCTCAGCTCGATCCGTGCCGGTCCGTCGTCCCGCTCCCGCACGTGTTCCGCAATCGTATTGAGAACCTCGTGGATCTTGCGGTCGCCGCGCCCGAGTTCGATCTCGACCCGATAGCCGCCGTCACTTTCGAGCAGATGAGTACGGAACCCCTCGAGGGCTGCATAGATGCCGAGTGCGCTCTCGCGCGAGCTAGCCGCGATCGTGAGGGTTTGCATCGTGCCCCGTCCTTCTTGCCAAGAGTACGCCTGTGCAAACGCCGAGCGAAAGCAATGCGAGGAAAACCAACGACTACGCCGAGACCTCGCAAACAATTTCGAACCATGCTGATCGGCGGACGGGGCCTGCCCGTGCGCTCCGACGCGTCCCGACCGCTTTTCTTGTCCGTGTGCGCGTACGCCGTGTTGCGGCGCTCCCTAAACCAGTCGTGCATCTCCACGTCAGGCGCGGTTGAGGGTTCGTACACGTCGAGCAGCGTCAGAAGATCGCTCTTCGTGAAGGCTCGCATGTAGCAGACTGCAATCGCAGTCTCGAGGGCGCGCGTCAGGTGAGCTTGGTCGTCGATGCATCTGTGTTGACGGAAAGGATGGCGTTCGAACTTGGAAGCCGGCGACGTGATTTACCTCGGAAGGTGGCTGCGCGAGGTCGCAGTGCGAGACGGGGAGGGCGATCAAGCGCCAGGGCTGGTCGTTGAGGAGGTGGCGAGCTGAGGCTCGCCACAAAGTCTGTGCCCTCATGGGATCCGCCTGTGAAAGCGGTGCGGCACTGGCGCGTCGCGACGGCTATTCTCTCCCGACCGCGTCGCCATGGTTCGATGGAATCGCACAATGGCCGCCGTCGCTGCCGCGTTGGCCGTCTTGGTTGACGGCGGGGCTCCAGGGATCGCCGCTGCTTTGGGTACGCCTGACTCGAAGCGACAGGCCGAGCTCGACGTGCTCGGATTCCTCCAACAATACCGCGGCCAGCGATGGGTCTTGCATCACCGCGGAGGCCGCATCCTGTTCCAGAGGCTCTATAACCCGAAAACAAGGTTGCTGCGAAACAACACGCTGGCACGCTGTCGTCGCTCGCAGAACCCCCTCCGTCGCGGTCGTTTCTTCTGCGTCGTCCGTCCCGCACGACATCGCCGTCACGAGGGGCTCCACGTCCGCTACGTCAGGTTCGCGGGCGGGTACTTCAGGATCAACTGGCGGTATTACCAGCGCGGCTCCTAAGCCGACGGAGCTTGGCACGCAGGACCGTCCCCCAGTTCACGTGCTGAGCTCCCATATGCGGTCAAACAATGCTTGCGGCGTGCAACGCATCCGGGTCGGTCGCCGAAGACGTGGTCAGCTCAGGCTCTCCACAAGATCATCGCGTCAACAGGATCAGTAAGGACAGGGAGCCGGGCGGCCATCTCCAGGGGGACAAGGCGGCTTGCCACCCAGGGGAGAGGAAAGCTGGCCGCCCGGCCCTCCTAGATTGCCAAGAGCTGTCGAATGCCGCCTCGTCGTCGGGGCTGCGCCCCACCCGCTGCGGTCGGTGGATCCCGAACCGATAGCGCTTGGACCACGCTCAACCCAGCCCTCCGAGAGGGTGACGAGCCAACAGCAGCGGCCGGGCAAGGCGCATCGCAAAAAGTTTGCGCTCTTTCCGAAAGTATTTTCCGCAGGTGCCCCGTTCGAGTGATCCCAGAACGAGCCATCCCGCGTAGAGTCGGCGACACGCGCCGCTCGAGAGCCCGAACGTGCGCCTGCGGTTCCACAACCGATTGTCCACAGTTTCCACAACGAGGTGGGGAATGAAATCTGGACCCAACGCGGAGGGCGGCCCAGCGCCGTCGTCCGAGCCTAAGCTTCCAGGCGAATTCGTATCCGAGGACATGCGCGCCGACTGCGCCCGCTTCTTGGACGAACTGCGGGCGTTGCTCAGGTTCCGCCGTGAGATCCCAGCGGAGAGGACTGCTTGGCTGCCGGAAGACCGTCAGTAGCTGGCCCCAGCAGGACGCCCGCGGCCGAAACGGGCTGCACGGTCCGGCTCTTGAGGCGTCCTTTGCGGGCGGCAGAGAGGGGAGCGTCGGACCGACTCTCCCCCAAGGCCGACCCTCTCTGACTGAGGAGCCGCAGGCCCTCTGCCGCAACTGGAGTTTCACCCGTTGACCCGCGAGTCAAACTCCCAATGCGTCGGCTCCCTTCTGGAGACTCGCCGTCGGCTCCCTTCTGGAGCTCGCGGGAGGCGCGGCACGGCGCAATTTCTCTCCCCCGACGCGGACGACGCCTTGGCCGTCGTTTGACGTTCGAACCCGAGGGCCGAGACGGCCGCGCGCCGCCTCTCCCCCAGCGCGACACACGGCCGCCTTGCCCTAATGAGTAGACGTCGCGAGGACGCGGGACTCCCTCTCTGCCGCGACGAACCCGACATCGCGTTGCTCGAGCTTGCGGTTGTTTAGCAGTACGATGGACCTGCGGCCAAGGCGAAGGCGCCCTTCGTCCGAGCTTCTTCCGCAGGCATTGCGTCCGCGTCCGCGAGGTTCGTTCTCCCCCGCGGACAACGACTTGGCCGCCGCGCTTAGCTCGCCAGGCGCTTGTAGAGCCGGTCGATCATGTCCGGCATCGCCTCGAGCTTGCGCGTGATCACGCGCAGGCGGTACTCGCGGAAGTGCTCCGGCTCGACCCCGAGCGCCTTCGCCAGCTGCCGCACGACCTTGTCCGAGGGAACGGGCCGGTTCCCGTGGACGAGGTGGTTGAGGTACCCCGCGGAGAGCTTCGTCTTGTCGGCCAGGCCGCGGTAGGTAACGCCGGTTTCGGTCATCAGGCGCTCGATCGTCGTCCCGAACGCCTCCTCGCTGTACTTCGGGCGCCGCCGCGCCATCACGCGACGCTCCCGAGCTCGGCAATAGCCACGCGTGTCTCCTCTCCCGTCGCGCGGTCGCGCACGTCCACTGCCCCGTCCTCGGCGGTCTTCTTGCCGACGGTAACCCGCACGGGGCACCCGATCAGGTCGGCGTCGGCGAACTTCTCGCCTGCACGCTGGTCTCGGTCATCGAGCAAGATGTCGAGGCCGGCCGCCTCGAGCGCCTGAGCCGCCTGCTCGGCTGGCTCCTCGACCCCGGGAAGCGCGACGACGTGCACGTCGTACGGTGCGATCGACTTCGGCCATGCGATCCCGTGCTCGTCGTGGTGCTGCTCGACGGCTGCAGCCATCACGCGGCCGGGGCCGATTCCGTAGCTGCCCATGAGCATCGTGCGCTCGGCGCCGTCCTCGTCGAGGTACTGCGCTCCGATCGGCTCCGAGTACTTCGTTTCCAACTTGAAAATGTGTCCGACCTCGATTGCCACCTGTAGACGTAGATGCCCTCCACAGCTGGGACATACGTCTCCTTCGCGCACTTCTCGCAAATCGGCGAATTTCGGCGAAAAATCGCGTCCCGCTTGCACGCCGCGCAAGTGCCAGTTGTCTCGATTGGCACCGACCACGTACTGCCCCTCGCGCAGCGCCTCGTCCGCGATCACCTCGACGGCAACGCCCACGGGTCCGATCGAGCCGCCCTCGGCGCCGAAGGCCTCTCGGATCTCCGCGTCCTCGGCAGGGCGAAAGTTCTCGCCGAGCGCGCCGAGCAGCTTCATCTCGTTCAGGCGATCGTCGCCTCGCACGAGCGCCAGCACGACGCGGCCGTTCGCGACGACCGGCATCGCCTTGGCGGTCGCCCGCTCGTCCACGCCCAGGAACTGCGAGACGTCCTCGATCGTCCGCTGGTCCGGCGTCTCGACCTCCTCGGGCGCGCCGAGCTCTTCGGGGAACTCCGCGGCAGGAGGCACGCCGGCCGCGATCTCGAGATCCGCCGCGTAGTCGCCGTTCTCGCAGCGGACGAGCGTGTTCTCACCGGAGCCGGCCGGCGCAAGAAAGTCCTGGCTCCCGCTCCCGCCCATGATCCCCGACTCGGCCGCAACCTCGGACACCTCGAGCCCACAGCGCTCGAAAATCTTCCAGTAGGCCTCCGAGTGCTTGCGGAAGCTCTCGTCGAGGCCGGCCGCGTCGCGGTCGAACGAGTAGCCGTCCTTCATGATGAACTCGCGGACGCGGATCAACCCGCCGCGCGGGCGCGGCTCGTCGCGGTCCTTCGTCTGGAAGTGGTACAGGATCTGCGGCAGCTGCTTGTAGCTCTGAATTTCGCGCGCGTGGAAGGCGGCCGTCTCCTCGTGCGTGAGCGGCAGGATGTAGTCGCGACCCGTCCGGTCCTTGAGGCGGAAGAGCTCGGTGATCGAGATCCGCCCGGTCGCCTCCCAGAGCTCGGCCGGCGTGAGGACGGGCATGAGGACCTCCTGCGCGCCGAACGCGTCGAGCTCCTCGCGGATGATCTGCTCCACCTTGCGGTGAACGCGCCAACCGAGCGGCAGGTACGACCACAGGCCGGCACCTACCTGACGAATGAACCCGCCGCGGACGAGGAGCTTGTGCGACGCGGCCTCGGCATCGGCAGGGTCCTCGCGGAGCGTCGGAAGGAAAAGCGTTGAAGCCCGGGCGATCACCGTTGCCTGCTTAGACTATTCGAGCGGGATCATCGAGGCTTCCGCCATCGCCAGGGCGGCTGGCTTGGCCATCTTGAGACGCTTCGGACGGTGCATCCCGTCTGCGATCCACCTGTCGATCTCGTGGAAGAGCTCGTCGATAAGGATGTCGGACGAGACCTTCTTCAGCACCCGGCCGTGTGCGTAGACGAAGCCGACGTCCCGGCCGCCTGCGATGCCGAAGTCCGCGTCTCCGGCCTCACCGGGCCCGTTGACCGCGCAGCCGAGCACCGCGACCTCGAAGTGCTGCGAGTAGTCGCGAAGCCGCTCCTCGACCTTCTCCGCGAGCGTCTGGACGCCCACATTGTCGCGGCCGCAGGAAGGGCACGCGATCATGATCGGGCCGCGCTCTCGCAGGCCGAGCGACTTCAGGATCTCGTAGGCGGTGCGCACCTCCTCGACCGGGTCGGCAGTGAGCGAGACGCGCACCGTGTCGCCGATGCCGTCCGCGAGCAGCGCGCCCATTCCGACCGCGCTCTTGATCGAGCCCGAGTAGGGCGTTCCCGCCTCCGTGACGCCGAGATGGAGCGGATAGGGCACCTTCGCGGCGAGCATCCGGTACGCCCGGATCATCGTCGGCACGTGGCTCGACTTGACCGAGATCTTGAACTCGTAGAAGCCGAGGCTCTCGAGCAGCCGAACCTCCTCGAGCGCAGCCTCGACGAGCGCTTCGGCCTGGTCGCGCTGTGCGACCTCGGCCAGGTGCTTCGGCAACGAGCCCGAGTTTGCGCCGATCCGCATCGGGATCCCGGCATTCTTTGCGGCTCGTACGACCTCGGCGACCTTGTCCGAGCCGCCGATGTTGCCCGGATTGATCCGGACGGCGGCCACGCCACCCTCGATCGCGCGCAGGGCGAGGCTCGCGTTGAAGTGGATGTCCGCGATCACCGGAATCGGCGAGAGGCGAGCGATCTTCGGGAGCGCGTCCGCATCCTCGGTCTTCGGCACGGCGACGCGCACGACCTCGCAGCCCGCGGATGCGAGTTCGGCGATTTGCGCCGTCGTCGCCTCGACGTCGTGCGTCTTCGTCAGCGTCATCGACTGGACGGCGACGGGCGCGCCGCCGCCGATCGCGACGTTGCCGACGCGAATCTGGCGCTCGCTGGCCATGCGTTTGAGTCTAGCCGCCTGTTAGCCGGCCTACGTCATTTGAAAGTCCGATGACGTAGATGAACAGGATCAGCGCGATTCCGATCATTGAGACGCGCTCGTAGACCGCGCGCCCAACGGCCTTGCCGCGCAGGCCCTCGATGATCGAGAAGGCGATGTGGCCGCCGTCGAGGGGCAGCAGCGGGAGCAGGTTCAGCAGCGCGAGCGAGAGGCTGATCAGCGCGAGGATCGCGAAGTAATCGCGGTAGCCGTTCTGGACGGCCTCACTCGAGGTGCGCACGATGCCCACCGGCGTCGAGATCTGTTTCCTGTTCTCTCTCGACGTGACATGCGTGAGCCAGTCGGCCATCGTTTTCGTCAC
Source organism: Actinomycetota bacterium (assembly GCA_046731695.1). Lineage (GTDB taxonomy): Bacteria > Actinomycetota > Thermoleophilia > Gaiellales > Gaiellaceae > AC-32. The sequence goes on from JBKPLR010000003.1 coordinate 9,421, forward strand.
GAGCCACGTGTCCTTGCCGGCGAGCCCGAGCGACGTTAACGGCCCGTAGTGCTTGTAGCGGATGATGGCCGGGCGGAAGCCGAGGAGGTACGTGCCGGAGCGCTTGATGGGCTTCACGGGACGCAGCTGGAGGAAGTTGTCGCTCCGCTCCACGATGATCACCAAAGGCTTGCCCTGGCTGTTGCGAATCGCGTCGCGGACCTGGGCGAAGCCGTGTGTCGGGATCCGGTTCACGGCGAGGATGACGTCGCCATGCCTGAGACCGGCCTGCGCAGCTGGGGTGTTCGGCTCGACGCTGTCGACGCGCCGCGACGCCTCCGACGGGATGCCGATCATGTAGACGGCCGCGAGCAGGAGGATCGCGAAGACGAGGTTCGTGGCAGGCCCCGCCGAGATCACCGCGAGCCTCTTCCAGGTCCGCTGACGCCAGTAGGCGTCTTGCCCGAGGCCGTCGGCGAGCTCGTCGAGGCCCCGGTTCGCCGCGCGCCGGGCACCCGCAGAAAGCTGCGTCGCCGAGGCCGCTTCCTCGAGCTCCGTCAGGGCCGAGCGTGCCGCTTCGAAGTCCCCGAGCTCGAGCCGGCGCTTCACGCGCTCGATGGGAGACGAGAGGCGCGGCGCCTCGTCGAGCGCGGGCCCGAAGTGCGCGTCGAGGTCCGAAGGCGCGGGCCGGTGCATCCCCGGGATCTTCACGTAGCCACCGAGCGGGATCGCGCCGAGCCCGTACTCGACGCCGTTGCGGTTCTTCTTCACGAGCGCGGGCGGGAAGCCGACGTAGAACCGCCGCGGCCGCATCCCGACCGCTAGCGCGGTGAAGAAGTGGCCCGCCTCGTGGATGAGGATCAGGAAGGCGAGCCCGAGGATGGCGACGAAGACGGTCATGCCACAGGAATGCCCTGTTCGGCGAGGCTGCGTGCCTCCCTGTCGGCCTCGACGAGGTCGTCGAGATCGCGTGCCGGTGCGCCGTCGACCTCGGCAAGCGCATCTTTCACCGTGTCCGCGATCCCGAGGAACGGGAGCTTGCCGGCCAGGAACGCGGCCACGGCGACCTCGTTCGCCGCGTTGAACGCGCAGGGGTACGTCCCGCCGCGCTCGCCGGCCTCGCGCGCGACCGCGAGCAGCGGGAACGTCTCCAGGTCGGGCGGCTCGAACTCTAGGACGAGCCCGTGGGAGAGGTCGAGCGGCTCAATCGGCGTCGCCGCGCGCTCGGGGGAGGTCAGCGCGAACGAGATCGGGACGCGCATGTCGGGGTAGCCGAGATGCGCAAGCGCAGCGCCGTCGCGGAAGCGCACGAGCGCGTGCACGATCGACGTCGGCTGGAGCACGACCTCGATTCGCTCGTACGGGAGGCCGAAGAGGAAGTGCGCCTCGATCATCTCGAGCCCCTTGTTCGCGAGCGTTGCCGAGTCGACGGTGATCTTCGGGCCCATGCGCCAGGTCGGGTGCGCGAGCGCCTCGTCCGGCGTGACGTCCTCGAGCTCGTCGCGCCGCCGGCCGCGGAACGGGCCCCCCGAGCCGGTGAGGACGAGCGAGTGAACCTGCTCTGCGGCGCGGCCCTCGAGACACTGGAACGCCGCGGAGTGCTCGCTGTCGACCGGGAGCAGCAGGCCTCCTCCCCGCTCCCGTGCCGCGAGTGCGAGCTCGCCGGCCGAGACGAGGCTCTCTTTGTTCGCGAGCGCGAGCGTGACGCCGTTCTCGAGCGCCCAGAGGGTCGCAGGTAGGCCAGCGAAGCCGACGACGGCGTTCAGGACGACGTCGGCGTTGGCCCGCTCCAGTAGCTCCGTGAGGTCGCCTCCCACCTGCGTCAGGGGCGCGAGGCCCTCGACCGGCTGAGATCCCGATGCCGCGGCTACCAGCTCGAGCTCGGGGCTTGACTCCACGATCTCGACGGCCTGCCGACCGATCGAGCCGGTGGCCCCAAGCAGGGCAACGCGCTTCATCTACCCGAAGTGTACGGCGGGTGTATGCCCCTCGGATCGCCCATTTAGGTCATCGCGAGGATGGTGTAGTAGGCCACGATCGCCGCGAAGAGGTGCGCGTCCAGGCGGTCGAGGAACCCCCCGTGGCCGGCCAGCATCCGGCCGCTGTCCTTCACGTTCAGGTCGCGCTTGACCGCTGACTCGAACAGGTCGCCCACGGGGGCCGCGACCGCGATCGCGGCGCCGAGCGCCAGCGCCTCTCCGACGGTGAGGAAGTCCTGGTGGTAGAGCGCGAAGAACGAGACGAGGATCGCAGTGATCGTCGACGCGACGAGCCCCTCCCACGTCTTTCCCGGCGAGAGCACCGGCGCCATCTTGTGCCGCCCGATCAGCATCCCGGTGAAGTAGGCCAGCGTGTCGGCCGCGAAAACGGCCAGGAGGACGGTGAACACGGCGAGCCGCCCGTGCTCGGGGATCGCGCGCAGAAGCAGGATGAACGCGAGCCCGAAGCCGACCCAGGCGACCCCGAGCGTGGTCGCCGCCACCGCAACCGTCAACGACTGGCGGGTCTCGGAGATGCCCTTTAACAGGAAGGCAAAGGCAATCGTCGTCAGGAAGCCGCCGAGCATCCAGATCGTGCCGCCGAGCTGCGCACCGAGCAGAAGCAGCAGCAAACCCGTGTAACCGGCGGGCACGAGCGGCCGGAGCGGCCGGGCCATCGCGTAGAACTCGTGCAGTGCGATCAGGCCGACGAAGGCCGCGAGCACCCAGAGCCACCAGCCGCCGAGCCAGACGAGCCCGAGCACCGCGGGGAGCCCAACGGCCGCTACGAGAATCCGAGACCAGAAAGAGCTCATCGACCGCCGAAGCGGCGGCGTCTGTTGGCGTAGGCGGCGAGCGCCTGCTCGAGCTCGTCGCGGCCGAAGTCCGGCCAAAGCGTGTCCGTGAAGACGAGCTCGGAGTAGGCCAGCTGCCACAGGAGGAAGTTCGAGATCCGTAGTTCCCCTGAGGTGCGGATCAGCAGGTCTGGGTCGGGCAGCTCCGGGGCGTGGAGGTTCGCGCGCAGGATGTTCTCGTCGATCTCGGAGGGATCGATCCCGGCCCCGACGAGACGCCGCGCCGCTTCGACGAGCTCGGCCCGGCCGCCGTAGTCGAACGCGATCCAGAGGTTGAGCCGGTCATTCCCTGCCGTCTCCTCCTCGAGGCGTTCCATCTGCTCGAGCAGCTCGGCGGGCGCCCGGTCTCTCCGGCCGATGAATCGCGAACGGACGCCTTGCCGCACGAGGTCTGGGAGCTCGCGTTCGATTGTCTCGCCGAAGATATCCATGAGGGCCTCGACCTCGTCTTCGGGCCGCGACCAGTTCTCGGTCGAGAACGAGTAGACGACCAGCGTCTCCACCCCGAGGTCGATCGCGGCCTCGACCGTCCGGCGAAGCGCCTTCGTGCCGGCACGGTGACCTTCTGCTACCGGCAGCCCGCGCTGGTCGGCCCAGCGCCCGTTGCCGTCCATGATGATCGCGACGGTTCTTGCGTGATCGCCGCGCTGCTGGTCTTCCACGGCTAGGAGGTTCGGCGCGCGCGCGTCAAACCTCCATGATCTCCGCTTCCTTGCGCTTGAGCAGCTCGTCGATCTTCTGCGTGTGCTCGTCGGTGAGCTTCTGGACGCGGTCCTCGGCGCGGTGCTCCTCGTCGCTTCCAGCCTCGCCCTTGTCCACGAGCTCCTTGAGATGGTGCATCACGTCACGGCGCACGTTCCGGACGGCGACGCGCCCGTCCTCCGCCATCTGCCGGACGACTTTCACGAGCTCCTTTCGCCGCTCCTCGGTCAGCTGCGGGATCGGGAGCCGGATGAGCTTGCCGTCGTTCGAGGGCGTGAGGCCGAGGTCGGACTCCTGGATCGCACGCTCGATCGTCCCGAGGGAGCTGGGGTCGAACGGCTGGATCGTCAGCATCCGCGGCTCGGGCGCGTTGATCGTCGCGAGCTGCTTCAGCGGCGTCTGCGTCCCGTAGTAGTCGATCTGGATGCGGTCGAGCAGCGCCGGGGTGGCGCGGCCCGTGCGCAGCGTCGCGAACTCGTGCTGCGCCGCCTCGACGGACTTGTCCATCCGCCTGGTCGCGTCCTGAATCAGGTCATCGATCGCCATTGAGCCTCCGCGGTCAGGGGGTCGAGACGATAGTGCCGACCCGTTCGCCGTCCACAACCCTACGAATGTTTCCGTCTTCGAGTGCGAAAACGTAGATCGGGAGCTTGTTGTCCATACACAGCGAGAGGGCCGTCGTGTCCATCACCTTCAGGGCGCGCTCGATCGCCTCGAGGTGCGTGATCTCCGGGATGAGGTGCGCGTCGGGGTCGATGCGGGGATCACCGTCCAGCACGCCCTCGACGCCGTGCTTCGCCATCAGGATCGCCTCCGCGCCGATCTCGAGCGCTCGCAGGGCCGCCGCCGTGTCGGTCGTGAAGAACGGATTTCCGGTCCCGGCCGCGAAGATGACGATGCGGCGCTTCTCGAGGTGCCGGATCGCGCGGCGCCGGATGTACGGCTCCGCGACCTCGGCCGCCGCCAGCGCCGAGAGCACGCGCGTGTGGGCACCTCGGCGCTCGAGGGCGTCTTGGAGCGCCAGCGCGTTCAGCAGCGTCGCGAGCATTCCCGCGTAGTCGGCGGTCGCACGGTCCATGCCTTCCGCGGCGGCCTCGATCCCGCGGTAGATGTTCCCGGCGCCCACGACGATCGCGAGCTCGACGCCGCGCGCCTGAACGGACACGATCTCCTCGGCGAGCGCGGCGATCCGCTCGGGGTCGAGGCCGTAGTCCCGGTCGCCCATCAGGGCCTCGCCGGAGAGCTTCAGGAGGATCCGGTGGAACGCGGGCGGCGCGTCGTCCGCCAGGGCGCCTTCGGGGCTCGCGGCGGTTTCGGTCACTCCGCGAGGGCGTAGCGGACGAACTCGACCACCTCCGCCCCTTCCTCCGAGAGCGCCTTCGCCACGGTCTTCGACGTGTCGTGGATCCAGGGCTGCTCGGCGAGCGCGGCGCCGGCCAGGAACTCCTTGCGCAGTCGGCCCTCGACGATCTTTGCCCGGACCTCCTCCGGCTTGTCCTGGACGTCGGGCTGCTGCTCGTAGATAGCGCGCTCGGAGGCGATCTCGTCCTCCGGGATCTCGTCGCTCGTCCGGTAGCGCGGCGCCGCGAAGGAGATGTGCATCGCCAGGCGCCTGCCCGTGGGGGGCTCACCGCCGCGCACCTTCACCAGGACGCCGATCTTGTTCGCCGGCGGATGGACGTACTCCGCCAGCAGCTCACCGTCGCCGGCCTCCATCCGGGTCGCCCCGCGGATCTCGACGTTCTCCCCCAGCTGGCCGATCAGCTCGAGCCGGCGCCCCTCGAGACCCTGGATGGCGTCGGGGCCAGCGGCCTCGACGGCTTCGAGCACGGCCTCCGCGAAGCCCAGGAACTCCTCGGTCTTGGCGACGGGCTCGGTCTCGCAGCCGATCGCGACGAGCGTGCCGACGTTGCCTGAGACCGTCGCGAGCACCTCGCCCTCAGTCGTCTCGCGCCCCGCCTTCTTGCCGGCCGCGGCCATCCCCTGCTCGCGCAGGAGCCGCTGCGCCGCCTCGACGTCTCCCTGTGTCTCCTCGAGCGCACGCTTCGCGTCCATCATCCCCGCGCCGGTCAGGTCCCGGAGCTCCTTGACGAGGCTGGCTGAGATCTGCACCTGGCTCATTCCTTCACCGCCGCTTCGGGCGCCGGCTCTTCGACGGTCTCTGCGGGGCTCGCCAGCTCGTACTCGGGAGCCTCGGCGACCTCCTCCGCCGACGGTGCTTCCTCCTCGGCGGGCGGAGCTTCCATCTCGGCAGGCGTCACGCGAGCCTTGCCGGCCTCGATCCCGTCGCCGATCGCCCGGATGACCAGGCCGCACGAGCGAATCGCGTCGTCGTTGCCCGGAATCACGAAGTCGGCCTCGTCGGGATCGCAGTTCGTGTCGACGAGGGCAATGATCGGAAGCCCGAGCCGCCCCGCCGCGCGCACGGCCAGCAGCTCCTTGCGCAGGTCGATGACGAAGACGGCGTCCGGCTGCTTGCGCATGTCGGCCACGCCGCCGAGGTTGAGCTCGAGCTTCTCGAGCTCCGCCTGCATCGAGATCCGCTCCTTCGGCGGAAGCAGTTCGAGCTGGCCCTCCTCGCGGAGACGCCGCAGCTCGTGCAGGTGGTCGATCCGCTCGGCTATCGTGCGCCAGTTCGTGAGGAGCCCTCCGAGCCAGCGGTGGTTCACGAAAGGCATGCCGGTGCGCTCGGCCTGCTCCGCGACGGCGTCCTGCGCCTGCTTCTTGGTGCCGACGAACAGCACGCTGCCCCCGCGCTCGGCGAGGTTACGGACGAAGCTGTGGGCCTCCTCGAGCCCGGCCAGCGACTGCTGGAGATCGATGATGTAGATGCCGCCGCGCTCACCGAAGATGTAGCGCTTCATCTTCGGGTTCCAGCGGCGGGTCTGGTGGCCGAAATGGACTCCGGCCTCCAGGAGCTCTCGCATGCTTACGACGGACAAGTGTGATCCTTTCTCTTGGTTGTGGTTCGTGCGCCGGCGGGAGTCAGGTGGAACCGGCTTCCGTCCCGCCGGCACCGCCACCCGCCCGTTCCGCCGGGTCGGGTTTCCAAGCCGGAACAGGATAGCGATTAGGGATTGCAACTCAGGTTTTGGCGCCCTGTGGCCGATGCAAGGTGAACCGTGAGTGTCCGGGCTACCAGAGAGGCCCTCGCAGAGCTGGCGTCGGCGATCCAGCTCCACGCCTGGGATCTGGCCGTCGCAACCGTCGAGGAAGGACTTCGGGACGACCAGGTCCCGTCGCTGCAGCGGCTCGGCCAGCTGGGGCAGCTCGGGGACATGCCGACGTTCATCGCCGAGCTGGCACGAGAGCTCGTGGCGCCGGAGCCCGAGCGCCTGCGTCGCGGGAGCCCGCTGGCCGCACAGGCCCGTGACCACGCGCGCGAGCGCGAGGCACTCGGGTTCGCGCCGCGCGAGATCGTGACGGAGTTCCTGGTCCTGCGCCGGGTCCTGTGGCGGTTCGTTTCGGCGCGGGCATCCGAGCTCGACGCCGAGGACGTGCTCGTCGTCGAGCGCCGCCTGAACGACACCGTCGACCGGCTCGTGACCGAGTGCGTGGTCGCCTACTTCGACCGCGCGACCTCGGAGCTCGCCCACCAGGCGCGGCACGACCAGCTCACCGGGCTCCTGCACCACCAGGCCTTCGTGGGCGAGCTCGAGCAAGAGCTCGAGCGCGCTCGCCGGTACGGCCACGGGCTCGCCCTCGTGTTCGTCGACCTCGACCGGTTTAAGGAGATCAACGACACGCTCGGCCACCCGGAAGGCGACCGGGTACTGCAGGCCGTTGCACAGGCGTTCCGGGACTCTCTTCGCGGCTCGGACCTCGCCGGCCGGATGGGCGGCGACGAGATCGCGGCCTTCCTCGTGGAGGCGGACGAGGAGTCCGCCCCGCGTCTGCTCGCGCGCGTCCAGGACCGGCTCGACGAGCTGCTCGAGCTCGGCGAGCTCCCCGCTCCCTGCACTTTCAGCGCCGGCTGGGCATTCTTCCCAACCGAGGCGACCGACGCAGACGCCCTCTTCCGCGTCGCCGACGAGCGCCTCTACGAGGCGAAGCGCTCGAGCGCGGCCTGAAGGTCGAACGGAAGCGACGACTCGGCCTCGACCGGCTCACCGGTGACCGGGTGGGGGAAGGCCAGCCGCCACGCGTGGAGGAACTGACGCTTGAGGTCCGGGTCCGAAACGCCGTAGACCGGGTCGCCCACGACGGGCAGGTCGATCGCCGCGAGGTGGACGCGGATCTGGTGCGTCCGGCCCGTCTCGAGCCGGACGTCGAGCAGCGCCTGCCGGTCGAGTAAGCGCTCGACCTCGAAGTGCGTCACGGCCTCGCGCGGGGTCTCCGTGTCGAGCGACATCCGCGTCGGGTCGTGGCGGTCCCGGCCGATCGGCGCCTCGATCCGCCCGCGCCACGACCGAGGCCGCCCGCGCACGAGCGCCTTGTAGCGGCGTTCGAGCTCGCGGCGCCGCACGAGGTTGCGGAGCCCACGGTAGGCCCCCTCGCTCCGGGCGACCACGAGGAGGCCGGAGGTGTCGCGGTCGAGGCGATGGACGATTCCGGGACGCTCCGGGACATCTCCGCCCGCGACGCGGCCCAGCAGACCGTGCACGAGCGTTCCCGAGGGGTGACCCGGAGCCGGGTGGACGACGATCCCAGCGGGCTTGTCAACGACGAGCAGGTGCTCGTCCTCGAAGGCGATCGTGAGCGGAAGCTCCTCGGCCTCGAGCTCGGCTGGCTCCGCAGGCGGCGCCTCGAAGCTCAGCTCCTCGCCGCCGACGAGCCGGTAGCTCTTCGGCCGCGCGGTCCCGTCGAGGAGCACCGCGCCCTCCGCGAGCAGGCGCTCGGCGCCCGCACGCGATCCGACCTCCGGCAGCGACGCGAGATAGCGGTCGAGCCGCTCCCCGGCGGCCTCCTGCGGAACGACGACCTTCGTCAGCGGTGGCGCGTTTCGCCGAGCAGGAGCGCGACGAACAGGATCGCCACTCCGATCACGATGAACGAGTCGGCGAGGTTGAACGCGGGCCAGTACTTCAGGTCGAGGAAGTCCGTCACGTGCCCGAGCCGGATACGGTCGATCAGGTTCGAGGTCGAGCCACCGATCAGCAGGCCGAGAGCGACCGGCAGCACCGGGTGGCGTGCTCCCGAGCGGGCGAAGAAGACCAGCATCCACCCGACCGCCAGCGCGGTTAGCGCGGTCACCAGAGCGGTGGCGCTCGCAAACAGCCCGAACGCAATCCCGGAGTTCTGGACGTGGTGGATCGAGAACGGCCCGATCACGTGCACCGAGTCGTCGAGCTCGAGCTGCCTCGACACGAGCAGCTTCGTCAGCTGGTCGGCCGCGATCGCCGCGAGCACGACGGCGCCCAGCCCCACCCACTGCGGGCTCCGGGCGGCCAGCGAGCGCTCGGCGACCGAGACGGGCGTCAGCGCATCGGTGCTCGACCCTACGCGGACGTCAATCGTCCGCGGCGCGGGCTCGCTCACAGCCGCTCCTTCTGACCCAGAACGGATCCGCCGGCCACCGCAGAAGGACGCGCCGGCAAAGCCGCCGCGTCCTGAGAACACCGTCGCAAGCGACGGCTCAGCCGCGTCCCTCTTTCCGCTTGCAGTCGATGCACTGCGTCGCGGTTGGGAGCGCCTCGAGCCGCTCGGGATCGATCGGCTTGCCGCATGTCTGACAGATACCGAACGTGCCGTTTTCGATGCGCTCGAGCGCTGCGTCGATCGCCTTGAGAGCGCGCTCCTCGTTCTCCTCCAGCGTGTAGTCGATCTCGCGGTCGAGCGTGATCGTGGCGACGTCAGCCGGGTGGTTGTCGCTCGGGATCTCCTGCGTCTCGTCCTCCATCGAGCCCGGGTTGTCCTTGTGCAGGTGGTCGATCGTCTCCTGCACCCGGGCACGCTCGCCGAGCAGGCGCTTCCGGAAGTGGTCGATGTCGACGGTTGCGCTCATCGAAGCTCCGCATGAATCCGGTCGTGGGAGATCCCCGTCACCTCGACGACCTTATCCCGAGCCGTGTGCCCGGAAACGATCGTCATCGCGCGGCGCGGAACGCCGAGCCGCTCCGCGAGCAGCCTGAGCACGGCCTCGTTCGCGCGCCCGTTCTCAGGGGGCGCGGCGACCCGGATCTTCCAACCTTCTCCGTAGCGTCCCGCGACCTCGGTTCGGCGCGCACCGGGGGATACGCGCACGCGAAGACGGGTGGAGACCTCCATGAGGCAAGTATAGGTTCGCCCGAGGGTCAGGCAGCCTGTGCGTCAGAGGCGTCCTCGACTGCGTCCAGCGCGGCCTCGAGGAGGGCCCGGATCTTGCGAGCCTCGGCGAGGAGCCGCTCGCGTTCTTGGGCCGCCGCTCGCGTCGCCGCGCGGGCCTCGGCGTGCGCCTCCTCGATCACGAGATCGGCCTCCTTCTTCGCCTGCGCCTTCAGCTCGTGGGCCGACTTCTCGGCGCTGACGAGCGTCGTCCGGAGCAGCGTCTCGAGATCGCGGTGGCGCGAGAGCTCGGACTGCAGCTGCTCGATCCGGTCGGCGTACTCCGCCCGCTCGCGCCACACCGCCTCGAACGACCGCTCGATCTCCTCGATCAACTGGTCGACGTCCCGGCGGCGGTAGCCGCGTAATTCGCGTTTCAGCTCGATGTGGTTGAGCTCGACTGGCGTGATGGTCATGGCAAAGCCTCCCAAGGCATCGCTTGCGATGCCGACTTCAGGACGCAGGGGCTTGCTCCTGCGTCCGTCTGAAACGACCGGTCGACCCGATGGACGTCAGTCGACACGGCTCTAGGTAAATCGGTTGAAGAGTTCGTCAACGACCTTCATCAGGACGAAGAGCGCGAAGATGGCCACGACCGGCGAGAGGTCGAGCGGCCCCAGCGGCGGCAGGATCCGCCGAAAGAGGCGGAGGTAGGGCTCGCAGACGTCGCGCAGGAAGTCCGAGATCCGCCGCACCCAGACCGAGTATGGAAGCCGCACCCACGACGTCAACACGTAGGCGAAGATCAGGAGGACGTAGACCCAGAGGAAGATGATGATGAAGTGGTGCGCCGAAGAGGCAGCATCAGCTATGACCAGCGTGGCCATCAGGCCCGGATTCGGCTTCCCGAGCCGATTTCCTCGGAATCAGGCCTGATTGAAGAAGCCGCGCTCGATCAGGCGGGCGCGTTCCTCCGCGGAGACCTCGACGTTTCGCGGCGTGAGCAGGAACACCTTGTCCGCCACGCGCTGCATCCCTCCGTCGAGCGCATACGTGAGGCCGCTCGTGAAGTCGATCAGGCGCTTCGAGAGCTCCTGGTCAGCCCCCTGCAGGTTGAGGATGACCGGCATCGAGTCCTTGAATTTGTCCGCGATCTGCTGCGCGTCGTTGAAGCTGCGGGGCACCACCAGGTGCACCTGCACGGACGGAACGGCGCGCACCATGCCGTCGCTGCGCCGCCCGCGCGGCCGGAGCACCGCTGTCTGCGGCGCCGCTTCCTCTTCGGGCTCTGGGTCGGTCCAGTCGTCAAGTCCTGCTGGCGGCGGCGGGGGGTCAGCCGGCGGACGTTCGGGCGCTCGCTATAGGTCCGCTCAAGGTCCTCCTCGGTGAGGTACCCGTCCTCATCCCAATCGTCGTCCTCTTCGGCGATCCCGAAGTAGATGAGCGTGCGGTTCCAAACGTCTGCGAATCCCATGGTTAGCGGATGTTACCGCCCGTACAACACGGATCCCAGGCGCACCAGCGTGGCGCCCTCCTCGGCTGCGACGCGGTAGTCCTGGCTCGTTCCCATCGAAAGCTCCCGCAGGCCATAGCGCTCGGCGAGCCCCCGGAGGCGGCGGAAGTACGGCCGCGACGTTTCCGGGTGGCCAGTCTCCGGCGGCATGGTCATCAGCCCGCGCACGTCGCCGTAGAGCTCGAGGAACGCCTCCAGTTCGCTCTCCGGGATCCCGGACTTGGACTCCTCGCCGGAGAGGTTGACCTCGACGAGCGCCGGAATCTCGAGGCGCCGCGCGGCGGACTCGCTCGCGAGCGAGTGGCAAAGCTCGCAGAGCTGGTTCACGGTCTTCGTCTTGCGGCTCTGGAGATGGCCGATGAAATGCCAGCGGAAGGCGTCGCCGAAGCGCGCGTGCTTGGCCTCTAGGTCCTGGGCACGGTTCTCGCCGATGACCTCGATTCCGGCCTCCACGAGCGGAGAGAGGTCGTCGACGTACTTCGTCGCGGCCACGATCGTCACGTTGGGGCCGAGCTCGCCCATGATCCGCTCGTAGTTCGCCCGGATCGACTCAGCCGATGACGGCGATGACACCCTGCGTTCCACGCGGCCTCCCCATCCGCCGCTCCGAGAAGAAGAGGTCCGGATTGCACGCCGTGCAGAGGTCGACCCGCTCGACTGACGCCGCCCCTGAGTCGCGCAGCGCCTGCTCGGCGGACGACCAGAGGTCGAGCTTCCCGTGGCGAAGGCGCCGGCTTCCGAACGTGCGGGTGAACGGCTCGGCGACGTCCTCGCGCACCTCGTAGCAGCACGGACCGATCCCGGGGCCGATCGCCGCCGCGAACTTCCCGCCGAGCTTGCTCGCCGCCTCGCCGACGATCCCCTCCAGCAGGCCGCGCCAGCCGGCGTGGAGCACTGCAACCCCCGGCCGGTCGCCGTTCACGCGCGCGAGCGCGATCGTCAGGCAGTCCGCGCCCATGGCGAGGATCGGCACGCCTCGCTCGTCCGTCCAGAGCCCGTCGCCGGGCTCGCCCTTCTTCCCGCGGTGCGCGCGGTGGACGAGCGTCGTGTGCTTTTGCCGATTGAGCGAGAGCGCGCCGAGGTCGGCGCCGACTTCATCGCACAGGCGGCGGCGATTCTCCTCCACGGCGGCGGCTTCGTCGCCGACTCGCAACCCGAGGTTGAGCGAGGCGAACGGGCCTTGCGAAACGCCGCCCTGACGCGTCGAGAACGCAATCGCGTACGGGCCTGGCACCTCCCACCGCAGGATCATGCGGTCACCTTCGATCCTGGCGTACGAGGCCAGCGGCGCAGACGGTTCACGTGCCGATGAGCTCCCGGGCGGCGGCCAGCTCGGAGTCGCGGCCGTCCAGCTCTCCGTTCAGCTTGCGCCTCCGCAGCTCCGCGAGGATCTCCCCCACGCGCGGCGACTGCCCGAGCCCGAGCTCGGCGAGGTCGGCGCCGCTGACTTCCAGCCGCACGTCGCGAAGGCGCTCGAAGTACTCGTGTAGAGGCTCGAGGTCCGCGAGACCGAGCGCGAAGAGCGGCGCGTCGGGCGCGTACGGCTCGGCAAGCCGGACGACCTCCGCGGGCTCGGCGCCCTTCTTCAGCTTCTCGACGAGCCGCGGACCGACGGTGACCGCGGCGGCGATCTGCTCGGCGTCGCGGCGGCGCACCTTCAGCCGCTGGAGCCAGTCGTAGACCTCGTCCGGCGGCAGCTTGCGCGCCAGGACCGCGAGCCCGAGCCGCCACGACGGGATCTCGAGGTGGTACCGGTCTCGCAGCTCCCGCAGTCTGCGGATGAAAGAAACCGCCTCTTCGTCGGCGGCGAGGTGCGGGTGAATCGCCCGGTCAGCGCCGAGCTCGGCCAGGCGCAGGATCGAGTGCTCGATCTCGCCCTCCTCGAGCAGCGCTTCGAGCTCGTCCCGGAGCCGCGCAGACGAAAGGTCTCCGACGAGTCCCATCTCGATGCAGCCACGCGCGAGCCGCAGCGTGTGGTCGTCCATCCGGAAGCCGTAGCGGTTCTCGTACCGAACCGCGCGGAAAATCCGGGTCGGGTCGTCGATGAAGGACAGGTTGTGGAGCACGCGGATCGTCTTTGCCTCGAGGTCGCGCCGCCCGGCGAACGGGTCGACGAGCCGGCCGAGGTCAGCGCCCTTGAGAGAAACCGCCATCGCGTTGATCGTGAGGTCGCGGCGGAAAAGATCCTCGCGGATCGAGGCGTGCTCGACGGTCGGAAGCGCGGCGGGCGCGTCGTAGAACTCGGTGCGCGCGGTGACGACGTCGACGCGTTCGTCGTTGCCGTAGATCACGACCGCCGTGCCGAACTTTCGGTGAGCCCGGACGCGGCCGCCCAGCGCGTCGGCGAGCGCCTGTGCGAGCGCGATCGCGTCGCCCTCGACGGCAATGTCGACGTCGAAGTTCCGCTCGCCGAGCAGGATGTCGCGGACCGTCCCGCCCACGAGGTAGACGCCCTCGAAGGGCTCGGACACCGCCGCGACCGCCTCGAACACCGGTTGCAGTCCCTCGAGCCGGGCGAGCTCGTCCGTGAGCATCGGGCCGGCCCGCTCGGCAGGCGCGGCCTGCTCGCCGAGTGCCCGCAGGAGATCGCTGCGGGTGACGACGCCGACGATTCGGTCCTCTCGAAGGACCGCGATGCGGTCGTCGCCGCCGGCGAGCAGGCGCTGGAGCTCTGCCAAAGGAGTCGCCTCGTCGCAGGTCGCGACCTGCGTGCTCATGATCCCCTTCACCGGCGCGTGGGAAAGCCCGTGCGCAACCGCGCGGTCGAGGTCCTCGCGTCCGACGACGCCCGCGAGCCGATCGGGCGGGCGGGCGACCAGGATCCCGCTCTGGTTGTTCCGCTGGCACGCGACGAGCGCCCGCGCGACGCTTTCGTCGGGCTCGACCGTGCGGGCGGGAGAGGACATGAGCTGCCCGGCGGTGACGGGCTCGCGTACGGCCCGCTCCAGGCCCTCGTCGAGGCGCCGGCTCGCCTCGTCGAGGCTGTCCCTGAAGATCGCCGAGGCCGCCTGCGCGTGGCCGCCGCCGCCGAGCACGCCGGCGATCGCAACCGCGTCCACCTCCGGCGTCCGGCTGCGGGCCACACAGAAGACCCTCCCCTCGAGCTCGACGAGAAGGACGAGCGCCTTGCAGTCGGTCAGGTCGACCACCTTGTGGGCCAGGTTCGAGACGCCGTCGACGTAGCGCGGCCACGCTACGGCGGCGACGAGCACCTCGACGCCGGCGACCGTGTGCGGCTCGAGCCGCTCGAGGATCGCGGCGAGGAGCTCCCGTTCCTCCTCGTTCAGCGGGGTGTGCAGGAAGTCCGCCAGCAGCTCCTGGCTCGCGCCGTGGCGGAGGCACCACGCAAGCGCCTCCGCGTCGCGCTGGGTCGCTGTCGGGTACGTGAGCGAGCCGGTGTCCTCGTGGATGCCGAGCGCGAAGGCCGTCGCCTCCAGCGGCGTCACCGCGATCTCGCGCTCCGCGAGGACGCCGACCAGCGTGGTTGTGAGCGCTCCGTCTTCGGAGACCACGGTGTGCTCGACCGAGGCCCAGTCGGGCGCTTCGCCGGCATGGTGGTCGAACACGACCTTCTCAACGTCGGGGTCGCGCGCGACGGCCTCCAGGTCGCCGAGCCGGGCCGCGTGGGTCGTCTCGACGACGATCAGTCGCCTGATCGCGGTCAGCTCGAGGCGGGACGCCTCGACGAGGCCGAGCTCGTCTGCATGCAGGCGGTAGAACTCGCGCACGTTGCGGTTGAGCGAGCCCGTCAGGCAGGCGACCGCGTCCGGATAGAGCCGTCGCGCGGCCAGCAACGCCGCGAAGGCGTCGAAGTCCGTGTTGCCGTGGGTTGCGATGACCGTCTCGGCCCGCATGGCCTCATTTTGGGCTAAACGAGCGCGATGGCTTCGATCTCGACCTTGGCGCCGGACGGAAGCGCCGCGACCTCGATCGTCGCGCGCGCCGGTGGCTGCTCGCCTACGTGCTGCGCGTAGACCTCGTTCATGCGCGCGAAATCACCGAGGTCCTTGAGGTAGACGGTCGTCTTGACGAGCTTGTCGAGCCCGCTCCCCGCCTCCTCCAGGATCGCACGGAGGTTCGCGAACACTTGCTCGGTCTGCTCCTGGATCGTCTCGCCGACGATCTCGGCGTGGTCCGGCCGGAGCGACAGCTGCCCCGAGACGAACACGAGCCCACCCGCCTTGATCGCCTGCGAGTACGGCGCTCCCTGGAACGGCGCCGGCGCGGCCTCCGTCCGCACGACCGTCTTGTCCGCCATCACTTCTCCTTCCGCCGCCGCGGCCGGCAGCTCTGCGCAAGCGCCACCCCGAGCGCCTTGAAGATCGCCTCGAGCACGTGCTCCGGGTCGGCGCCCTCGATCAGCCTGACGTGCAGCGTTAGCCCCGCGCCTTCCGCGAGCTCGCGAAGGAACGTGGCGACGATGTCACTCGCAAGGCCGGCGACGCGTGCATCGCTGAGGTCGACGTTCGAGACGACGAGCGGCCGCCCCGAAGCCTCGACGACCACATGGGCCAGGGCCTCGTCCGCAGGCACGACCGCCGAGCCGTGCCCGCGGTTGCCCTTCGTGCTCAGCGCGCCCCGCAGGGCCCGCCCGAGCGCCCGGCCCGCAGCGGCGATCTCCGCCTCGGCCTCGCCGGGCGCGATCTCGACCGCCAGGTCGAACGATGCGTACTGCGCGAGTAGGGCGAGCAGGTGGTCGAGCACGCCGACGCCCGTCGCCACGCTCGCCTCGCCGCTGCCCGCGACGTCTACACGCGCATGAAGCCTGCCGGCCTCGTCGGCCTGACCCGTCCGAGCCATCGGTTGGGGGGAGCGTATCGAAGCCTTTAGGGCCCGAGCGCCGGCGCGACGACCGCTTCCACGTCTCGCGGGACAGCCATGCCGAAGCGCCGCTCTGCCTGCGACCGGGCCGCCTGGTACGACTCGACCGCCTCCGGGACCGAAGCAGGCAGCCGTTCAGCCCCGAGCGGCCCGAGCAAGTGCTGGAAGAGCTTGTCGAGCTCGGCGTCGACCTGCTCCCGCTTCCCGGCGGCTTCCTTGCCCTTCAGCCAGATGATCCAGTCCCAGAAGTGGTCGTCGATCGCGCCGAGGTTGTCGGCACTCGGCTCCCACGGCGGCTCGAGCACGTGCGGCTCGTCCGGGAAGATCAGATCGACTTTCACCGGACCGCGCAGGATCAGCATCCAGCACCACGTCGGGCTCAGCCGGTCCCACTGCTGCACGACCGGGTCGAGCGGGGCGAGCAGCGGTGGCAGCGCGTCAGCAAGCGCGTCGAAGTCGCCCGCCTCGACGAGGAAGTCCCAGTCCGACCACTCCGTTGCCCCGCCCTCGGCGCGCGACCCCCCGAGCTCGATCCGGCGCACGGCCGGGTGCGGCGCGACCAGCCCGATAACGCGGTCGCGAAGGTCCGTCAGGACTCGACGCGCTCGATCCGGGCGCCCAGCGACCGCAGTCGCTCGTCGATCCGCTCGTAGCCGCGATCGATCTCGCCGATGTTCCCGATCGTCGACGTCCCCTCGGCGCACAGTGCGGCGAGCAGCATCGCCATCCCGGCGCGGATGTCGGGACTCGACATCTGCTGGGCGTATAGCTTCGTCGGCCCGGTGACGACGGCGCGATGCGGGTCGCAGAGGATGATCCGCGCGCCCATCGAGACGAGCTTGTCGACGAAGAACAGGCGGCTCTCGAACATCTTTTCGAAGATCAGCACCGTTCCCCGTGCCTGCGTCCCGACGATCACCGCGATCGACGTGAGGTCGGCCGGGAACGCCGGCCATGGGCCGTCCTCGATCTTCGGGATCTGCCCGCCGAGGTCGTCCATGATCACGAGCTCCTGGTTCGGCGGGATCCGCACCGTCGAGCCTTCGCACTCGACGTGGACGCCGAGCCGCTCGAACGTCGGCAGGATCGCGGCGAGGTCTCTTCGCTCGACGTTGTCGATCGTTACGTCGCCGCCGGTCACCGCCGCGAGGCCGATGAAGCTGCCGACCTCGATGTGCTCCGGGCCTACGCGCCACTCGCCGCCGCGAAGCGACTCGACGCCGCGCACGCGGAGAACGTTGGACTCGATCCCCTCGATGTCGGCACCGAGTGAGACGAGGAAGCGGCAGAGGTCCTGGATGTGGGGCTCGCAGGCCGCGTTGCCGATCACCGTCTCCCCCGGCGTGAGCGAGGCCGCCATGACCGTGTTCTCGGTGGCCATCACGCTCGCCTCGTCGAGGAAGATGTGCTTGCCCTGCAGGCCGCCCGTGCGCAGCTCGTAGCGCGCGCCGATGTCGATCTCCGCCCCGAGCTCGGCGAACGCGTGGATGTGCGGGTCGAGCCGGCGCCGGCCGATCACATCGCCGCCGGGAGGCGGCACGCTCGCGCGTCCCCGGCGCGCGAGGAGTGGGCCGGCCAGGAGGAATGACGCGCGGATCTGACTCGCCAGCTCGGCGTCGAGTTCGTGCGAGGCGATGTCGGCTGCGTGGACGCGTACCTCGTTCTCGCCGGTCCAATCGATGTCGGCGCCGAGGTCGGCGATCAGCGCGATCATCGTCTCGACGTCGCGGATCCGCGGCACGTTGTGAAGCACGACCGATTCGCGCGTCAGCAGGCACGCGGCCAGGATCGGCAACGCCCCGTTCTTGTTCCCCGCGGCGGTCACCCGACCGCTGAGCGGCTGCCCGCCCTCGATCACGAACGACTCGGCGAGTGCGTCTGTGACGGCTGTCTGGGCCATGCGAGAGGCCGTATCCTAGCGGCGGGATGGAGCCGACCCGAGACCGGGCCTGGGAGACTCTCACGCGGTACACGAAGAGCGAGCCGCTCCTTCGGCACGCGCTCGCGGTCGAGGCTGCAGTGGGCGCATACGCAACCCGCTTCGGGGAGAACGAGCAGCTCTGGCGCGTGACCGCGCTGCTGCACGACTTCGACTACGAGATCCACCCCACGCTGGACGAGCACCCGCAGGAAGGCGCACCGATCCTGCGCGACGAGGGCTACCCGGAGGAGGTGATCGAGGGTGTCCTGTCGCACGCCTCGCACCTCGGCCTCCCGCGCGACACGCCGCTGAAGCGGACGCTCTTCGCGTGCGACGAGCTCTGCGGGTTCATCCACGCGTGCGGGCTCGTGCGACCCGACGGAATCGAGTCGCTCGAGCCGAAGTCCGTCAAGAAGAAGCTGAAGCAGCCGTCGTTCGCCGCCGGCGTCAACCGGGCCGACGTGTACCAGGGCGCGGAGGCGCTCGGCGTCGACCTCGACGAGCACATCGCCTTCGTGATCGACGCGATGCGGCCGCTCGCCCCCGAGCTCGGGCTGCGGACTAGCCCAGCGCCTGCATAAGGCGCTCGAGGTCCGAGTCGCTCGTCCACCAGCCGCAGGAGACGCGGATCCAGCCCTGCTCCGGGACATCGCGGACGATGACGTCCTGCTCGTAGAGGCGGGCAACCACCTGCGCCGAATCGCCCTCGGCGCGGAACGAAATGAGCGTTCCCTGTCCCGGAGCGGTGATGACCACGAACCGCTCTGAGAGCAGGTCTCGGCAGCGGGCGGCCGTCTCGGCGGCCCGCTCGAAGCGCCCCTCCGGCGCGAGGTCGAGAGCGGCGCTCAGGCCCGCGAGCGTGGGTGGCGCGGTCCAGCCGGGATCGAATCGCGGGGCACCGGCCCGCGGCTCGAACTCGCCGGAGGGCTCGTAGCGCTTTTGGGCGAGGTAGCTCGGTGCGGCGATCCCGAGCGCTTCCGGGCTCGCCACGTAGAGGACGCCGGTGGTATCCGGGCCGCAGAGCCACTTCTGACACGAGGCGGCGTAGAAGTCGAAGGCCGAGACGTCCAGGGGGATCGCGCCAGCCGACTGGGCGCCGTCAACGAGAATCGGCAGGCCCGTTGTTTCTTTCAGCTCCGCTACCGGAAAGCGGTTGCCGCTCATCCAGCAGACGTGCGAGAGCGCGAGCAGCCGCGTCTTCGGCCCGACTTCGCGAAGCAGCACGTCCAGCGCCTGCTCCGGCGGCAGCTGTCGAACGGCCGCCACGCGCACGCGCGCTGGGGAGGCGGCGAGCGAACCGAGGAGCCCGAAGTGCTCCCCGTCGGTCGTCACGATCTCGTCGTCCGGGCCCAGCCCGAGCCCGGCCAGCACGATGTTGCAACCGTTGGTGGTGGATGTCGCGAGGGCAACGTTGTCCTCGGCGACGCCGATGACGGCAGCGAGCTTCCGGCGCACCTCATCGCGCAGCTCCGACGCCCGGTCGAAGTACGCCTTGCCGCCGCGTCCGGTCTCGAGGTCGGCGCGCTCCTGCTTGATCATCGCCTCGACGGTCGATCGGGCGATCGGCCCGTTCGTTCCAGCGTTGAGGTACGCGAGTCGCTGCAGCACAGGGAACTCCGCGCGAGCCTCGTCGACCGTCATCCGATCCTCACCTCGATGGGGGCGTGGTCTGAGAGGAGCCTCCCGTCGAGGCGCCGCTGCTCCTCCGGCCACCGGTGCGCAGGCGTCGACGGCGCGCCGCGCACGAGAACCTGATCGAGCCAGGCGATCGGCTTCGTGAACCCCCACTCGGGCCCGGAGAGCTCCTCGAGCGTCTTCGAGCGCTCACGAATCACGTTGAAGTCTCCCCCGAGCACGAGGACGTCGGCGGGCTCGGCGAAGCTGTCCGCGAAGACGGCGGCGCGCATCAGCTCGGCGTCTGCGACGCGCCAGTCGTGTGCGGCCGACCCGTGGAGGTTGGCGACCGTGATCGCCCCGGTCCGAACGGAGTGGCAGACACGCCGCTCCTTCGCCCAGCGCCGACGCACGGCCGGGTCGAGATCGAGCTCGCGCGCCACCCGCCGCCGGAAGTTGCGCGGGTTGAGCACGATCGAATCGGTGCCGAGCGGGCGCAGCTCACGTTGCATGAGGATCGCATTCGCTTGGCCCGTGAGCGCAGAACGGAAGAACCCCTGGTTGAGCTTCGTGATCAAGCGCCCGAGCTCGGCGCTCCAGAGGAGCGGCCACCTCGCCACCGCCCCGAACGCCCGCATGCCGCTCCACCCCTCGAGCCTCGACAGCGACCAGACCGGCAGCTCTTGGAGGCAGAGCACATCTGGATTGTCCGCAGTCGCCAGACGGACAGCCTCCTCGAGGAAACCCCGCCGTTCCGGCGGCTTGGTCATCCCGTGGAAGACGTTCCAGGTACGGACGAGCAGCGCCAACGGGCGGGCTAGTCTAGTGCCGTGCTTCGGCGGCGGCGGTTCTCCGAGGTGATCTCTCGGCAGCTCGACCTCTTCGAGCGCGACCATGCCGAGCTGATCCATGAATCGGAGGAGGCCGAGCGGGCCTACGACCGCGGCGGGCGCGACGATGCCGAGGAGCGTTTCGGGGACTACCAGGACGTCGTGGAGACGGCGACCGAGATCCTGGCCGACCTGCGCGACCACTTCGCGGCGACCCTGGACGACGCCGGCGCCGAGGAGTACGAGGCCGAGTTCAACCGCGCGGTCGCAAGGCGGCTGCCGCGCTTCTCGCTCGAGATCGAGAATCGCTAGCCAAGACGGGCCGCGAATCCGCCCACGATCGCTCCGTAAGCGATGTGGGCGACGAGTGTCGCGATCGCCGTGCGGCGGCCGTAGTTCACCAGCATGAACCCCGGCGGCTCCAGGATCGGAGTCTCCTCGGCATCCGACCAAAGGGTGCCCATGCGCGGGTGCACAACGGGCAGGAGCACGTTCACGAGGGCGCCTCCCGCGAACGCCGCGTGCACGACCCCGAGGCCGGCGCCGAAGGCCCACCCTGCGTGGTCGACGGCACGAAAGACCGCGTAGTAGACGAGCGAGAAGATGAGCCCGTTGCCGAAGTGGATGACGTAACCGAGCAAGCTCGCGCGGCTGCGGCTGTCGGTGAAGATCGTGCCGAGCAGAAGCGGGATATCCATCCGTGTCCAGCCCGCCACTTGGGCGACCCGCAGCCCGCTCGTGAGGATCACCGTCCCGACGGCGCCGCCGGCGAGGGCTCCCCAGACCGTCACTCGTCCTCCCCTTCGGCGTCGGCGATCGAGATCGCGGCGTTGATCAGCGCGAGGTGGGTCAGGCCCTGCGGGAAGTTGCCGAGGAACTCGCCGCTCGACGGATCGATCTCCTCCGCGTAGAGACCGACGTCGTTCGCGGACGCCACCAGCTCGTCCATCAGGAAGCACGCGTCGTCGAGGCGGCCCTGGCGGGCTAGGGCATCGACGAGCCAGAACGAGCATGTGAGAAACGCACCCTCCTCGCCCGTGACGCCGTCCTCGCCCTTGTAGCGGTAGAGGAACGGGCCGGCGCCGAGCTCGCGCCGAATGGCGTCCACGGTTCCGCGAAGGCGGTCGCTCTCGGGATCGTCATAACCGAGGATCGCCATCGTCAGGAGGCTCGCATCGAGCTCGTGCATTCCCGGGGCGCGGATGTAGCTACCGCGCTCATCGTCCCAGCCCTCGGCCGAGATGAAGGCGCGGATCTCGTCCGCCTCCGAGCGCCACAGCTTGCAGTGGTCCGGGATGAGGCCCTGCTCACCGAGCGCGTGGGCTCGATTGAGCGCCACCCAGCAAAGCGCCTTCGACTGAATGAAGTGCGCCGTCTCGCTTCGCACCTCCCAGATTCCGGAGTCGCGGTCGCGCCAGTGCTCTGCCACGTAGTCGGCGATCTTGGCGACCTCCTTTCCCGTCTCCCCGTCGACGTGCCCGACGTGCTGCGCGTAGAGCCAGATCGACTCCAGCACGGAGCCGTACACATCCAGCTGGACCTGGCCGGCTGCGCCGTTCCCGATCCGGACGGGCGCCGAGCCGCGGTAGCCGACGAGCTCGGGTACCTCCCACTCCCTTGCGTGCATGTCGCCGTCCACGCGGTAGAGGATCTGGAGGCGCGGCTGGGTTAACCGAGAGGCGTGCATCAGCCACCAGAAGAACGCGTGTGCCTCGTCGTCCATCCCGAGCCGAACGAGTGCGTCCAGCGTCCAGCTCGCGTCCCGCAGCCAGGTGAAGCGGTAGTCCCAGTTGCGCCCGCCCCCGATCCATTCGGGCAATGACGCAGTCGGCGCGGCGACGATCGCGCCCGACGGCGCGAAAACGAGGAGCTTGAGGGCGAGCGCGCTTCGGATGACTGCGTCGCGCCAGCGTCCCTCGTACTCACACCGGTTGGCCCAGCCCGTCCAGAATCGTTCCGTTCGTTCGAGGCGGCGTTCCACATCGTCGCGGCCGGGGAGCACTGCCGGTTGTTGGTGTGCCGCTGCGAGCGCGAGCAAGGCGGTCCTTCCCTCGTCGAGCTCAAGCTCTCCGGCGACCGCGTCCTCGTTCGCGGTAGCCGTGCCCGCGTCCCAGAGAGTGAGTGCGAGTGCCTCTGTTCCGCACTCGGCGAACCAGCGGCCGGCGCGCCTGCTGATGCGCGTATGGCCGCGTCCGTAGTCGAAGCGCGGCTCGAAGGCCCAGCCGAGCGGCACCTTGCCGTTGAGGCCTTCGACCTTGCGGCAGAGCTCGCGCAGCGGAGAGAGGTGGTCGTCGTCGGAGAGCGTCATCGCGTCGGTGACGCGCACCGCGCCTTCGCTCGTGGTGAACGTCGTCTCGAGCACGTTCGAGTCTCGTCGGTAGCGGCGTTCGCTCTCGTACGGGACGGTCGGCTCGAGCCGGAAAGCGCCGCCCCGCCCGGAATCGAGGATGCGCGCGAACACGGACGGCGAGTCGACGTTGGGAAGGCAGAGCCAGTCGATCGAGCCGTCGCCGGCGATCAGGGCGCTCGTGCGTCCGTCCCCGATCAGCGCGTACTCACGGATCGGCGCGTACCCGTCGGCTGTGCGCTGCACGGCGCGATTTTGCCGCTCCGGGTGCCTGCGCCGTCGCAGCGCGGTGGGCAAACCGGCGCCGAATCGGCAGAAAGCCGTGACAGACACGCGCGCCGAAGTCAGGTACCGTCGACCGCGAGGGAGGTGGGTTAGCAACCCCGCCCTCGATGGGTGGGGGTGTGGCTTTTTGCTCGTCAGCGATGGCCGAAATGGTGGGCTCGCGGGAGGGAGCCGAACACGTCGGCGTTGTCCGCGCAGCGTCGGGCCAGCGGGCCGAGGGACTCGAGCTCGCGCACGACGACATTGCGGTTACGCCCGAGCCGTTCGAACTTCCCCCGCGCGAGCAGCAACGGCTCCGCCCGCACCAGCGCGCGAAAGCGCTCGTACACCTGCGGCGGCACAATCAGGTTCGTCTGCCCGAACTCGTCCTCGAGCAACATGAAGACGACCCCGTTCGCGGTCGCCGGCCGCTGACGGGCGACGGCCATCCCCGCAACCGCAACCAATCCGCCCGACCTGCGCCCCGCGAGCTCCCGGCTCGAAAGCGACCCCTCCGGCAAGTGGGGTCGGAGCAGCGCCAAAGGATGCACTCCGACCGAAAGGCTCGTCGTCCGGTAGTCGGCCAGCATCCGCTCCCACGGCGTCTGCTCGCGCAGCCCCGGTGTTTTCGCCGTCGGATCGAGCGGCAGCGCCAACTGCTTCTCGTCGCCCCCACTCCCCGGAACGCTCTGCGCGCGCGGCACGAGGCCGAGCTCCCACAGCAGCTTGCGCCGTCCGCCGCCGAACGAGTCGCACGCCCCCGACGCAACGAGCGCCTCGAGCCGCGGCCGGTCGAGGCCGGTCCGCTGCGCGAGCTCCCGCACGCTGCGAAACGCACCGCAGCGCTCGCGCACCGCGACGACCGCCTTCGCTTCCTCTTCGCCGAGCGAGCGCACGTACTCGAGCCCGATCCGCACCGCGTCCTCCTCGAGCGAGCATCGAGCCGCGCTCCGGTTCACGTCCGGAGGACGTACCTCGACACCCCGCCGCTGCGCGTCCCGTACCAGCGACGACGGCGGATAGAAGCCCATCGGCTGCGCGTTCAGCAGGGCGCAGAGAAACTCGCGTGGATAGTGATGCCGCAACCAGGCCGACTGGTACGCGAGCAGCCCGAACGCCGCGGCGTGCGACTTCGGGAATCCGAAGCCGGAAAACCCGACGAGCTTGTCGAAGACGGCGTTCGCGACCTCCTCGCTGACCCCCCGAGTCGCCGCACCCTCCACGAAGCGGCCCCGAAACGCCTCGATCGCCTCCAGCGAGCGCTTCCGGCTCATCGCGCGTCGCAGTCCCTCGGCCTCGCCGATCGAGAAGCCAGCGAGCGCCGTCGCCACCTCGAGCACCTGGTCCTGGAAGACGATCACGCCGAGCGTCTCGCGAAGCGGCGCCTCGAGCAGCGGGTGGTCGACCGGCGGCACAAACGACGGGTCCTCGCGTAGCAGCTGCCGGTTCGCGATGTACGGGTGGACGGCGCCGCCCTGGATCGGCCCCGGCCGCACGAGCGCTACCTGGATCGTCAGGTCGTCGAGGTTCTCCGGCCGCGTCTGCAGGAGCGACTGCATCTGCGCACGGCTCTCGATCTGGAAGACGCCCACGGTGTCGGCGCGCCGGATCTCCTCGTACACCGCTTCGTCCTCCAACGACACGCGCGAGAGGTCGATCGTCTCGCCGCCGGCCAGGGCGATCTGCTCGACGCAGTCCTCGACGGCCGAGAGCATCCCCAGGCCAAGCAGGTCGATCTTGAGGAACCCGGCGTCGGCGCACGAGTCCTTGTCCCACTGGCAGAGCTGGCGCCCGGCCATCGCCGCGGGTTGCACCGGGACGAGCTCGACGAGCGGCCGTGTCGAGATCACCATTCCTCCCGGATGCTGCGAGACGTGCCGGGGCAGGCCACCGAGCTCTCCGCAGAGCTCGGCGAACACCCGCCAGCGCGGCGAGCCCAGCTTCGTCTCGCCGTCGGGCAGCTTGGCCAGCTCGTCCCGCACGCGGTAGGGGTTGCCGTCGGTGAGGCGGGCGAGCCGCTCCAACTCCGCGAACGGGAGCCCGAGCGCCTTGCCGACGTCGCGGATCGCGCCGCGCGCGTGGTACGTCGAGAAGCTCGCGACGAGCGCCGAGTGCTCGCGTCCGTAGCGCTCGCAGACCTCGACGATCAGCTTCTCGCGAATGTCGCGCGGGAAGTCGAGGTCGATGTCCGGCACGGAGACAAGCTCCTTGTTCAGGAACCGCCCGAGCGAGAGGCCGGCGTGGACCGGGTCGACGTGCGAGAGGCCGATCAGGTAGCAGACGATCGACCCGACCGAGCTGCCGCGGCCGCGGCCGGGCGGGAGCACGTTCCGCGCAACCGACTCCCCGCGCACTTCCTTCGCGCACTCCCGGGCGAGCTCGAGCACCTCCCAGTGGAGCAGGAAGAAGCCTGCGAGGCCGAGCTCGTCGATCAAGGCGAGCTCCTCGTCGAGGCGCTGTCGGGCACGGCGCTTGTGGCCGTTCGCGCCGCCGTAGCGCTCCGTGAATGCCCGGTCGCACACCTGGGCGAGCTGCCGGATCGCCGGCTCGCCGCTTTCCGAGAAGTCCGGATAGCGGTAGCCGAGATCCTCGGTCAGGTCGAACTCCAGCCGTGCAGCGAGCTCACCGGCCCGCTCCACGGCGTCGCTGTCGTGGGGGAAACGCTCTGCGACCTCCGAAGGCGCGGCGAGGTAGCTCTCGTGGTTTCCGCGCCGCTCCGCCTCACAGCTGTCGAGCGACGTCCGCTCCCGGATCGCGACGAGGACGTCCTGCAGCGCCGTGCGCCCGCAGTGATGCGCATGCACGTCACCGGTCGCAACGGTCTCGACCCCGAGCGCCTCGGCCAGGTCGCGCAGGTGCGCGTTCCGCCGCTCGTCGCCGCGCTCGTACGGCCGCTGGAGCTCGACGTAGAACCGCTCCCGGCCGAACGCGCGGGCGAGCGCAGCCGCGCCGTTCGGGTTGCGAGTCCCGATCCCGTGCCGCGCGCAGCCGGAGAGGCAGACCAGCCCGTCGTTCAGCTCCGCAAGCAACGTCGCGTCCAGCGCGGGCGGCAGCGCCCCCTCGCCCTCCTTCGGGCGGGTCCCGGCGTGCGCAGCCGTCAGCAGCCGGCACAGGTTCGCGTAGCCGGCGGCGGTCTCGACGAGCAACGTCGCGTGGGACCCATCGGTCAGCGACACCTCCGCGCCGGTGATCGGCCGCACCCCGAACCCCTTCGCCATGTGTGCGAACTCGAGCGAGCCGTAGAGGCCGTCGTGGTCGGTGAGCGCGAGCGCCTCGTAGCCGAGCTCCGCCGCCCGTGACGCCAGCTCCTCCGGCAGCGACGCCCCGTCCAGGAACGAATAGGCTGAGTGCGCGTGCAGCTCGACAAACACCGCCCGCTTCTCCTAGCGCCCGGCGAGGGCGAAACCGTCACCGACCGGCCGGAGCGAACGCTGCGGATCCTCGCCGAGCTCGACGACGTGATTGTGACCTGGTTCCGCTATGCGCCCGGAGAGAAGGGGCCCGACCCGCACGTCCACCACCACCACACCGATGCCTTCTACGTGCTCGAAGGCGAGATCGACGTCTCGCTCGGCCCCGATCTCCAGACGGTGCGGGCGACTCCGGGCACGTTTGCCGGGGCACCGCCGAACGTCGTCCACACCTTCCGCAACGCGAGCGACTCGGACGCGATCTTCCTCAACCTCCACGCCCCTTCGAGCGGGTTCGGCGACCACATCCGCGGCAAGGACATCGACTTCGACCAACACGACCCGCCTGCCGACGGCGGCCGGTCGTTTGCCGACGCGGTCTTCACCAAGCCGGAGGACGCCGAGACCCTCCGGAGCGACGTGACCACCCACCGGATCCTCTGCGACCTGCCGCAGCTGACGGCGATCGACATGACGTTCCAGCCCGAGTTCGAAGGCGTGGATCCCCACACCCATCCTGATCACGTCGACGCGTTCTACGTGCTCGAAGGACAGGTCGAGTTCCGTGTCGGGGACGAGCCGCGCATCGCGGGACCGGAGACATTCGTGGCCGCCCCGCGCGACAGCGTCCACGGCTTCCGCAACGCGGACGACAAGCCGATCCGGCTCTTCAATCTCCACACACCTCCGGCCGGGTTCATCGACCGTCTCCGCACGAGGCACTGAGCCCCTCAACTTCCTCGCTGGCTGAACCAGCGGCCCACCTCCTCGTCGTGGAAGACGACCGCGTGCTCACCGCCCGCGAGCACGACGTCGAAGTAGCGCCGGTTGACCGGCTCCTCGGTCCACCACCGATCGACGACGCGCCACTCCTCGCGGACGAGCGCGACCTCTGCGCGGTTGACCCGTCGCGGCGAACCGTCGACATGCGCCTCCACCAGCGCCGCCGAGGGCTGGTTCAGTCGTCGCGCGGTACGAGCAGCGCCCGCTGTTCCGGCAGACGCGACCATGGAGCGACCTCGACGACGGTGCAGACAGAGCCCGACCCGGTTCCCGCTCGAACTTGACGAAGCCCCTCGCTCAGGTGGGCGCGCAGCTCGGCGCCCTCCGGCTGGACGAGCTCGAGCTGGCTCCCGACGGACTCCGCGAGGATGAGGACCTCCAGCGTCAGCGCGAACACCGGCGCGGGCAGGTCCAGCAGCTTCGGCCCGAGCGCGGCGCGCAGGCGGGCGGGCTCGGCGGTCGCATCCCGCAGCGTTACCGTCCGTCGCCACGAGCCGCCGCCGACGAGCCGCGTCGTAAGCGCAAGCTTGCGCAGCGCCCGCCCACCGCGCTCCGGTCGAGCGAGAAGGCGGTCGAGCAGAACTCCGAGTGAGCGTCTCAGCGTCAGCTCGTTTCCGACCGCCTCCGGGAACTCGAGCATCTCGAGCAGCTCCGCGGCGGGCTTCCTTCCGCGGACGCGCCGGCTCGAGCCCCCTCTCGCCAGGCCCCAGGCGCGCCGGCCGTCCGGCCCCAGACGTTCGGCCACGGCGCCGCCCGGCAGCCCGGCAAGGTGTCCGAGCTTCGTGATTCCCAGTTCTTCCAGCTCCTCCCTGCGCCCGGCCTCGAGCGGGAGGAGCGTCAGCGGCAGAGGCGCGAGGAACTCGCGCGTCTTCTCGTCCGAGACGACCAAGACCTGTCCCGAACGCGCCACGTTCGCCGCCGCCAGCGCCGCGAAACGGCGGTTCGCCGCCCCCACGCGCGCGTCCCACCCCGGCCCGACCGCCTGCAGCGCTCGCTTGAGCGCCGCCTCGAGACCGCCGTAGAGTCGCTCGACGCCGCGCGTCTCGAAGTACGCACACCCGGGCGCCGCCGAGTCGACCGCGAACCCCGCGTCCTCGAGCCGCCGCACGATCTGCTCCCAGCCCGCCTCCGCCGCGGCCGGGTCGGGATCGACGAGCTGCAACGACGGGCAGGTCGCGAGCGCCTCGCCCAGCCGCATCCCCGGCTCGACCCCCGCGGCCTCCGCGGCAGCGGTGACCGGCCCGAGCAGCGGCTCGGTCCCCGGCTCAGGCGCGAGCGCGGCTGGCTCGAGCTGCAGCCGCGGCCGCTCCCGCAGCGCGGCGCGGAGCTCGAATCCCGGGATGACGACGCAGGCGATCACAGGGAACGTATGTTCTACACGAACACATGTTCGCTGTCAAATCCGCTTGTTTAGAGCGTCACTTCCGCGGCGGCACCCACCATCCGTGAGAAGCGCGGGACCACGTCGAGCGTGTCCACCTGCGAGCACCAGGCGATGTCGTTCTCGAGCCCGGGCGGGCCGTAGGTGCGCGCGTTGATCCCGTCGATCGCGTTCGGGTACCGCTCGGCAATGAGCTGGGCGGCGATCGCGGCGTCGGAACGCTCGGGCTCGAGCAGCGCGACGATCCTCCCCGCGCAGTACGCGTCGTCGATCGCGAACGCGTCCTTGAACCCGGCGCAGAGAACGACGGCGTCCTCCCCACGCGAGCGGGCGTGGGACGCGACCGCGCCGAGGTTCAGGAGCGAACCGAGCACGACCTCGCCGCACGAAGCGGCCGCCGTCACGATCGCGCGAGTGCCGTTCGTCGTGGAGAGAATCAGCGTCTCCGCCCGCGGCTCGAGAAACTCGCGCGGCGAGGCGCCGGCGTCGAAGCCGGGGATCCGCTCGGCGTTCCGCTCGCCCCCGGTGAGCGCTGCGTCGCCGAGCTCTTCCCTAAGACGCCGCGCCTCCTCGATCTCGGCGCAACAGAGAACCCGTCCGTAACCGGAAGCGAGGGCCTGCGCGATCGTCGAGGTCGCCCGCATCAGATCGACGACGATGCCGAGCGGCGCGGCGAGAGCCTCCGACGGAGTGAAGGCGACGTGACAGCGCACCTCGACACTACGCTAACGGCGCATGTCCGCCCCTATGCGCTGCTACCGGCACCCGAACCGCGAGACGTATGTCTCGTGCTCCGACTGCGGCCGCCCCATCTGCACGGAGTGCATGACGCCGGCTCCGGTCGGCCAGCGCTGCCCGGAGCACTCGGGCAAGCCGCAGGGCGTCAAGCGCGTGGCGTCAGGCGCCCGACGCGGAGTTTTCGAGGGAACCGGCGCGCTCGTCACGAAGGCGCTGATCGGAGCCAACGTCCTCGTCTACGTGATCACGGCGGCACAGGGCGCGGGGCTCAACGATCCCGGTGGCTCCCTCTTCCTGAAGTGGGTCCTCTACGGCCCGGCGGTGGCGAACGGCGACTGGTGGCGCCTGATCACCTGCGCCTTCCTCCACGCGAACCTGATCCACATCGGCTTCAACATGTACTTCCTCTGGTTCGTCGGCGGCGCGGTGGAGCAGGCGCTCGGGCGAGGCCGCTTCATCCTCGTGTACTTCGTGTCCGGTCTCGCCGGCTCCGCCGGTGCGCTCCTCGTCGATCCCACCCAGGTCACCGTCGGAGCCTCGGGCGCGATCTTCGGGATCCTCGGTGCGGCCCTCGTCCTGGAGCGGCAGCGCAACTACGTCCTCGGCGGCCAGGCCTTTGCGCTGATCGCAATCAACCTCATCCTGGGCTTTGTGATCGCGAACGTCTCCTGGGGAGGCCACATCGGCGGGCTCATCGGCGGAGTGCTCTGCACGCTCGTCCTCTCGCGCTTCGGGCGCGGCCACGCGGCCTACAGCCGGCTCGGGCTCTGGGGGATCGCAGGCGTGCTCGGCGTCGGCCTGCTCAGCATCGCCGTCGCCTACCTACGGGTCCGCGGCTACGCCTGAGCTCTAGGAAAAGCGCTCGATCGCCAGCGCGCGGTCGTACTTGTCCGTCCACGCGCGATCGGAGCCCGGGCCGCCGTTGAGCCGGTCGGCGAAGCCATCCCACGCGAAGAGCATGTCGTTGCCCATGCCCGCCCGGAGGATGTCGCGCCCGTGGTCACCCTGCAGCTTGTCGTTGCCGGCGCCGCCGTACAGCAGGTCGTTGCCGTTGCCCCCGTTCAGGAGGTCGGCGCCGTCGCCGCCCTTGAGGATGTCCGGGCCGCCGTTGCCGTCGAGCACGTCGTTGCCGCCGAGGCCGCAGATCACGTCACGGCCCTTCGTGCCGAAGAGCAGGTCGGCGCCAGGCGTGCCGGTAATCGTGCAGGGAGGCGTCACGGCCGGGGCGGCGTGGCCTCCTCGGACGACGAAGAGAGAGATCGTTGCGAACAGCGCCGCCATCGTCTTCACGCGGTTTTGTCGTTCTGGAGTCATGGCAAGCGGCACCTCCTCGGAGTCCGATAGGCGTGGCCGCTACGCCATGTGGTACAGCCAATCATCGCTTCGACGCCGCAAACGCGCATCACTCGCAAGCGTGATTTGCAGCGATAATCTCGGAATGCGCCGTCTCGGCCTCGCCGTCCTCGCGTCCCTCGTGCTCGTCCCGACCGCTTCGGGAAAGATCCTCCTCGGAGTGCTCGGAAACCAGTCGCGCTTCGCCGGCCAGACTGGGCAGCGCTCGCAGATCGGTCACGTTTTCCTCGGCTGGAACCAGGGCTACACCTGGGGCGGGAAGTTCGTGCGGCAGTTCGCAGAGCACGCGCCGATCCCGATGATCGCGATGACGACGTCGAACGGCTGGCCGCACCCACACGAGGCGATCACGCCGGCCGGGATCGCGAACGGCAAGGGCGACCCGTACCTGAACGCGTTCAACCAGGCGATCGCGCAGTGGGGCAAGGTGATCTACGTGCGCCCGTTCCCGGAGATGAACGGCCACTGGAACGCGTACTGCGCGTACACGAAGGGCGGCAGCTTCAAGGGCGCCTCGCACTCGACGCGGATGTTCCGGAAGGCCTTCGCGCGCGTATACCTGCTGCTGCACGGCGGCACCGCCGTCCAGCTGAACGCGCGCCTGCGGGCAATCGGCCTCCCTGGGGTCATGCACGACTTTGCCGTCAACCCGTACCCGCGCCTGCGCCTCCTCTGGAACCCACAGGGCTACGGGAGCCCGAATCTGGCCGGGAACCGGGCGCAGGCGTACTACCCGGGCAACCGCTACGTCGACATCGTCGGGAACGACCTCTACGACATCCGCGGCAAGGCCGAGTGGCAAGCGAATGCGGCGCTCTACAAGGCACACAAATCGAAGCCGTACGCGATCGGCGAGTGGGGCCTGTGGGGGATCGACGACCCGTCCTTCGTCCGCCGGATGGCCGGCTGGGTCAAGACGCACTACCGCGTGCAGTTGGTGGCCTGGTACGAGAGCAAGGCCGGCTCGATCTTCGACCTCGCGACGAAGCCGCGCAGCCGCGCTGCCTACCGGCGCTACATCACGCCGCTCGGCTAACCGCCGGCCGCAACCGCTTCGACGCCTGACTCCTTGAGCGCGGCCTGGGCCGCCGCGAGGCGCGCGAGTGGAACCCGGTATGGCGAGCAGCTGACGTAGTCGAGCCCGAGGCGGTGGCAGAACGCGATCGAGTCAGGCTCGCCGCCGTGCTCGCCGCAGATGCCGAGCTTGAGGTCCGCCTTCACGCCGCGCCCCCGTTCGACGGCGATCTGCATCAGGTCGCCCACCCCGCTCTGATCGAGCGTCTCGAACGGGTTCCGCTCCAGGACGCCGTCCTCGAGGTACCGGGTCAGGAACTTCCCCTCCGCGTCGTCGCGCGAGAACCCGAGCGCCGTCTGCGTGAGATCGTTCGTCCCGAACGAGAAGAAGTCTGCGTACTCGGCGATCTCGTCCGCGCGGATGCACGCGCGTGGAAGCTCGATCATCGTCCCGACGAGGTACTCGATCTCGCGCTCCTCGTTCGCAGTCGCGACGGTGATCGACCGGAGGCGATGGAGCTCCTCGGCGAAGCCGACGAGCGGGTGCATGATCTCGACGAGCGGCGCCTCCCCGATCCGCCCCTCGACGGACGCGGCCGCGCGAACGATCGCGCGCACCTGCATCTCGTAGATCTCGGGCCAGAGCAGGCCGAGGCGGCAGCCGCGCGTTCCGAGCATCGGGTTCGACTCCTGCAGCGCCCGGATCCGCTCGCGCACGCGCTCGTCCTTCGCCTCCTCGAGCGAAGGTAGGAACTCGTGCAGCGGCGGGTCGAGCAGGCGGATCGTGACCGGCAGGCCTCTCATCGCCTCGAAGATCCCCTCGAAGTCGCTCTGCTGGTGCGGCAGCAGCTTGTCGAGCGCCGCCCGCCGCTCGTCCTCGCCCGAAGCCATGATCATCTCGCGCACAAGCGGGAGGCGGTCGTCGGCCATGAACATGTGCTCCGTCCGGCAGAGGCCGATCCCCTCGGCGCCGAACTCGCGGGCCTTCGCCGCGTCCTCGGGCGTGTCGGCGTTCGCGCGCACCTTCAGGCGGCGGAGCCCGTCGGCCCAGTCGAGGATCGTCTCGAAGTCCTCGTTGATCTGCGGCGGCACGAGGTCCACGGCGCCGACGATCACCTCGCCGGTGCCGCCGTCGATCGTGAGGACGTCGCCCTCATTCAGCTTTTGCCCGCCGATCGTGACGCGCCGCTTGTCGAGGTCGATCGTCAGGCCCTCGCAGCCCGCGACGCACGGCTTGCCCATCCCGCGCGCCACGACGGCGGCGTGCGAGGTCATGCCGCCGTGTGCGGTCAGGATCCCCTTCGCCTGGATCAGGCCGTGGATGTCGTCAGGAGTCGTCTCCCAGCGGACGAGGATCACGTCCTCGCCGGCGAGCCCGCGCTCCTCGGCAGTGTCCGCGTCGAGGACGATCTTCCCGCTGGCGGCCCCCGGCGACGCGTTCAGCCCGCGCGCGGTGACCTCGACGTCGGCGTTCGGATCGATCATCGGGTGCAGGAGCTGGTCCAGCTGACCCGGGTCGATGCGCGCCACGGCCTCCTCGCGGGAGATCAGCCCTTCGTCGACCATCGAGACGGCGGCCTTCAGCGCCGCGGTCGCCGTTCGCTTCGCGGAGCGGGTCTGGAGCAGGTAAAGGCGCCCATCCTCGACCGTGAACTCGACGTCCTGGACGTCGCGGTAGTGCCCCTCGAGGCGGCGCATGGTCTCGACGAGCTGCTCGAACGCGTCCGGAAGCCGCCTTTGCATCGCCTCGAGCGGCTCGGGCGTGCGGATTCCCGCCACGACGTCCTCGCCCTGGGCGTCCGCGAGGAATTCGCCGTAGAGGCCATGCTCGCCGGTAGAAGGGTCACGCGTGAACGCGACCCCCGTCCCGGACTCCGAGCCCTTGTTGCCGAAGACCATCTGGACGACGTTCACGGCGGTGCCGAGGTCGTCGGGGATGCGATTCGCGCGGCGGTACACCTGAGCGCGCGGCGTGTCCCACGAGTCGAAGACGGCGCGGACCGCCCGCGCGAGCTGCTCCTGGGCGTCTTGCGGGAACGGGTTCCCGGTCTCGTCCTCGTAGATCTGCTTGAACGTCCCGACCAGGCTCTTCAGATCGTCGGCCGAGAGCTCGACGTCCTGCTGCACGCCGCGCTCGGACTTCAGCTCCGTGAGCGCGTGCTCGAAGCGCTGCGCGTCGATGTCGTCGACGACCTCGCCGTACATCTGGATCAAGCGCCGGTACGAGTCGTAGGCGAACCGCGCGTTGCCGGTGATCTTCGCGAGGCCCTCGACGGCCGCATCGCTCAGCCCGAGGTTGAGGATCGTGTCCATCATCCCGGGCATCGAGATCGCCGCGCCCGAGCGGACGGAGACGAGCAGCGGGTCGCTCGGGTCGCCGAAGCGCTTCCCGGTCTTCTGCTCGAGCGCACGAAGGTGCTCTCCGATCTCGGGCTCGAGCCCGTTCGGGAGCTCCCTGCCGTTCTGCATGTACGCACGGCAGGCGTCGGTCGTGACGGTGAAGCCGGCCGGGACGGGAACGCCGAGCTGCGTCATCTCGGCAAGACCGATTCCCTTGCCGCCGAGCAGCTCGCGCCCACCCTCGGACGGCTCGTCGAAGTCGTAGACGAAGTGCCCGTTTCCTCGCATTGCGCAGATTTTCCCATGGAGCGCCCATCTACACTCGGGCGAGTGACGCTGAGCGAGTTCTGGGAGGAGCAGGCCGAAGCCTGGGTGCACTGGGCGCGGAAGCCCGGCCACGACTCGTACTGGCTCTTCCACCGCGACCGGTTCCTGGAATTGCTCCCGTCCCCAGGCCAACTCACGGTCGACGTCGGCTGCGGGGAAGGGCGACTTTCGCGAGATCTGAAGAAGCTCGGCCACAAGGTGCTGGCAATCGACCAGTCGCCGACGATGGTGCGCCACGCGCGCGAGGCCGATCCCGAGCTTGACGTCCGTGAGGGCGATGCGACGGCGCTGCCGCTCGAGGACGGCGCCGCCGATCTCGTTGTCTCGTTCATGTCGCTCATGAACACGGACGGCTTCGGAGCGGCGGTGAAGGAGGCGGCCCGCGTGCTGGCTCCCGGCGGCCGCTATTGCGTCGCGGTCGTGCACCCGATCAACACCGCGGGCGCGTTCACCTCTCGCGAAGACGAAGCGCCGTTCGTGATCGAGGGCTCCTACTTCGAGCACACGTGGGAGGAGGTGCCGGTCGAGCGCGACGGGCTACGGATGACGTTTCTCGACCAGCATCGTCCGCTCGAGGACTACTTCCGTGCGCTCGAAGAGGCTGGGCTTCTCGTCGAGCGCCTCCGAGAGATCCCGGACACCTCCGACGACGAGGGCGCGGCTCGCTGGCGGCGAGTGCCGCTCTTCCTGCACATCAGGGCGGTACCGAGATGAAGCTCGTCGTCGTCGGGGCGGTGGTGGTGGCGCTGGCGGGTGCCGCCGGCAGCGGCGGCTCGACCCTGCGGGGGAGCCGGATCGCATTTGGGCTCGAGCACGGCACGCTCAGCAGCGTCTACACCGTTCGGGCCAACGGCACCGGCCTCTACCGCCTTACGGTGCCGCCGACGCGCCAGGAGCTCGGCGGGGACTCGGGCCCGGTGTGGTCACCTGACGGCCGGCGCATCGTCTTCGAGCGCAACCTCGTGTTCTGGGGCGAGGACCGCTTCCGGCTGGCGGCCGTTCCCGCGGCGGGCGGATTGGCGCACCAGCTCACGCGAGGGCCGTACGACGCGATGCCGACGTTCTCACCGGACGGCAGGCGAATCGCCTTCGTTCGGTGGGCCGGCGCCGACAGCACCGTCTCCCTCTACACCGTCGACAGGCGTGGACGCCACGCGGCGCCGTTCCTCGCGAACGGGGTCGACATCAGTCCCGCGTGGTCTCCGGACGGCCGGACGGTTGCCTTCGCACGCCTTGCCGATGCCTCGGCGCAGATCGACGAGGCGACGCTCTACCTGGCGGACGCGAACGGGTCGAACGTCCGGCCGCTGGGTGATGCGCCCGTTCGTGGGGTCTCGCCCGCCTGGTCACCCGATGGACTTCGGATCGCGTTCGTCTCGTTCTCCGACCACAACGGAAGAGACTGCGCCGCAGACGGCTGCCCGCTGCACGGCGAGATCTACGTCGTGGGCGCCGACGGGACGGGTCTCGCCCGGCTGACCGAGAGCACCGCGGACGACGAGCACCCGACCTGGTCGCCCGACGGCTCGCGGATCGCATTTGCCAGCGGCTTCCAGCGGCGGAGCCAGGGCCATCGTCCCTGGCTCGTCGCGATTCCCGCCGGCGGCGGGAAGCCGAAGCGAGTCGGGCGCTTTTCGGGGGTGCTCGACCCGAGTTGGAGCCCGGCAGGCGTCCGGTAGCCTCCGAAGCATGAAGCTCGAGGG
>JBKPLR010000004.1:0-9687 GCA_046731695.1 Actinomycetota bacterium
CGACAGCCGGTCTGTCGGAGACGAGCTCCCCGAGAAATGCGCTCCAGGCGTCATGAAGCCGGTTGCGTGCCGCGAGCGGGTGGAGGTCCGGCGGCGCCTCCAGTCCGAGCGTCAACCCCAGGATCGAGCGCCGGCCAAGGCGGCGGCGGACGGCCTCGGGAGAATCGCTCTCGTGAAGGCCGAAGTGCTCGCGCACGACCTCGCCCAACGGCCAGTAGGCATTCCCTTGGCCGTAGGAGAGGCAGCGCCCGACCCGTCCGAGCGGTTCGGGCGACTGTGTTCCGAGCCACTCCCAGAACTCGCGGACGAGTGTGGTCTTGCCGATGCCGGGCTCGCCGACGATGGTCACGAGATCGGGCCGCCGAGCGGCCTCAACGCTGGCGAACGCATCTCTCAAAGCCGCGAGCTCGAGCTCGCGCCCGACGAAGGTCTTGCGCCGCTCGCCGGCGTGCGGCGAAGCGCGAACGAGCCGGCGACAGAGAATGCCCGCAGACTTGCCCTTGGCGGCCATCGTGAGGGCCTCGTCGAACTCGAAGGCGTCTCGCACGATCGCCGCCGTGCGCTCCCCCACGAGGATCTCACCCGGCTCCGCCGCCTGCTCGAGCCGCGCTGCGACGTTTACCGCGTCGCCGGTGACGAAGGAGCTGCCGACCCGCGGCTGCCCGACGACAACGTCCCCGGTGTTGATGCCGATGCGAAGCTGAAGCGTGTTACCGAAGAGGTCGTCGAGCGTTTCCTGCATGCAGATGGCCGCATGGAGCGCGCGCTCGGCGTGATCCTCCTGTGAGGCAGGAGCCCCAAATGCGGCCATCACAGCGTCGCCGATGAACTTCTCGACCGTTCCGCCCGCGTTCGAGATCTGCGCCGCCATCGTGTCGTAGAAACGGTTGAGTACGACCCTTGTCCGCTCCGCATCCTGGGAATCCGCGAGCTGCGTCGAGCCGACGAGGTCGGCGAACAGGATGGTCGCGAGCTTCCGCTCCTCGGTCGGTCGATCCTCCGCGAGAGGGTGGGCGCAACTCGGGCAGAAGCGGGCGCCCCGTGGCACCGACGCGCCACAATTCCTGCAGAACGCCACGGCGCGATTGTCTCATTCCCGTGGATGAGCAAGCGATCGCCGCCAGGTCCGGTTCGAGGGCCACTGAGCAGCCTCATGGCTCCAGCAGCTCTCTTAGAGCTGCAGCTACTTCTTGGCTCTCTCTTCGCCTTTCGGAGTTAGCAGATCCTGCTCAGTTGGTTCGGCTTCGACTGCGCGACCCAGGCGCCCGTCGCCGCGGCCTGGATGCCTCGCACGATCCCCGACACCGGAACCGCGGTCGGCGATGGAGCCCGCGTGTCGTCGAGCCGGAGCACCTCGTGCGAGGACCGCCCGGCCGCGACCCAGGCGACGCCTCCGGCTGCCGACACCTCCCAGGGCGATTGATCGAGCGGGATCCGCGTGAGGTGCGGCTTCGAGAACTCGCGAATCCGGTACAGCTCACGTGCCGGCGGCGGGTTCCTGTCTCTGCGACTCCCGTTGAAGGTGTGCGTGACCCACACTCCGTCGCCTGCCAGCGCGATTGACCAGCCCGAACCGATGATGGGCTGGCGAAAGAGGACCCGGCCGACGGCACCGGAGAGTTTTGGCACCGCGATCCAACCTGTGGCCCACAATGCGGGACCGTCACCCACGAGGTCGATGACGGTCGAGCGCAGCCTGACGCGCCGAACGACCGCACCGCGGAGCGGGTCGATCTTGTAGACGAAGTACACGCCGGACTTCTCGGGGTGACCTGGCGGGAAGGTGTCGCCGCCGGCGATCCAGATGGCCCGCCTCGTGGCGGCAAGAGCGCTTCCCAGCGGGTGGGCGCCGCGGATAACGCGCAACACGCGTCCCGACCTCGGGTCGAGCCGGATGACGCCGGAATAGCGGCGGCCGCCGCCTGCGCCCGTGAGCCACAGCGAACCGAAGCGCGCGACGAACCGCATCGGGCTAACGGGCAGCCTGAGCGTCCTGCGCACGCGGCCGGAGCTCGGATCGAGGGCGAGAAGGCGCCCCGGCCGGCCCCAATGCGTGGGCTCGATCGCGACCCACAGGGTCCCCTTGCTGAGAAGCATCTGTCCCGGCGGGCCGGGCAGCGTGACCGAGAACGCCACGGCTGGAGCGGCATTGTCTGAGCAGCGACCGAGAGAGGTGTCGCGGGGCGGAGACGAGGCGGTCGCGAGTGCGGCGCCCACCCCTGCCGCCCCTAGAACTGCGAGAGATGCTGGGGTTCTTCTCACCCGCGCGTAGTACACGCAATCGGCGTGCGAGGTTCCAGCTCTCACTCGCCAGTGTGAAGAATTCGCCAGGAATGGCTGTGAATCGGTAGGTTCGCGCGCTATCCTTTTTGAGCCGCCTTTCGCCTCACGAACGGCGTGCACCTCGCCGAGTACAGAACCATGAAGCCGCCGTTCGCCCACCTCCCCTCGCCGATCGTGCCCGCCACGGTCGCTGCGGCGATCGGCGTCTCGCTCTCGGTCTTCCTGCTCCCCGCCGCAGGCGTACAGGTCGAGCCGACGCCACTTCTGCCTGCAATCGGCGAGGTTACCGGGCGCGTGGCTGCGGATCTTCCAGTTGCCGCCAAGAAGCTCTCTTCACCCGCGGTCAGGCAGGCTGCCACGCCCGCGCAGGTCGCCCCGACGCGGACGGAGCACTTCGTGCCGAAGCAGCGCCAGGTAGCGACGCCGGTGCGCCATGCAATCCCTCGCGCTCGGACCAGGGTCATCAGGCGTGTGTCGCCCGCGCCGGTTCTTGCCGGAGCGCCGGCCCCGACGCGCCCGGTTTTCACGCCGCCGAAGGGCAAAGGCCAAGGTCGCGGCCGCGGTCAGAGTCACCAACGCGAGCACAAGCTGATCGCCGGAGCGCCCGCGCCCTCGAAGGTCCACGGCGGCGGCAACGGGCACAAAGGGGATAAGAAATAAGTCGCGTCGGCCGCCGTCTGTGGCTTGCGACGGGTTTGCTGGCCCTGGCGTTCCCGCTCGGGGTGGCCGTCTGGATGTTCGGCGGCTTGGCGGCGAAGCGCGAGCGGAACAACGCTGACCAAGAGCTCGTCCGGGAACTGAACTCGGCTGGCTCCGTTTACACGACGCTCTCGGGCGACGCGCGTCGCACCGCGCGCCGGCTCGCACGATCCCCCAGGGTTGCGCGCGCGTTCGCAGGAAATCACAAGCGCGCGCTCCGGGCAATCGACCGAGCACACCCTTGGATCATCCTCGTTCCCGGCGCGTCGGGAGGACTGCATGGGCGCGAGGTCGATACGAGTGTCGAGGTCGTAGGCCGCGGAAGGACGATCGGGCGCGTCTTCGTCGCCGCTCCATTCGGGCAGCGGCTAGTCGGCTCGATTGCCGACAAACTGGATCTCCCCCAGGGCGACGATCCCGGTTTCCTGCTGGGCCGCAAGCTCATTCTCGAGGACGGAGTGGGCCGGATCGCCTCACACCCAGAGACCGGAAAGCCGACCGACGTTCGAACGAAGGCGCTCGACTACCGCGCGGTCGCCCTACCCCTCCGAGAGCAACGACGTGGGCCGGCGCTGGTCACGGTACGGAAGAAATCTGAGATCGCGGCCGCGGCCAACGACGTCCGTTGGCGTGTGATCGGGATCGGCCTCGGCCTCATCGCCGCGCTGCTCGTCACCGCCTACGCCGTGGCTCCTGCGATCGCACGCAGCCGGCTCTCGCGGCGGCAACGAGACCAGGCCGAGCGGGTCATCGCCCATCTCGGTGACGGCGTTTTCGTCGTCGACCGCGAGGGGGTGGTTCAGCTGTGGAATCGGGCGGCGGAGGCGATCACGGGCCTTCGCGCTACGGAGGTTCGCGGCCGCCGGGCAGAGGAGGCGATTCCAGGCTGGACGACGATCGCCACGTTCGTGCCGGTGGCCGATCAACCTGGCGAAGCGGATGACGTTCCGGCGTCGGAAACGGTCCCGCTCGACGTGGCGGGACGGGAAATCTGGCTCTCGATCGTCGCTGTGGCGCTGGACGACGACACCGTCTACGCGTTCCGCGACGCGACGCATGACCGCCGGCTCGAGAACCTCCGCTCGCAATTCGTAGCGACGATCTCGCACGAGCTCAGGACACCGCTGGCATCACTGCACGGTGCAGCCATCACGCTCAGGGAGCACGATCTCCCGCCGCAGACCGAAGACGATCTCCTCGAGATGATCGCCGAGCAGTCAAACCGTCTCGCCAATCTCGTCGAGGAGATCCTGATCGCGGGCCAACTCGACAGTGGGTCGCTTCGCGTCGTCGCGGACACGTTCGATCCGGAGGAGCTTGTGCGCGGAGTCGTGCTGGTCGCCCGCTCCCGGGTCGGGGAGGAGACGACGATCGAGGTCACGATGCCTCCGGTGGTGCCGAAGGTCCATGGCGACGGCGAGCGCACGCGGCAGGTGCTGCTCAACCTCCTCGACAACGCGATCAAATACTCGCCTTCCGGTGGGCGGATCGAAGTCAGACTGGCAGCGGTGGGCGACCGGCTCCGCTTCAGCGTCCATGACCAGGGGCTCGGCATCCCGGTGGGCGAGCAGGAGCGGATCTTCGACAAGTTCTACCGCCTTGACCCCGACCAGCGGCGCGGCATCGGTGGAACCGGGCTCGGCCTCTACATCTGCCGCGAGCTCGTCCGATCGATGCACGGGCGCATCTGGGTCGAGTCGGAGGCCGGCGACGGGACGACCTTCGCGCTCGAGTTGCCGGCTGAGCCGGTGCCGGCTCCCGTCTAGCGCCGAGGATCCCCTTCGACGATCCCGTGCGGTTCGCCGTAGTCGGCCAAGAGGTCGAGGAACGGCCCCGCGTCGAAGGCCTCGGGGCCGAGAACGCCTGCGCCCGACCAGACGCCGTCGGCGAGGAGCTCCATCGCCGCGACCGGGTTGAGCGCCGTCTGCAGCACCACCGCCTGGTGGCCGTATTCGCGCATCGTCCGCTCGTTGTCGGCAACATGGTAGAGGTAGACCGCACGCGGCGCGCCGTCGGGGTCGGTACCGGTCACCAGTGTCCCTGCGCAGGTCTTGCCGCGCATCTTCTCGCCGAGCGTCGCGGGGTCCGGTAGCGCGGCCGCCACGACATCCCTCGGCGCGACCTCGACACCGCGCACACGCAGCGGCTCGGTCGAATCCAGCCCGAGCTTGTGCAGCGTCTGCAAGACGTCGATGAACTCGTCTCCGAGGCCGTACTTGAAGGTGACGCGGCGACACTCAATCTCCCGCGGTACGAGCACGACCTCCTCGTGCTCGACGTTCACGCATGTGACGGCGCCGATCCCTTCCGGGAAGTCAAACAGCTCCGGCTCGGAGAACGGCTCGGTCGTCTTGAAGCCGTCCTCGCGGGTCCACACGAGCGGTGGGTTGAGACACTCCTCGATGGTGGTCCAGATCGAGAACGTCGGCGCGAAGTCGTAGCCCTCGACGACGAGGTCGGCGCCGTCACGGATCGCGATCTCGTCGATCTCGGTGAAGAGTTGGTCGGCGGCGTAGCGCGCGAAGACGTCCGAGAGACCCGGCTCGACGCCCATCCCGACCAGCGCGAGCAGCCCGCGCTCGGCCCAGCGCTCGTGCTCGGCGAACTGCGCGTCTCCGAGTTTCACGTGCGGCTCCTCGTACGGCCGCTCGGGATGCGGCGACGACAGCGTCATCGCCATGTCGAGGTACGCGCAGCCCGCGTCGAAGGCGGCGGCGAAGATCTGCGGGTTGAAGCGCGGGTCGGTCGCGTTGAGCACGATGTCCGCGGCGCTCTCCGCGATCGCCGTAGCGAGCGATCCAAGGTCGGAGGCGTCGACGGCCGCCGCGGCGAAGCGCTCGTCGGCGAGCGGGACGACGGCAGCCTCGGCCCGGTTGACGTCGACATCGGCGACTGTCATCCGCTCGAAGAACGAGCGCCGGCGCGCAACGGCACCCACTGCGCTGCCGACACCGCCGGCTCCGACGACGAGGATCCGCACTTAGGTGAGGCTCGACTCGACCTTCGTGATCGCTTCGCGCTCCTCCGCGCTGACCGCTTCGCCGTGTTCCTTGTGCGCCTCGGCGACGCGTTCGGCGACGCTGAGCGTGAACCGCTTGTAGCTCTCGACCTCCTCGGGAGTCGCCTTCTGCTGGAGCAGGGCCACCGCCTCGCTGAGCCGCTTCAGCCCCTCGCTTTCGGCCTCCTCGCGCGAGCCGTAGCGCTTCATGTCGGGCTTCTCGGCGGCGAGGGCGTCGAGCAGCTCGCTGTCGCCGTGCTGCTGGCGGGCTTCGGCGAACGTCTTCGCGAGCGCCCAGGTCTCACGGAAGGTTCCGCCACTCGACGCGAGCAGCGCGATCATCCCCGCGGTCGGCGGTCCTTCGCGCACGAGCTCCCATTCCTGCTCCGTGAAGTCGGCCTTACCGGTCATCGGATCTCCTTTCGCTCTGGCGGTAGCCTGGTCAGCTTATGGTGACTGCGGAGGAGATTGGTCGGATCCAGCTGTTCGCCGCCCTCGATGCGGCCGTTCGCGAGCGGCTTTCGCGGGCGGCGGCAGACATCAGCCTCGCACCGGGAGAGTACGCCGCTCACGAGGGCGACGAGCGGGCGCTGTTCGCGTTGCTCGACGGGCGGATCGAGGCGGTGAAGCTCCAGGACGGGATCGACCGTGTCGTGGGGGAGCGACGGCCTGGCGACATCTTCGGAGAGGTCCCGATCACGCTCGGCTCGCTC
Organism: Actinomycetota bacterium; assembly: GCA_046731695.1. Lineage (GTDB taxonomy): Bacteria > Actinomycetota > Thermoleophilia > Gaiellales > Gaiellaceae > AC-32. The sequence goes on from JBKPLR010000004.1 coordinate 6,694, forward strand.
TTCCCAGTTGGTTTTCGGGCGGCTGAACAATCACGAGTGATGAGGATCGAGGCGCCCGACTACCACGCGGTCGCCGCCGAAGCGCCCGAGGTCGCGAAGGAGGTCGGCCGGCTGGCAAGCGACCGGATCGGCGGACCACGCGGCCTGTCGGGCATTGCGGCCGAGCCGCCCCCGCCGCGGGCGATCGTTCTCGGACACCGACTGGACGCGTCGTGCACCGAGTTGCGGCGGTTCCTCGACCGCAATCAGATCTCGTTCAAATGGCTGAGCCCAGAGGCCATGGACGTCCCCGAGGAGTGGGGCGGCCCGGTTCCGCCTGAGGAAGACTGGCCGGTCATCCGCGTAGTCGACGGGAAGACCGTCGTGCGACCGCAGCTCCGGCGCGTGGCGGAGCTCCTGGGGCTCAGCACGGAGCCGCAGGCAGCGGAGTACGACATCGTCGTCGTGGGCGCAGGGCCCGCCGGTTTGGCAGCCGCCGTCTACGGCTCATCGGAGGGGCTGGGTACGATCGTCGTCGAGCGTGAGGCGCCCGGAGGACAAGCCGGGACCTCGTCGCGGATCGAGAACTATCTGGGGTTCCCGTCGGGCGTCTCCGGCGACGAGCTGGCGAGGCGCGCCCTCCAGCAGGCGCGGCGGCTCGGAGCGGAGATCCTCGTCACTCGCTCGATCACACGCATTGACGCCGCGACCCGACAGGTGCACCTCGACGGCGGCGACGTGCTGCAGGCGAAGACCATCGTCCTCGCCTGCGGCGTCTCGTGGCGCCAGCTGTCCGTAGAGGGATTCGACAGGCTCGTCGGGAAGGGCGTCTTCTACGGCGCTGCTCGCAGCGAAGCCGGCAACACGCACGGCCTCGACGTCCACATCGTCGGCTCCGGAAACTCAGCGGGCCAGGCGGCGATGTACTTCTCCAACCACGCTCGAAGCGTGACGATGCTCTGCCGCGGCGCCAGTCTCGAGAAGAGCAAAGGCAGCGGCATGGCCCGCTATCTCATCGATCAGCTTGAGGCGAGGCCGAACGTCAGTGTCCTGTTCAGGACGGAGGTGGTGGCGGCTCATGGCTCGGAGTCACTCGACGCGATCGACGTGCACAACTCCGAGGGCGGGGAGACGACGCGGCTGAGCTCGGGCGGTTTGTTCCTCTTCATCGGCGCCGACGCCGAGACTCAGTGGCTGCCGGAGGAGATCGCGCTCGACGACCATGGATACGTGCTCACCGGCCGAGACATGCAGGCGTCGGTGGACTGGCAACTCGACCGCGACCCCTATCTCCTCGAGACGAGCGTCCCCGGAATCTTCGCGTGCGGAGACGTCCGCTCCGGCCCGGTGAAGCGCGTCGCCTCGGCGGTCGGCGAAGGCAGCCTGGCGATCGCGTTCGTGCAGCAATACCTCAGGGACGCTGAGGTTGAGCCCGGCGGCTAGGGCGGCCGACGCGCTCTGCTGCCGTGAGCACTTCTTCGACGATCATCTGCGGTTCACGCCTTCCGCGATCGCGCGGAACTCGTCGTCCGAGACTCCCAGGGGCGTCATCGTGTCTAAGTTACGCCGCGCGCCGAAGCGGTGCTCTGAGCGGGAGGACCTTCAACTCGGGCGGCGGACGGCGGACGAAGCCGTCGAGGAGGAGCAGATCCTCGGCCCCCTCGGGCGTGAGCGGCTCGTCGGAGCAGGGCGAACGCTCGAACTCCAACGGGGGATCGGTGCCGGGCGGCAGCGTGTGAACGGCGCAGACGCGACCGCCGGAGACGACGAACGCCTTCTTCCAGCCCGGCTCGACCGCCGGTGCGAGCAAGCAGACCTCGAGGCTTCGCAGCCGCTTCAGGCGATCGAGCCGATCCTCGACCTGTTCCAGTGCCTCGATCCGGTCACGTAAACGCGCAGCTTCTTCGTAGCGGAGGTTCTCGGCGAGGTGCGCGATTCGCTCACGGAGCTGGGGCAGCGGCCCGACCGCGAGCGCGCGGGCGGCGAGTGATGCTTTCCGGCGGCTCGTGATCGGGCCGAGCGGAGTGGGGTTCGTCGTGACGACGAAATCGTCGCCGCGGCGCTTGAGGTAGAAGCCGCGCTCCTTTCGTCGGCTGCGTGAGTTCGCCGGTGGCTGGAGCTCGCGGATGAGCCGCACCTCCTCGAGCGCCGCCTCGAGCTCGGAGCCGAGCACGCGCCACTCGATCCGGTCGAGCGCGAGCAGGGCCGCCTCCACGGAAGGACGCTGGCGCTCGCCTCGGAAGTACGACCGCAGTCGCGCGCGCAGGTCGCGGGCCCGGCCGACGTAGAGCACGTGTCCGTGGCGGTCCCGGAAGAGATAGACGCCGGGACGCGCCGGCGCCCCATGCGCAAGGGTGCGCTTCCCGTAGACGCGGCGCTTGCGGGGCGCGGCGAGCGTGCGGAGATCGGAGAGCCGCCTGGCGCCGAGCTCCTGCGCGAGGCCGATGAGGTGCACGAGCACCTCGGCGGTCGCCTCGGCGTCGGGAAGCGCGCGGTGACACGGCTGCGTGGAGACGCCGAAGAAGTGTGCGAGCGAGGCGAGGCTGACGCGGCGCAGCCGGCCCTCGAGTAGGCGCCGGGCGAGCGCCGCGGTGCAGAGCGGCGGCTCGGACAGCCGTCGCCCATAAAGCGAGACGAGTTGCTGTTCGAGGAAGCGCTGGTCGAAACGCGCGTTGTGCGCGACGAGCAGATCGTCGTCGGCGAACGCGAGAAAGCGGCTGACGACGCTCCGGACCGACGGCGCGCGACGAAGCTCTTGCTCCCGCAGCCCGGTCAGCCTTGCGATGGGCTCGGGCAAGGCGACTCCGGGGTTCGCCAGCGACTGGAACGAGTCCGCGAGCTCGAGCCCTCGCACGCGCACTGCACCGAGCTCGCAGATCCGGTCGCGCGCCGCCGACAGCCCCGTGGTCTCGAGATCGAAGACGACGAGCTCGGCTTCTTCGAGCAGCGGGTCGGGTCGTTCGCCCGCGAGCGAGACGGCGACTCCCTCGCAGACGATCCTGCTGTCTCCGGCGG
>JBKPLR010000005.1:0-11484 GCA_046731695.1 Actinomycetota bacterium
GGGCCGGACTTGTGGTACGTCGCGGTGCCGGGGACGGTGTTGCGGATGCAGTAGCCGCCGAGCGTCGCGACCGAGATCTTGATGTTCTTGATCCCGGCGTCATACGACTGCTGGAGCTTGGTCAGCGTCACGCCCACGTAGCCGGTGGCGTGGTCGGCGTTGAACGCCTCCATGCCCGGCACTGCAGCGCGGACGTTTGCCTGCGCAGCCGAGTTGTTCGCCCGGCTACGGAAGCTCAGGTAGGACGGAATCGCGATCGCAAGCAGGATCCCGAGGATGATGATGACGACGAGGAGCTCGATCAGCGTGAAACCGCGATCGTCTCTCGTCAGGCGCTGCCGCAAGTTCTTCATGCTGTTTAGCTCCTTCGGCTTTGAGTTACGGCGGGGTGGCTTCGAGCTAGATCGGCGTACGATCGGTCGTGACCACACCCCCAAAGGGGTGAGGCCGCGCTATCCCGTCGACTGGTCGAAGGTCGACGCGACCCGTGCGAGCGGGCGTGCCGAGATGTGGTTGCTGTCTCGGACGACCACCGTCACGACCTTTACGTCACGGCCATTGGTCGGCGTGGTGGTCGTGATGTACGTGTCGACGCGGTACGGCTTTCGGTCGGCACCGGTTGCGGCCCGGCTTGGGTTGCACTCGTCCGGAAGCGGTGCGCCACTGCACGTCGCAGTGACCTCGCTCGACGTCGAGTTCGGGCAGGAGACGCCGAGCGAAGAATCGCACTTGTAGGTGTCGTCGACGGTCGCGAGTGCGGTCGAGTTGAGCCCGATCGCGTCGTACTTGATCGCCCGGTAGATCTCCATCTGGGAGTCCGCGAGGGCCGAGGCGGTCGAGATCTGGCTCGCCCGCTTCAGGGCGAATATGCCCGAGTTGAACGCCGCCACGATGGCGAGGATGCCGATGTTCAGCATCACCATCGCGATCAGGAGCTCGATCAGGCCGAAGCCTTCCTCGCTACGCAACCGCACGCGCACGATCCCCGTATCGGCAAGCCGGTTCCGTCCCTCAAGCGGGGCTTCCCCCGTGCCGATACGCCCTTGGTATGGCGGCGTACGCCTACAGCGCCATCAATGCGGAAGGCTTGGAGCTCTCGGGCGAGGTTCACGCGCCCGACCTGGAAGCTGCCAGGGAGCAACTGCGGATCCGCGGCCTGCTCGCGGACCGGCTCGAGGAGATGCCGGCGAGCGGCGAGGAGGGCGTCCGCACCGTCTTCAAGAAGATCAAGCCGAAGACCCTCCAGATCTTCTCGCGCCAGTTCGCGACGATGATCGAGGCCGGCCTGAACGTCGTCAGCTCGCTCGTCATCCTCGAGGAACAGACCGACGACCCGTACTTTGCGCTGGTGATCAAGGAGATCCGGGCCGACGTCGAGGGCGGCCTGCTGCTGTCTCAGGCACTCGCGCGCCACCCGAAGATCTTCAGCCGCCTCTACGTCGCGATGGTCGAGGCGGGCGAGGCCGCCGGAATCCTCGACCAGGTGCTCGACCGCGTCGCGTACCAGATCGAGAAGGAGACGCAGATCAAGCGCCGCGTCAAGGGAGCGATGATGTACCCGACGATGGTCCTGATCTTCGCGACCCTCGTGCTGATCGGCCTGCTGATGTTCCTCGTGCCGGTCTTCGTGAAGATCTTCGAGCAGCTCCACGGCGAGCTGCCGACGCTGACGCAGTACGTGGTCGGCGCTTCGAACCAGCTGCGCCACCACTGGTTCATCATCTTCCCGGCGTTCTTCGGGATCATCTTCGGGATCCGCCGCGCCAAGCGCACAGAGACCGGCCGCCAGTTCTGGGATCGCACGAAGCTGAAAATCCCGATGAAGATCGGCGATGTCGTTCTCAAGGTGACGATGGCGCGGTTCTCGCGCACGCTTTCGACTCTTGTCGCCGCGGGCGTGGACATCATCAAGGCGCTTGAGATCACCGGCCAGACCGCCGGCAACTGGGTCGTCGAGGAGGCGCTCGCCGGCGTGCGCCAGAAGGTGCACCAGGGCGTGCCGATCGCCCAGCCGCTGATCGACAACCCGGTCTTCCCGCCGATGGTCAGCCAGATGGTCAAGATCGGCGAGGAGACGGGAGAGCTCGAGAAGATGCTCTCGAAGATCGCCGACTTCTACGAAGACGAGGTCGATACCGCGATCGCGTCGCTGACCGCCATCATCGAGCCGCTGATGATGATCGGCGTCGGTGCGATGGTCGGCGTGATCATCATCTCGATGTACCTCCCGATGTTCAAGCTGCTCAGCCTCGTCAAGTAGCGCGGGTGGTTGACGTAACGATGCAATAGGCGCCTAATGGCGTTGCTATGCCTCGACGTTGAAGCTGAACATCATTCCGCTCTCGTGGTGCTCGGCGATGTGGCAGTGAGCCATCCACCGTCCTGGGTTCGTCACGTCGAGCAGGATGTCGACCGTCTCACCGGTGCGCACGAGCACTGTGTCCTTCCAGACGAGGTTCGGCTCGACAACGTCGTTGCGCGCGAGGATCAGGAATCGGCCAGCCCCGTGAACGTGGAACGGGTGCGGCATCGGGTGATCTGAGTCCATCTCGTTCACCAGGCGCAGCTTCACCTGGTCACCGACGCGGAACGTCCAGTCGATCTGCGCGTTATCGGCCCCGGTCTCCTGGTCGACGAGCTTCCAGCGCATGTTCGCCGGCGTGGTCATCCGGTTGACCTCGACCATGTCGTCCTCCCACTCGATGCCTTGTGCGGCATCGTGCGCGTGGTCAGGCTCGCCGTGCTGGTGGTCACCGTGTCCGTGATGACCGTGGTGGCCGTGGCCGCCGTGCTCTTCTTGCGCGCTCGCGTCGTGCTCAGGACCGTGGTGTCCGCGCCCGTGCTGGCCATGGCTGTGGTGACCCGCGTGCTCGTCGCCGTGGTGGCCGTGCCCATGGTGGTGCTCGTGCCCTGCGCCAGCCGCCACCATGCTCTCGGGCAGAAGCTTCATGCCGCACTTCGGGCAGCGGTCAGGCTTGTCGCTTGTCACCTCGGGATGCATCGGGCAGACGTAGGTGGTCTCTTCTGCCGCCTGGGCGAGCAGCTTCATGCCGCACTTGGGGCAGCTGCCGGGCTCCGCGCTTACCACCTCAGGGTGCATCGGGCAGGCGTAGACGACCTCGACGCCCTCGGGCACGCCCATGTCCATCTCGGCGACGAACGAGAGCGTCTTGTCGGGCGGTGCCTTCAGGTATGGCTCGACCCGCTCGCGTTGCCCGACCATGTCCGCGTTCGTCCGCAGCTGCCTGAACCTGTTAGCGAATGACTGTTTCGGCGGCTCGTCAGAGACGTTGATACTGGCAAGCCGGTAAGTGCGCTCGGGCGTCCGGTGCTCGAGCTCGATCTCGCCGGCCTCCGGGAAGTGCACGTCGACGACGACACGCTCGGAGGGAGCGAGCAAAACCTCCTCGACTAGCTCCTCCCGCTCGTAGTGGCCAGCGTCGGCACCGACCAGCTTCATTTCTGCGCCAGGCACCGCGACATTGAAGACGCGCGTGTTCGCGGTGTTGGTGAAGTGGAAGCGCAAGACCTCGCCGCGCTTGGCCTGAAGCACTAGGTCGGGGTCGCCCGCAACTAGCATCACGTTGCCGAACCGGCCCATCGCGACGTGAGTCGTCTTCTCCTCGCGGAAGGGCGCGATCTGACCGTTCTCGATCAGGATGTCGTCGACGGTGAGCAGCAGTTCGCGGTTGGCCGGCGGCCAGTAGTTGGCTTCGGACGGGGCGGCGAGGATGTTCCCGTAAAGACCCATCTCCTGGCCATAGTCCTCGCGAATGTGCGGGTGGTACCAGTAGGCGCCGGGGTCGGGCACGTGCACCTGGTAAGTGAATGTCTCGCCTACCGGGATCGGGGCCTGCGTCTCGTGCGTGCCGTCGTACCGGTTCTCGAGCCGCAGCCCGTGCCAGTGCACGGTTGCGTCGAGATCGCCGTGGTTGGTCACGTGGACCGTGATCGTCGCGCACTGGGGGACCTTCAGCGTCGGGCCGGGGACCGAGCCGTTGTAGCTCAGCATCCGCACCGTGGCATCGCCGATTCGCTTCTTGACCGGGATGATCTCGAGCTCGAACTCGTCGCCGTCAGCGAGCTCGACAAGCACGGTCTTGCCTGCTTCGGGCAAGCCTTCGGTGTCGCGCGGTAGTTCGGCGACGTGGCCCTGGTGGTGGGAGCCGTGATCATGCTCATGAGACTCGTGGCCTTGCACGGCTAGCTCCTTTCTCTCGAGCGGGCTTCGGTGGCTCCGCCGGCGCCCACCGCTGTGCGTGCCTGCGCCGGTCCCTTCGCTTGCTGGTACTCCGCAATCTTCTCAGCAATGAACTCGGCGTCGTCCTTGATGAAGCCGATCAGCGCCGACCCGCGCGTGTGCTGCCAAGTAAGGCCGAGGAAGTAGAGGCCGGGCACCTCGGTGACGCCGCGGCGGTGACGTAGCCGGCCGTCCTCGTCGAAGATCGGCAGCTTGATCCACGAGTAGTCGGGGCGGTAGCCGGTCGCCCAGATGACGGCGTCGACTTCGAGTTCACTCCCGTCTTTGAAGCGCCCCCGCCGCCCCTCGGCGTCGACAAGCCGTGGCTTGAGCTCAACGCCGTAGCGCTTTGTCATCTCGCGGGGACTCGAGCCGATCAGCGTGTCTCGCGTGCTCAGCTTGCGGCCGAGACGCGACTCGACCGTCTTGTTGAGGAGACGTGTCTTGGTCAGCCACCAAAAAAGGTCTCGCCCGAGCACGCGCTGGGGCAACGGTTTTTGCTGCGAACCGATCGAAAGCGCGACCTTGTGCGTCGCCGAGAGCTCCTTCGCGATCTGAAAGCCGGTATTGCCGCCGCCGACCACGAGCACTGTCCCTTTGGACACGTCACCCGGCTCGCGGTAGCCGACGGCATGAGTCTGGAAGAGGTCGCCAGTCAGCATCTCGGCGAGCTTCGGGACGTACGGGGTCTGGAACGGACCCGTCGCGACGACGACCTGGTCGGAAATGATCGTCCGTTCACCGACGGCAAGCCGGAAGCGCCTATCGTCACCGCGATCGAGTCGCGTGACCTCGCTCTTCAGCTCGATCGGCAGCTCGAAGGTCTCGGCGTAGCGCTCGAGGTAGGTGATCACCTCGTCGCGGATCGGGTAGCCGTCCGGATCACCGGGGAACGGAAGTCCTGGGAGCGCGCTGTAGCGACGGGGCGTGAAGAGCGTCAGCGAGTCCCAGCGCTCGCGCCATGCCGGCGCGAGTTCGCTCGCCCGCTCGAGGATCACGAAGCGGTAACCCTGCTGCCTCAGGAAGTAGCCGATGGCCAGTCCGGCTTGGCCGCCGCCGATGACTGCCACATCGAGGTGCTGCGCGCTGCCCTGGTAGGAATGGCTCGAATCCGAGTTCACGTAACGACCCCCTTGTGACTCAGTCGCGTTGCGAGTGGGAATAAACGACGACGTTCTAGCCGTGTCAAGGGACGCCGAAGCCACATTCTTGTTCGCGGACATCGCGGGCTTTACGGCCCTCACGGAGGCCCATGGAGACGAGCAGGCCGTGGAGCTCGTGGAGGAGTTCGCAAAGGTCGTTCAGGCGGAACTCCCACGCGTCGACGGCGAGTACGTGAAGACGGTCGGCGACGCGCTCATGCTGCGGGTGCCCGATCCCGCCGATGCAGTTCGCCTTGGCTTGTGGATCACGCGAATGCGATGAGCGGCCACCACACGACATCGGTCCGCGTCGGGGGCAACCACGGCTCGGCTGTCGAACGCAGCGGCGACTATTTCGGGACGACCATCAATGTCGCGGCGCGGGTTTCGGGGCTCGCCGGCGGCGGCGAGCTCCTGGTCACCGGGCAGACGGCAGCACTCGCGCCTGATCTCCGGCTCCGCGAAATTGCGTAGCACCTGCCGCCCACGCGACTCGTAGAGCACCCTCGACGAGATTTTCGCCGTCGTTCGCCTGGACGAGAGTGCCGATCACTTGGCGATCGACCCCGTCTGTCAGATGGCGGTCGATCCAGAGCGTGCGGTCGGTCGCTTGCTGCTAGACGAGAAGGCGTACTACTTCTGTTCGCTTACTTGTGCGGCAGCCTTGCCCAGCACCCGGCGCGGTACGCCGAATAGCTGCGGCCCACGAGACGAGCCATCCATAGCGGAGGCAGATCGGTAGTTCTCCCGACCTGGATGTGGAGCACTGCGGATGGCCTCGTGAGCGCGGGGTGCCATGGTGAAAGCACGCTCGAAGGAGGGCAGACGTGCACGGCTGGATGGATGGCTGGGACTGGGCCTGGATGACCTTCATGATGGCCTTCTGGATCGTGATCCTCGGTGCCGTTGTCTACGCGGTAGTGCGTATTGGGCAGCGTCCGCCGCGCAAGGACCACTAGCGCTCAAGACCCACGCGCTACGAAGGGCGATGGCGCGCTGACTCGTCGCGCACCCGCTAGAACAGTGCCTGGAGATGGAGCACGCTCACGAACATCGTCATGAGCCTGAATCGCTGAACCGCGCGGCCTTCGGCGCGACGTGGCACTGCCTGACCGGTTGCGCGATTGGCGAGATACTGGGCCTTGTGATCGCGACTGCCCTGGACTGGGGCAACGTCGCCTCGATCGCGATCGCGATCGTGCTCGCCTTCTTATTCGGCTACTCGCTCACGTTACGTCCGCTTGTCCGCAGCGGCGTGCCACTGCGGAGGGCAGCTCGGATCGCGCTCGCCGCGGACACAGTCTCGATCGCCGTAATGGAGATCGTCGACAACGGCTTCGTCCTGCTCGTGCCCGGGGCGATGGAGGCCGGGCTTGGTGACTTCCTCTTCTGGTGGAGCCTTACAGTCGGCCTGTTCATCGCCTTCTGGGCAGCCTACCCGGTCAACCGCGCACTCATCGCTCGCGGCCGCGGACACGCCGCCGTGCACGCATACCACTGAGCGCTCGGCGCCTAGGAGCGCTTCGGCCGCGCGACCATCATCCGCACCATGTCGAGGCAGAAGGCTCCGCAGATCACGGCGCCGCCGATCGCGATCACGGGTGCGCCCAGTGCTTCGCCGAGAGCGATCAGGAGAATCCCGGCCCCACAACCAAGTATGTGCATCCGATGGTGAGCGAGATGGTGCTTGAGTGCGTGCATGCCACACCTCCTCGGGGAGATCGTGCGCTGGTCGGGTGGCGTGAACATCGGGGTCTCTCCCCACGCTGCGTGCGGACGAACTACTGACGTGCGCCGAGCCGCAGGCGCCGCGCGACGGCGCCCACCAGCTCCTCATCGGTCAGTGCAGCTGCCTCGAGCACACGGCGCCAGCGCGCCCGGCCGCCGGACGGGTAGTGCCGGTAGACGGCGCCAATGCTCGGGACGCGGACGCTGCTGTTGTTCTCGCGCGCGAGGCGGCGCTTCGCCGCCGACCAGCGCACGTAGGTCGTCGAGCTCGGGCGGCAAGCGAGCTCCAGCGCGCAGCGACGTACTGCCTGATCACCTCCTCGCGTGTGTACGGCTGCATGCTCGGCTCGCCGCGCCGTGTGGCTGGCCAGGCATGGTGAGACCGGCCGGTCGTCCGTCCGTCGGCACGGAGCCCGTACGCGGCCTTGCTCGCCCGCTTCCAGCCTCCGTACTTCGTCGCCAGGACCGGGCCGGTCATCGCGGCCTGCGGCCGGCGCCTGTCGCAGTCGGCCTGCTTGATGGTCGGGTAGCTCCAGCCTGGGCGGGGAGTGAGGACAATCAGCATCGAAGCAAGGGCGCCGAGCTCCGCTGCTCGCTTGTCCGCTGCCGTCGGCTCGTCCGCCAGATCGGACTGGACCCAGAGCTCCAGCTCCCGCAGCTCAAAACCGCATGGCTATGCACTTGCCGGCGCTAGTTGCAGCAGGCGTGGCCAGGGTCCCGAAGTTTTGGGTGAGCTCATGCAAGGAGCGCTCGTGCCAGGCCGGGAAACCGTGATCACTCCGGAGGACTCAGCTGATGCAACTAGGCGGCGCGTGCGGGTCGACCCAAACCGCTGCGGCTTGCCTCTCGTAGACAAGTAAGTCAACACTAACTTCGAGAGGAGGCCAAAAAGATGAAGCTGACCGGGCTCATCATCATCGTTGCAGCGGCCTTCTCACTCGCTGGGCTCATCGTCGCGAAGCCCGCGAGTGACTCGCGCCCGGCGACCGTCTCCACTACCCGCACCGGGCTGGGACGGATCATCGTCAACGGACGCGGCCGCACGCTGTACCTGTTCGAGAGGGACAGGCGGGGCCATAGCGCCTGCTCCGGCGCGTGCGCCGTCTACTGGCCGCCGCTGATCACCCGCGGCAAGCCGATCGCACGCGGCGGTGCCAGGCAGTCGTTCCTCGGCACGATCAAGCTGGCGAACGGCTCGCGCCAGGTGACCTACGCAGGCACCCCGTCTACCGCTTCGTCCAGGACATGAAGCGCGGCGACACCAAGGGCGAGGGCTTGACCTTCTTCGGTGGGGGCTGGGACGCCCTGACGCCCGCGGGCAAGAAGATCGAGCGGGACGGCTAGGAACGCTCCCTGCCACCGGTCTCGGGCCGGGCGATCCGCAGCACGACCTGCAGCGATCGCTCCGGGCCGGGCCAGTGCTCGCGCACGAGTGGCTCGCCGCCAGAGCGAAGGAAGCGCCGAAGGGCGAATGCGACGACGAGGGCATCGTCGAGCTGGCCGGCGACGGGGATGAAATCGGGGACGAGGTCGAAGGGAAGCGCGAGGTATCCGACGAGGCCGGCGAGGAGAAGCTTGCGGCGACGCGGAACGCGCCGGTCGCCGAGCAGGCGCGACAAGAGCAGGACGCAGTCGGGGATGAACGTCGCGAGCGCGCGGGCGTCCTCGCGGCGCCCTGCGAGGAGCAGGACGCCCACGAACGCGAACCAGACGAGAATGGCGACCGCGAGCCCCAGCAAGATCGCCACCCACCACGGCATGAGCTGAGTGTTGCAGCCACTGTAGAGTCGGCGGGTGGAGCTGCCTGTCGTCTGGAGCGACCGCTGTCTGCTCCACGAGCCTCGCGCGGAGATCTGGGTCGGGGTCGAGACCCCGGCGGCGGAGACTCCCGACCGGATCGAGCGGATCCGTACGGCGCTCGCGGGCGCGACGTTCGTCGAGGCCGAGCCGCACGGCGATGAGATCCTGCGGGCGGTGCACGACCCGGGCCTGCTCGCCTACCTGGAGACGGCCTGGGACGCCTGGCGGGGGGCCGGACTGCCGGACGATCCCGGCCAGGACCAGGTGGTGCCGTACGTCTTCGCGCATCCTGCGCTCGGGACGGCGCTCGTCGAGCCGACGGCGGTCTGGGCCAGGCCCGGCTTCTACGCCTACGACACGATGACGCTGATCGGGCCCGGGACGTGGGAGGCCGCCCGGGCCGCTGTCGACGTGACGCTGACCGCGGCCGACCTCGTTCGCGGCGGCGCGCCGGCCGCCTACGCGTGCACTCGGCCGCCGGGTCACCACGCCTGCCGCGCCGCCTACGGCGGCTCCTGCTACCTGAACAACGCGGCTTGCGCAGCGGCGGCCCTCGGCGGCCGTGTTGCGGTGCTCGACATCGACCCGCACCACGGCAACGGGACGGAGGAGATCTTCCGCCGGAGGAGCGACGTGCTCGTCGCCTCGATGCACGTCGACCCGCGCGCCGGCTGGTTCCCGCACTTCCTCGGGTTCACGGACCGAAACGTCCCGCTCGCGCCAGGTGCCGGCGACGAGGAGTGGCTCGCGGCGATCTCTGAGCTTGCACGCTGGGCTCGCGAGTGGGGTGCAGGGCGGCTCGTGGTGTCGCTCGGGCTCGACGCGGCCGCCGCCGATCCGGCGAGTCCGCTCGAGGTCACGCAGGAAGGCTTTCGCGAAGCGGGCCGACTCCTCGGCGGGCTTGGCCTGCCGGCGGTGTTCGTCCAAGAGGGCGGCTACCACGACGCGATCGGGGAGCTCGTGCGCGAGACCCTCTCGGGATTCGAAGCGTGAGGTTCTCGCCCGAGTACCTGCAGCACGTCGTCGAGCGACTCGCTTCGATCGGCTCGCACCCGCTCGGGTTCCGCGTCGCCGGCACGCCGGAGGAGCGCGAAGCCGTCGCATTCATCGCCGGCGAGATGCGCTCGATCGGGCTGGAGCACGTCGTCAAGGAGCCGGTGCCGGTGGACGGCTGGCGGCTCGAGGAGGCATTCGTCGAGCTCGCGGACGGGACCCGGGTCGAGGCCGCGTCGTTCGGCGGCGTTCCCGGGACCGGTGCGCGAGGTGTCACCGGCGAGCTAGTTCGCGTCGGCCGCGGCGGGCGCAAGCAGCTCGACCGGCTCGACGTCGGCGGCAAGATCGCGCTCGTCGAGTGGCAGGTCGCGCGGCTATGGCCGTATCACGTGGGACTCGAGCTCGGCCTGCGCGACGCGAAGGCGATGGTGATCTACGCGCCCGAGGGCGGGCCCTACTACCAGGCGCCGAACGCGCTCGGCACCTTCGACGGCATCTGGCACGCGGAAGGGCCGCCGTGCGTGACCATCAGGCGCGAGGACGCCCCGAAGCTCGACGGGAGGGTGCGCGTCGTCCTGCGCGCGCCCCGAAAGCCGAGCACCGGATGGAACGTCGTCGGCGAGCTGCCGGGCCGCCGCGGCGGCGCGCCGACGATCGTCGCCGGGCACCACGACGGCTGGTTCGAGGCCGCGTTCGACGACGCGACCGGCGTCGCCGTGACACTCGAGCTCGCGCGCGCCTTCGTCGAGGCCGGCATCCGGCCCGAGCGGACGATCGCCTTCGTCTCCCACACCGCGGAGGAGTACGGGATCGCGGAGTCGGCCTACGACTGGTGCTACGGCGCCTGGTACCAGGTGGCCGTCGAGCATCGCGAGTGGGCGACCCGCTCGCCCTTCTACCTCAACGTCGAGGGCTCCGGCCGGCGCGGCGATCCCTTCACGCTCGACGTGCCGCCGGAGCTGACCGGCTGGATCCGCCGCCACTGCCGCGCGGCGGAGCGCGACGGCCTCCTGCCCAACGGCTGGAAGCTCGGCCGGCCGAACACGTGGACCGAGGTCTGGCCGTTCCTCGCGGCCGGCATCCCGAGCATCAACGTCTCGACGTTCACCGACGAGTTCGACCACACCGAGTACCACACGCAGTACGACACCGTCGACAAGCTCGATTTCCGCTACCTGGCCAAGCTGACCCAGCTCTGCGGCCGGCTGCTGCTCGACGAGCCGGTGATCGACTTCGAGCCGCGGGCGCGGGAGCTCCACGACGCGCACGGGATCGGGCTGGGCGACACATCCGAGGACGACACCCGCAAGCTCTTCACCGCGCTGGCCCGCGGTCTCCACGGCCTCGATGCGATCGACGCGCCGCGCTACCCGCACGAGCAAACGGAGGCCGACCTCCGCTACCTCGAGGAAGCGCTCGAGGACCCCGACAACGCCGCGAAGTACCTTGCGCGAGTCGGGCTGAACTGGCTCTGCGCCGACCTCTCGCACGAAGCTTTCAAGATCGAGCGCGGCCGCCGCGGCCGACGCGCGCGCCGCGCCTGCTGGGGGGCGATGGGCGACGCCGACCCCGGCCCCGACC
>JBKPLR010000006.1:0-7287 GCA_046731695.1 Actinomycetota bacterium
CGTCGGAGCAGAGGAAGCGTACCGCCCCGGCGACGTCTTCCGGATCGCCGAGCCGGCCGAGCGGCGTGTTCGAGAGCATCGCTTCCTTCGCCTCCTCGGGCAGGACGTCGGTCAGCCGCGTGTTCACGTAGCCCGGCGCAACCACGTTTGCACGCACCCCGCGGCTCCCGAGCTCTCGCGCCAACGACTTCGTGAAGCCGATGATCCCGGCCTTCGACGCGCCGTAGTTCGTCTGCCCCCAGTTGCCGTGCACGCCGACGATGCTGGAGACGTTCACGATCGAGCCGGCGCGCTTCTTCATCATCCCGCGCGTCACCGCGCGGCACGTATAGAAAACCGACGAGAGGTTCGTCTCGAGCACCGCGCGCCAGTCGTCGTCCGGCATCCGAGCCAGCAGCCCGTCGCGGGTGACGCCGGCGTTGTTGACGAGGATGTCGAGGTCGCCCGCCTCCTCGACGAGCCGCTTCGCGTCCTCGGGATCGGAGACGTCAGCCTGCACGGCACGGGCGCCAGCCTCCTTCGCCACGGCCTCGGCCTCCTCCGAGGCCGATTGGTAGCCGACCGTGACCGCCGCTCCGGCACGGGCCAGCTCGATCGCGATCGCCCGCCCTATCCCCCGCGAGCCGCCGGTGACGAGCGCAGTCTTGCCTTCGAGCGAGCAGAAGCCTTCAGGCAGCGCCCAAAGTCTCCTTGAGTTTCTCGAGCGACGCGAGGTCTCCCACCGGGATCGCCTTCACGCTTCTGTCGATCCTCTTCAGTAAACCGGTGAGGACATTCCCGGGGCCGACCTCGACGAAGACCTTCACGCCCTGTCGCATCAGCTCGCGCGCCGCCTGCGTGAACTTGACCGGCGCGGTCAGCTGCTCGACGAGTAGGGCGGCGAACCGTTGGGCGGGCTCGATCTTGGCCGTCACCGTGGACACGAACGGCGCGATCGGCTCGCTGAAACGCGCCTTCTCGACGGCCGGCCGCAACCGCTCCGCCGCGCGCTCTATCAACGGACTATGGAACGCCCCCGAAACGCGGAGCTTGACCGTCCGCCGCGCACCCTGGAGCTGCGCCTCGGCGCAGCACTCGTCCACGGCGAAGTTCTCTCCCGAGACGACGATCTGCCCCGGGCAGTTGTAGTTCGCCGGCCACACCCGCGAGATCTGGGCGCAGAGCTTCTCGACGACTTCGTCCTTGAGGCCCAGGATCGCCGCCATCGAGCCGGGGTTCTCGCGCGCCGCCTCGGCCATCGCCAGTCCGCGCTCCCGCACGAGCGCAATCGCGTCGTGGGTTTCGAGCGCCCCCGCAGCCGCCAGCGCCGAGAATTCCCCGACCGAGTGACCGACGACGAAGTCTGGCCTGTATCCCTGAGTGCGCAGCGCAGCGAGGACCGCCAGGCTCGTCGCTACGAGCGCGGGCTGCTGAACGTCAGTCTGCACGAGCTCCGCCTCCGGTGCTTCGAAGCACAACCGTGCAAGGTCGAGCCCAGACGCCTCGCTCGCGCGCCGGTAGACGTCCATCGCCTCCGGCACGGCGTAGGCGATCTCTCGGCCCATGCCCACCTCGAGCGAGCCCTGGCCCGGAAAGCAAAATGCGATCTTCTCGCTCATCCTGGTCCTCCGTCGGTCCATTCGATCAAACCCGAGCCCCACGTGAGACCGGCACCCATCCCCGTCATCAGCACCAGCTTCCCCGCCTGCAACCGTCCATCCTCCCTCGCGTCTGCGAGCGCAAGCGGAATCGAGCCGGACGACGTGTTCCCGAAGCGGTCGACGTCAATCACGACCTTCTCCTCCGGGATGCCCAGCTTCTTCCGGGCATGCTCGATGATGCGCACGTTCGCCTGGTGCGGGACGTAGACATCGACCTCCTCGATCGTACGGCCGCACGTGGCCAGCACGGCCTCCGCCGACGAGACGAGCACGCGCGTTGCGAACTTGAATACCTCGCGGCCGTTCATCTGGACGTAGTGCTTCCGTTCGGCGACGGTCTGGGCGGTCGGCGGCATCCGCGATCCACCGGCCGGCAGGTAGAGCTGCGGCCCGCCCGAGCCGTCCGCACCGAGCTCGAAACCGAGGAACCCGCCATCACCGACACGCTCGAGCACGACCGCACCGGCGCCGTCGCCGAAGAGTACCGCCGTGCTGCGGTCGGTCCAGTCCATCAGCTTCGAAAGCGCGTCTCCTCCGACCACGAGCGCCCGCTGCGCGAGTCCCCCGGCGAGCATTCCGTACGCCTGGGCAAGCGCGTACATGAAGCCGGTGCAGCCGGCCGAGAGGTCGTACGCCGCCGCGTCGGCCGAGCCGAGCTGGTCGGCCATGATCGCGCCGGTCGACGGGAACGCCATGTCCGGCGTCACCGTGGCGACGATGATCAGGTCGATGTCGGAGCCCTTGAGGCCCGCCTCCTCGAGCGCCTGCTCCGCCGCGGGCATGCACAGGTCGGAGAGTGCCTCTTCGGGCGCCGCAATCCGGCGCTCGCGGATCCCGGTGCGCTCGCGGATCCACTCGTCGGAGGTGTCCATCATCGTCGAGAGTTCGTCGTTCGTGACCACACGCTCGGGCACGTGGCAGCCGAGCCCCGTGATGGAGATCGCGACTCCGTTTGCGGTGCCAATCACTGTTCCACCGCAAAGGTCAGCGTCCCGCGCGCCGCGAGCTTGCCGTCCACCCGGGCGGTCGCCTTGCCCTTCCCGACCGGGCCTCGCACGGTCTCGAGCGTGCACTCGAGCTCGAGCTCGTCACCCGGCTCCACGATCCGCTTAAAGCGCACGTCGTCGATCCCTGCAAAGAGCGCGAGGCGCCCGCGGTTCTCCTCCTGCGAGAGCACCGCCACCGCCCCAGTCTGCGCCATTGCCTCGACGATCAGCACCCCGGGCATCACCGGCCGGCCCGGAAAATGGCCGGAGAGGTACCACTCGTCCGGCCGCACGGTCTTGCGCGCGACCACGCGCTCGCCGGGCTCCAGCTCCACAACCTCGTCGATTAGCAGAAACGGCGGGCGGTGAGGCAGGATCGCCTCGATTTCCTCACGGCCGAGGACGGTCGTCACGGCGGCCTAGTCTATGGGCGATGCCTGACTCGCTCGCGCCGGAGGTCGTCGTTCCGCGCGTCCGTGGCCGCTTCGGGCTCGACTACCACTACATCGAGTCGACCCCGTCCACGCAGCTCCTCATCCCTCCCGACGCAACCGAAGGCGCTGTAGTCGTCGCCGGCGAGCAGACTGCGGGGCGCGGCCGGCTCGGGCGCACCTGGGTGGCGCCGGCCGGGACGAGCCTGCTCTGCTCGGTGCAGCTCCGCCCCACGGTCACAGCCGAGCGGCTGCCAGAGCTGACCGGCGTCGCCGCGCACGCGTGCGCGGACGCGATCCAGACCGTCACGGGCCTCGAGCCGGAGCTCAAGTTCCCAAACGACGTCCTCGTCGGCGGCCGCAAGGTCGCCGGAATCCTCGCCGAGGCCCGCGAGGGACGCGTCGTCACGGGGATCGGCGTCAACGTGAACATCGCCGAGGCGGACCTGCCGTCCGAGCTGGAGACACCGGCGACGTCGCTGCTCGCCGAGACAGGCCGGGAGGTCGACCGCGCAGAATTGCTCGTCGAACTGCTCGCGCGGCTGGAGCGGCGCTACGACGCCTGGCTCACCTAGCTATCGCTTGATGATTCCACTCCGGTTGCCGGCCGCGTCCTGTGCGAACGCGACCATTGACCGGACCGGACCGTGGGCCACACGGAACACGCCGGATCGCTTCACGTCGAGCCGGCGCGTCTTCCCGTCGAGGACGAGCGTGACCCGCGAGGGCTCGCTGAGCCAGAAGCGCAGCAGCCGGAACGACAGCAGCCGAAGCACCGGCGCGACGCGGTCGATCCGCACAGTGACAGCCTGCTTCACGGTCATGAGCGAGTCGGTCGCGCTCACGACCGCGGAGTAGCGGCCGTCGCCGAACTCCCAGCCGTCCCAGCGAATTCTCTGGGGCCCAGCGGGAAGATCGCCTTCGAATACCGTCGCGGACGAGACCCGAAGCTGGACGTGCGCGGGCGCGTTCAGCCGGAACGCAAAGGTCAGCGTGTCCCGGCGGCCGTCGCCGTTCGGCGAGATCGCGGCCGGGGTTGCTACGAATGCGGCGAGCGTCCGGTCAACCGCTACCGGCAGAAGCGTCTGCACCTCCTTGCCGCGCGAGTCGCGCGCCACAAGCGAGAGCCGGTAGTGCCCGTCCGGGACGGCGACGTCCTTCCACTCGAACCTGCGGGCGCCGGGTTGGAAGAGCCGCTTGAAGAGCGTCGCGACCTCCGCGTCGCGGGAATCGAGGAGCTTGGCCGTGACGAGCGCCTGCCTCGTCACGCGGAACGAGAGCTTCGCCCGGTCGGCGCGGCCGTCGCCGTTCGGCGTCACGAGACTCGGCGTGATCTTCGCCTGTCGCAGCGCGAGTGCGGGGAGCGCTGTCCCAAACGTTCCGGTCGCAGTTCGTGCGTTCGGCGCGGCGATCGCCCACGTGTACTGGCGGTCGGTCGCCGCGGTGCTCGCGTCCCACGTCCAGTCGACCTTGGTGCCGCTGCCCTCACCCGTCTCGACGACGGCACGCTGGTCGTCGCGAACGGTGACTCTCCAGTCCACCGGGCCGGACAGTCGCGCGGTGAAGCGCACCGCGCCGCCGAGCGCGCCGCTGACCGCGGGGTCGTAGATCTTCGGGAGCCCGGTGCGCGCGACGGCAGTTCGGATGGCCGGGAGCTGGCCGTAGAGGCTCGAGCCTGGGCAGCTCGTCGGGCCCGTGTCGCGGTGCCCGGAGATCACGCGCAGCGTGACCGCAGTCCCCGACGAGTACCGCGGGTTGCCGGTCGAGACCCGGACCACGCGCGACAGCGGATCGATGTGCGCAAGGTCGAGCCGCCACGCGAGCAACGAGACGAGAGCAGCCCGCGCCGCAGAGGTCAGGGTCGCCGCCTGGTAGTTGCCGATTACCGCGATCCCGACGCTGCCGACGTTGAACCCCTGCGCGTGCGCCCCGATCACCGGGCGCGTCATCCCTCCGTACCGGCCTTCGAAGATCTGGCCGTACTTGTCGACGAGAAAGCTGTAGCCGATGTCATTCCAGCCGTTCCCTTTGATGTGGTAGACCTCGATTGCCCGTACGATCGCGGCCGACTGGCTCGCGCTGTAGGCATTCGACCCCGCTGTGTGGTGGACGACCGCAAAGTGGACAGCGTCCGCATAGCGTGGTGACCCGCGGCGAATCCTCTCGTTTGCTCCCCACTCCGGCCGCGTGATGACGTCGGGCGTCTGTGTCATCTGCGGCCTTCGGATGACCGGCCGCCCCGCGCTTCGAACGAAGAACGCCCGCACGCCGAAGACCCGGCCGCGCGTCCGGTACTGGATCGCGTCGGAGCCGCCGGTCCAGTAGGGACTGCCGAGCCGCGGGCCGTGCCCGCGTCCGTCGGGCCCATCGTCCTCCGCGAGACCCGAGCGCCACCGGCTCCAGCGGCCGTCGAGCGAGCGCGTCCGGAACAGCACATTCCCGCTCCCGCGCCAGTGCAGGCCGACGAGATCGAACCGCTGCACATGAGCAGGCGCGCCCGAGTGCAGGCCCTGAACGCTCAGCGAGGCTCCGAGCGCGGTACCGGGGACCCCGAGTGCAACGATGGCGGCTGCGACGAGAGCTCTCATCGCGTTTCGAGGGTGCCAGCCGCGCTCCGCGGCCGCAAGGCGCCTTGCTAGATTTTTACAACCGTGAAAGGGCCGTTTCTGCGGGCACTTTTCGGCTCGCTAGCCGTGGCCCTGGCCGTTCCGGCACTCGCCTTCGCCGCCAAACCGCGCGTCCTCGCGATTCACTTCCCGATGGAGGTGAACCCGGTCACGTCGAGCTACCTCGACCACCAGCTCGACCGCGCGGAGCGGGACCACTACGACGCGGCCGTCGTCCTCCTCGACACCCCGGGCGGCCTCTCGGAATCGATGCGGAAGATCGTCAAGACGGAGATCGGGCTTCGCATTCCGGTCATCGTCTACGTCTCTCCGCCGGGATCGCGCGCCGCGTCGGCCGGCGTGTGGATCACGGAAGCGGGCGATGTCGCGGCAATGGCGCCCGAGACGAACATCGGCTCGTCGACACCAATCAGCAGCACAGGCCAGAACATCGACTCCGACCTCCGCCGCAAGGTGATCAACGACGCCGTCGCGTCCCTGAAGAGCCTCATGCGCTACCACGGGCGCAACGCCGCCTGGGCGGGCCTCGCTGTTCGCAAGGCCTCGAACCTCACCGAGCAAGAGGCCCACAAGATGAACGTCGTCGACGTCCTGGCGCCGACCCTCCCGGCACTGCTCAAGAAGATCGACGGCCAGAAGACCGTCGGCAAGAACCTCACGCTCCACACCGCCGGCGCCCAGATCGTCGAGGTGCACCCCGGGTTCTTCACGAGGCTCCTCAATGCGCTTATCGATCCGAACCTCATCCCGCTGCTGTTCCTCGCCGGGATCGCCGGGATCGGCTTCGAGATCTTCCACCCGGGGGTCGTCTTGCCCGGAGCGCTCGGAGCCGTATCGCTCGTGCTCGCGCTCTTCGGTTTCGCCGTGCTCCCGATCAGCTGGGCCGGCTTTGCGCTGCTGATCCTCGGCGCCGCGTTGCTCGTCATCGACGCACACGTGACGAGCCACGGCGCGTTAACCGTCGCCGGGCTGATCAGCCTCGTCGTCGGCTCACTGCTGCTGTTCCACAACGCGCCCGCGCCGTACAACCACGTCAACACGCCCCTGGTGATCGCCTTCGCAGCCGGGATCGGCGCCTTCTGGGCCATCGCGATCGCCAAGGCCGTCCAGGTGCGCCGCCGGCCGGTGAGCGTCGGCCCGCAGATGATCGTCGGCGAGATCGGCGAGGCCCGGCGCGACGACATGGTGTTCGTCCACGGCGAGCTCTGGCGAGCGCGCTCCGGTGACGGCACGCCGCTACGACCGGGCCAGCAGGTGCGCGTCGCCGGTGTCGGTCCCGAGCTGATACTCGAAGTCGAGCACGTCGACTAGGATCGCCACATGACCGCGGCCATCGTTGTCCTCCTCGTCGTCATCTTCCTGGTCGTCCTGTTCCTGATCTCGGCGATCAAGGTCGCGCGCGAGTACGAGCGGGGGATCGTCTTCCGGCTCGGCCGGCTGCTCGCGGAGCCGAAGGGGCCCGGCCTCTTCATCCTGATCCCGGTCGTCGACCGGATGGTCAAGGTCGACCTCCGGACGATCACGCTCAACATCCCGCCGCAGGAGGTCATCACCAAGGACAACGTCCCCGTCCGGGTGAACGCGGTCGCCTACTTCCGGATCG
>JBKPLR010000007.1:0-11252 GCA_046731695.1 Actinomycetota bacterium
CGCGCGATCTTGTCGACCTCGTCGATGTAGATGATCCCGGTCTCGGCCTTTTTGATGTCGAAGTCCGCGGCCTGGATCAGCTTCAGGAGGATGTTCTCGACGTCCTCGCCGACGTAGCCCGCCTCGGTGAGCGCCGTGGCGTCCGCGATCGCGAACGGGACATTGAGGATCCGGGCCAACGTCTGCGCCAGCAGCGTCTTCCCGCAGCCGGTCGGACCGAGCAGGAGGATGTTCGACTTTTGCAGCTCGACGTCGTCGTCGTCGGCCGCCATCTGCACGCGCTTGTAGTGGTTGTAAACCGCGACCGCGAGCGTCCGCTTGGCTTCTTCCTGCGAGACGACGTAGTCGTTGAGGACGGAGTAGATGTCCCGGGGGCGCGGGAGGTTGTCGAGGTCGAGCTGCGCCGGAGCGGTGAGCTCCTCGTCGATGATCTCGTTGCAGAGATCGATGCACTCGTCGCAGATGTAGACCCCCGGGCCTGCGATGAGCTTCTTGACCTGCCGCTGGCTCTTCCCGCAAAAACTGCAGAGAAGCTGCTCGTTGCCGTCCGATGCGCGAGCCACGTCTCTCCTTTTACCTCGGATTCGCCTTCGTTTCCAGCTCTAGGGGTTCGCCCCGTCGCTTGCCCCGTCCTTCGAGGCGTCCCGGTGGACGATGACGTTGTCGATGATGCCGTACTCCTGGGCTTCTTGCGGCGTCATGAAGTAATCCCGCTCCATGTCCTTCGAAACCTTGTCGATTTCCTGGCCGGTGTGCTCCGACATGATCTCCTCGAGTCGCCGCTTGAGGGCGATCGTCTCACGGGCATGGATCTCGATGTCGGTCGCCTGCCCCTGGAAGCCGCCCCAGACCTGGTGGATGAGGATCTTGGCGTTCGGCAGCGCCATCCGCTTTCCTTTCGCGCCGCCGGCAAGAAGCAGTGCGCCCATCGACATCGCCGTGCCGACGCAGATCGTCTGCACGTCGGGCTTGATGAACTGCATCGTGTCGTAGATCGCAAGCCCGTGGTACACGGAGCCGCCCGGTGAGTTGATGTAGATCGAGACGTCCTTGTCGGGATCCTCGGACTCGAGATGGAGGAGCTGGGCGATGATCAGATTGGCGATCTGATCGTCGACCGGCGTTCCGAGAAAGATGATCCGCTCGTTGAGCAAGCGGGAGTAGATGTCGAAGGCGCGCTCGCCGCGCGAGGTCTGCTCGATCACCATCGGGATCAACGGGCTCATGCTGGCTCCTTGCTGCCGGGGGTCCACAGTTTCGTCTCGGTCGGGGGAGAATCCTTGTCGGGGGTCCAGATGCTCTCGCGGGCGCGCGCGACGTCGGCGGGGACGCGCTTCACCTCTTCGGCGACCCGGTCGAGGGCCTTGCGCAGGCGGAGGTCTGCGCGCAGGGTCTCGTGCCCGCCACCATCGAAGATCCGCTTCACCGATTCTTCGGGATCGTCGCCGTGCGCCTCGGCCTGCTCGCGGATCAGCTCCTCGATTTCCTCGTCGGGAACGTCGAGTCCGAGCTTGTCGGCGACGGCCTCGAGCACGAGCTCGCGTGCCACCGACTGCTGCGCCTCGGCGCGGAGGCGCTCCACCAACTGGTCGCCGGTCTGGCCCGAGAGCTGGAGGTAGGCCTCGGCGCTGATCCCGCGCCGCTCGAGCGAGCGGCCGAATGCGTTCAGGAGCTCGCGGGTGCGGGACTCGACGAGCGGGCCCGCGGCCTGCACGCCGCTCGCCTCGACGAGCTCGTCGACCGCGGCGGCGCGGAACAGCGTCTCGGCTTCCTCTTCGAGCACGTCGCGGATGCGCTGCTCGAGGTCGGCGCGCAGCTCCTCGAGGGTCTCGAACTCGCTCGAGGACTTGGCCAGCTCGTCGTCGAGCGGCGGCAGAACCTTCTCCTTCAGCTCCTTGAGCGTGACCGACGCGGTCGTGCTCGTCCCGTCGGGCTGCGCGAGGTCGACCTCCTTCGTCTCGCCCGGCTGGACACCTGTGAGGGCGCGCTCGAGCTCCTCGAGCAGACGGCCCGAGCCGAGCTCCACGACCAGGTCGCGCTCGCCCTCGCCGTTCTCGTCGAGCGCGTCGATCACGAGCACGTCGCCGGTCCGCGACGGACGGTCCTCGACGGGAGCGAGCTCGGCGACCGACGCGCGCAGCTCCTCGAGCTCCTGGTCGACGACCTCGGCTGGAACCTCGGGCTCAACGTACGGAACCTCGAGCTGGGACCAGTCGGCGGCCTCGGGCTTCGGCTGCACGGAGACCGTCGCCGTGAAGCTGAACGCATCCTCCTCGGACTCGGGCAGGTCGTAGTCGTACTCGGGGGCGGCGACCGGTCTGATGCGCGAGGTCGCGGCGGCGTTCAGGAACCAACCGCCGATGTGGCTCTCGACGGCCTCCGTGAAGATCCGCTCGCGGCCGATCCGCGCTTCGAGGACCTGCGTCGGGACCTTTCCCTTGCGGAAGCCGGGCACCTTGACCGAGCGCGCGAGGTCGGAGGTCGCGTGCTCGACCGCATGCTGAAGGTCGGCCCGAGGGACCTCGACCGTCAGCCGGACCCGGTTATCCGAAAGCTCCTCGACCTGCGTCGCCATCGCCCGGCCCATTGAAGCAAAGTGGGTGAGGGCGCCGGGGTTATGCCTCCAGGCCGTACAGTGCGAGGGCGTTCCCGCGCAGGATCCTTCGTCCTGCCTCTTCGGCCTCGGCGGGCTCGAGCTCCGCCAGCACCACGCCGAGCGCCTCGCGCCACCACTTCGCGGCCATGTAGTAGAGCTCGGGAGCCCGCGATGCATCCGAGGCGTACAGGAGCTTGGAGACCGGAGCGAGCTCGAGCGCCTCCCGCACGGCCTCGACCGGCCGGGCCACATGCGGGATTGTCAAGGAGAGGTCGAATAGCACGTTGCCGTAGACGTGCGCGAGCCACCCCGCCTCTCGTACGAACGGGTAGCAGTGGAGGAGCACGAAGGGTGTCTGCGAGTAGCGTTCGATCAGCGGCTTGAGGTGACTCGGATCGGCGCGCGCGAGCCACAGGTCCGAGTCGCCGAAGCCACAGTGCACCTGCACGGGCAGCGGCCGCCCGGTCCCCTCGTTTGCCTCAAGCGCCGCGATCACCTCATCCGACACCCGATCGAGCCCGCCCTGGTACGCAGCGATGGTCTTCAGCGCGACGAAGCCGTTCGCGCGTGCGTTCGCCACGTCCCCGCCGCTCTCGATTCGCAGCACGGGCCGCGAGGTGCAACCGGCGAGCTCGCCCAGCTCGCGCCAGGTCGTCCCGCCAGGCGGGAAGCCCGTGTCAACGAGGAGCAGGTCGGTGTTCGTCGCGCGCAGCAGGCGGGCCGCGTACTCGCTCGGATCGGACGCCACACGGTGCCGGAAGACGGCGTCCTCGGTTGGGGGCACGTTGAAGAAGTCGGCCAGCTCGCGGAGTACGCGCCGGTACGTGAGCCACGTCGCGACGTGGGGAAACTGCCGCGCATCGAGGCTCTCCGAGAAAAGGGCGCGAAACCCGTCGATGGTCGCCGGGGGGTCGCGCAGGATGCCGTGCGCGTGGTGGTCGACGAGACCGATGCTCTCGAGTAGCAATCTCGTCCGCTGCTAGGCGGCGAGTACCTCGAGCGCGTCGTCGAGGATCGAGAGCCCGCGCTCGAGCTCGTCATCGGTCGCGGTGAGCGGGGGCAAGAGGCGGATGACGTTTCCGTAGAGGCCGCAGGAAAGCAACACCAGCCCTCGTTCACGCGCGGCCACGGTCACCTGCTTTGCCTGCTCCGGTGATCTGTCCTGGAGCTCCAGCGCAAGCATCGGACCGAGGCCGCGAACCTCGCCGATCGCCGTGTGACTGCGTGCGAGCTCGTCGAGCCTCAGACGAAGGATCCTTGCGACCTCGTCGGCCCTCGTGCGGAACTCGGGGCGGGCGAGCGCATCCAGTACCGCGCAGGCGGCTGCGCAGGAGACCGGGTTCCCACCGAAGGTTCCACCGAGCCCACCGGGGTGGACGGCGTCCATGATCTGGGCCTTGCCTGTCACCGCGGCAAGCGGAAGGCCGCCTCCAAGCGACTTCCCCGAGACGAGCAGATCGGGCTCGACGTCGAAGTGCTCGATCGCCCAGACCGGGCCTGTTCTCCCACAGCCGGACTGCACTTCGTCGGCGACGTACAGGATTTCGTGTCGCTCGCAAAGTTCTCTCAAAGGACCGATGAACTCCTGTGACATCGGAATGAAGCCGCCTTCCCCCTGCACGGTCTCGAGCACGACGCACGCAACGCCCTTCGGATCGACGTCCTGTTTGAAGAGCAGCTCGATGCCGGCCAGAGCGTCGTCTGCCGTGACGCCGCGATAGGGATACGGAGCCGGCGCTCGGTAGACCTCAGGCGCGAGCGGCCCGAACCCCTGCTTGTAGACGAGCTTCGACGTCATTGCCATCGTCAGGTTCGTGCGGCCGTGGAAGGCCCGGTCGAACACGATCACCCCGGATCGTTCACTGGCAAAGCGCGCGATCTTGACCGCGTTCTCGATCCCCTCGGCGCCCGAATTGACCAGGAGTGTCTTCGTCTCGCTTGGTCCCGGCCAGAGCTCGTCCAGACGGCGGCAGACCTCAACGTACGGCTCGTACAGGCCCACCATGAAGCACTGATGCAGGTAGCGGTCGACCTGTTCGTGAACCGCCTGCACGACAGGCTCCGGGTTATGGCCGAGGTTCTGGCAAGCGATGCCGCCCGCGAAGTCGAGATACTCGCGGCCGTCCGCGTCCCAGACCCGCGCGCCCTCGGCGCGGACGACAGCGAGATCGGTCGTCGCGACACCGCGCGGAACGAAGCGTTCCCGGCCGGCCTGCACCTCGGCGACGTCCTGAACGTGCTTCGTCTCCATCGCTCCTTGGACCCTAGTACTTCAAGAAGTGGCCCTGCTGCTCGAAAGCCTCGTCACCTGCCGAGTAGGCGGCCCACTCCGAGCCGCGGACGGCGAGATAGGACTGCGCTAGGGACGGGCCGAGCGCGTCCACCAGCA
Organism: Actinomycetota bacterium; assembly: GCA_046731695.1. GTDB lineage: Bacteria > Actinomycetota > Thermoleophilia > Gaiellales > Gaiellaceae > AC-32. Next base: position 4,986 of record JBKPLR010000007.1, read on the forward strand.
CGGCGTCGCCCTCCAACCGCTCTAGCGCCTCCTCCTGTGTGGTGGGAAGGGGCTCGATGCCGAGGCGGGCGCGCTCCTCCGGCGGCACCGTCGAGGGATCGACCTCGACCGGTTCGGGCGGTTCCAGCGCTCGCTCGAGCCCGTCGAGCCCCGCGGCGATCAGTCCGCCGACTGCCAGATACGGGTTACAGCTCGCGTCCGCGGCCTTGAGCTCGACGTTGGTCGACGCTTCCTCGAGGCCGGTGAACACCGACGGCACACGCAGCGGAGCCTCGCGGTTGTCGTGGCCCCAGCAGCTGAACGCGCCCGCCCAGTACTGGGGCACGATCCGGCGATACGAGTTGAAGCTCGGAGCCGTCAGGCCGCAGAGGCCGGAGAGATGCTCGAGAACGCCCGCGATGAACGACCGCGCCTCATCCGAGAGTCGGTCGGGCCGCGAGCCGTCGTGGAAGCGGTTGCGGTCGTCCTCCCAGAGCGAGAAGTGGATGTGACCGCCGTTGCCCGCGGCGTCCGGCCAGGGCTTCGGCGCGAGGGAGGCGACCAGGCCGTGTCGAGCGGCGACGCCGCGAATCGTCTCGCGCACGAGTACCTGCTCGTCCGCCGCCTGTAGTGCGGACTGGTGCGCGGTCGAGATCTCTTGCTGCCCGTGTCCCAGCTCGGCGTAGTACTGCTCGAGTTCGATTTCCTGCGCAGCCAGCGCTTCCGCGAGCTCGTCGACGTACTCTTGTGAGGCCGTCATCCCGATGGTCGAGAAGCAGAGGCTCGAGTCGACGGGAACGAAGGCTCCATCCTCGGACGTCGCCAGCGAGAACTCGTTCTCGAATGCGACCTCGAGGCGGAGGCCCCTCTCGGCGAGGCGACCGCTCATCCGCCTGAGGAACGAGCGCGGGCACTGCGGCGCGGGCTTCCCGTCGAGCCCAACCAGGTCGACTAGCACGGCGCCGGTGCGCGGTGCGTACGGCAGGATGCGGAAGGTCTCGAGGTCCGGAACGAGTCGAACCTCCCCCACCGGCCCCATCCCTTCGACCGGCTGCAGCTGGTCGAGCCCGTTCATTGCCTGCATCGCGACGGTCAGGCCGATGCCGCTTCGGAGCCGGCCCTCGAGGCCGCGAAGGGTGCTCGCCTTGGCCCGGATCGTGCCGTCGTTGCCGCACCACAGGAAGCGGACGAAGCGGAGATCCGCCTCGGCCGCCTGCTCGACGACGCCGCTTGCGTCCATCAGTCCTCTGGTTCGCCGTCGTAGTACTCGAGGTGCTCTAGACGGGCGCGCAGTCCGACCCCGCGCCAGTAGATCTTGTTGGAGCGCGGGTAGTACGCGATGTCGCCCGGCTCGCGGGTGCCGTACACGAGGTAGGTAATCCCCTCCGGGCCGGCAACGACCGAATGGGCGATCCGCGTGCCCGGCGGACGCGCCACGACGTGGCCGGCGCGCAGCTCGTGATCTTCCCGCTCGGCCCCGCGCTCGGCTGCGACCGGCGTCGGCCAGAGCTCCAGCGTGCCGCTGCCCTCGAGGACGACGTACGCCTCCGTCTCCAGTGAGTGGACGTGCGGGACAACGCCGCGCTTGCCGCTCTCCCGTTGGATCCAATTGAGGCCGGACCGCTGAGAACCGGCAGCGTCGGCGAGTTCCTTGTCGCCGTCCTCGTCCAGCGGGACGTCGTCGAAGGCAACCACGTTCTCCGGCCGGTCGCCCGGCTCGGCGAACTCGAGCTCGCCCACCTGTGCCTCGACGTCCCACGGGTCGTCGACGCGACCTTCGATCCACGGGTAGCTGAGGCGGACCGCGCTCGAACGCGGAAGCCAGCCGTACTCGACCGGATGGCGCGTGCCGAACACGAGGTAGTCGATCCCGCTGGGCCCCGCCCTGATCGTGTGCTCGAAGTGGTCCGCCTCCTGGACGATCGTGTCACCGGCACGGATCTCGCAGACCGCCTCGTCCTGCCAGAGGAGGCCGTCGCCGGAAAGCACGTAATAGATCTCCTCCGAGTGCCCGTGCGAGTGCGGCGGCGTCGGCAGGCGCCCGGGCTCCACGCGGACGCGGTTGAGCCCGAACCCTGTGCACCCGGCGGCATCGCCGAGCCGCTGCCAGGTCGCGGCCATCGGCCCCTTCTCGTGGAAGCGTCCGTCGACCTCGTCCCAGTGCGCGATCACCGCGCGAGTATCTCAGCGAAGCTGCAAGTACTCGTTCGCACCGCTCACCGAGAGGCCCGGCTTCGGCCCACCCGCGACGACGTACACGCGGCCGCCAAGCGCGACGACGCCGAGCCCGTGCCGCGGCGTCGGCAGGTCGGGCAAGCGGCGCCACCGGCGGGGCCTCGGGTCGAAGGCGTAGACGGCGGCCGACGTCCCGGCGGCCGACTCGCTTCCGGCGGAGACGATCAGGCGGCCGACCGAGGCAGCGTCGGTCCCGCCGCGGGCCTCCGGCACCCGCGGAAGCGTGCTCCAGTGTCGCGAGCCCGGGCTGAAGGCCTGGAACGCGTCGAAGTTGACTCCGGCCTCGCGCCCCGCGACGGCGTACACGCGCTTGCCTAAAGCGGTGACCCCGAGATGCTCTCGCGGCTTCGGGCCCGGGATCCGTGACCACCTGCGCGTTACGCGATCGAATGCCAGCGCCTGCTTCGCGACGCCAGCGGAGCCGACACCCCCCACGACGAAGAGCTTCCTGCCGATGATCGCGGCGCCTGCCGCCGCCCGCGGCTCGGGCAGGTCCGGCAGCCGCCGCCAGCGACGGTTCACGAGAACGAAGGCTCTCGTCGGCGCGCCGTAGCCGCCGGCGACGTAGAGCCGGCGCCCGTCGGACGCGGCCATCGCGTGATTGACGGCCACCGGAAGGTCGGGCAGGCGGCGCCAACGGTTGCGCTTCGGTGAGTAGGCATCGACGCGCTTCGAGCTCCGCCCGTCGGCGAGGAAGCCGCCGACGATCACGAGCTCACGTCCGAGCGTCGACGCCGCGACCTCGCTCCGCGGCACCGGGAGCGGCACCCCGCGTCTCCACTTCAGCGCCTGCGGCGCCGTAGAACCGCCCGCGGCGCCGCCGAGCGCGAGGCAAGCGAGCAGGGCGGCAAGACGGGCCATGATGCGGGCGAGAGGACTCGAACCTCCAAGGAGCTTGCGCTCCAATGGGACCTAAACCCATCGCGTATGCCAGTTCCGCCACGCCCGCGGTTCAGAAAGAATAGAGCGATGAGCACACCTGAAGAACGCGAGCGAGAGAGCCAGGAGTCCTCGGAGACCCGGTACGACGAGGAGGTCGAGCGCGAGTCGGAAGAGCGCGCGGAGGAGGCCCGTGAAATCGGCGATGTGCCCCCGCCGCGAGAGGATTCCGACGACTCCTAACTAATACCGCCGAGGACAGTCTGAACCCTCGGCAATGGACTCGAACGTCATCCAGTTCCCCAACGTGGAAGCTCTCAGCGAGGAGATCCGCGGTCTCGTCTACGAGCGCCAGACCCTGCGCTCGGTCGACGCGTCGCATGAGGAGCTCGAGCGCAACCGCGTCGAGCTCGTGCGCGTCCAGCAGGAGCTCGTCCTCGCGCTGATCCAGCGCCACCTCTCCGCCGACCGAGCCGCCTAGCGCAGCCGCGGTTTCGGCCCGGGGAGGGCTATCCTTTCTCTGCTTCGCGGTGGCGGTAGCTCAGTTGGTAGAGCCCCGGGTTGTGGTCCCGGTGGTCGGGGGTTCGAGTCCCCTCCGCCACCCCTCAGCACTGGCCCCGTAGCTCAGTGGATAGAGCGGCGGACTTCGAATCCGCGTGCGGAGGTTCGACTCCTCCCGGGGCCATCAGCACCGACCTAGCTACGCGGAATCCGCATGGTTGTGCGGGTCAGACGTGCCAGAGATGCCGGAAATGCGCGTGCGGTGCCTACCCCAGTGCCTACCTCGGATCTTGCTCCTCCTGGCAACGGTTCGGGCCGGAACGCCAGGCGCTTGTGCTGCGCGACCCGGCCCGCGCTCAGGCTACGCCCCGCTCCCTCCGTCGCCTAGTCGCTCTTAGGGCCATGGCCCGCAGCGTCTGCACCACCTCCGGACAGCCGACGCCGGTGAGGGCGATCAGCGAAGAGGCGGCGAGCCTCGCCTCCTCGATCGTCGCCGGTGTCCCGCATACAGCGAGAAGGCCCACCGGAGCGGGCCTTCTCGGGTCGTGGCGTACGGCGACTTGCGGATCAGTGGTTGCCCACAGGCTGGAAGTAGTTGGCGGCTGCGTAGCTCACGATGTTCGTTCCGAGCTGCACCGCCTGCACGTCCGCGGTGCGGAAGTGGAGCCCCGCCCAGATGCGGGCCTCGACGATCTCGTCGACCGCCTGCGAGAAGCTGGTGAACGAACGCGTCGCGGGCCCGCCGGGATTCACGAAGCCGCTCGTGATCTGGTAGCCCCCCGCGGGTGCGTTGCCGAAGAACATTTTCAGCACGGCGGTGTGGGCACTGTCGAGCCCGAGGTGTCCCGACGGATGTTCGGGATAGGGCGCCGAGAGCAGCGGCGTCCACGTCGGGTCAGGCGAGATCGCGGGGTTGTCGTCCAGTGCCGCCTTGCGGATCGCCTGAAACGGCCGCCAGAAGTCGAAGTGGTACTTGTCGTTCCAGGTGTTGATCGACGTGTCCGCTGCCGCGAGGTTCTCCATCGCGAGAAGACGGGCGGCGTCGGAAACGTCGAGATCGTTCCGGACGATCAGCTGGCGGGCGACGCCGTTCCAGCTCGCGACCGGGTTGCTCTGCCACCACTTGGCGATATACGTCTGGGTCCCCGTACGGGTCGAAGGCGTCACAACGCCGTCGCCGCCGATCGCCTTGACCTCGTTGACGTCCGCAGCGTAGGCGGCGCTCGTGAGCGCGTTAGGACCTGGGCTTCGGAACTGCGACGAGCTCTGCGTCAGAAACGGCTCGACGCCCCCCACCCAGGGAGTGGGGTCTTGGACCGTCGTCCCGTTGGGCGCCACTGGATCCCAGTGCCCAGGGTCCGCGTTCGGCACCCACTGAGACGGACCGAACCGTCCATCACCCTGTCTTGCATCGATCATGGCCTGCGCTGCCGAAGTCCCGGCGGCGATCCCCATATCCTTGAACGGCGAGTCGGGTATGGCGTTCTTCGACGCGTTGTATTGCGTCTCGAGTGACGCAAGCAGAGTTTCTCTCGTCGGGAAGGGGATGCTCTGAGGACCGGTCTCGATGATGTTCTTCAGGACCAGGTACGCGGCTGTCGCAACCGCCGCTTCATCGGACGCTGTGTTTCCGAACCGCCTCTTCAGAAGGTACGGCCGGTAATGCTTCGGCGTGATCGCGTTGACCGCGTCGTACACGGCCCCCTGCACCATTCCCATGTTGATCTGGGACGCCGGCGGTGCTCCGCCTGCCGGTCCTGGAAGCCCGGTAAGCGTGTTGACGGCAGTGAGGTTCCACTGTGTCACTGCACTCGCGTCTGCTTCGGCGGGTGGCGCGGCCGATGCGCCGATGACGCCGAGCACGCCTATGAGCGCACCGACGGCCACGGTCGCGAGCCAGACGGATCGTCTGCCTGCCATTCGTTCTCCCCTTTCGTAGCCCCCCGCTTAGTTTGCTACGTGTGTATCAAACCACGCTCGACGCACATTGCAAGGTTCGTTGAAATGCGTCAGCCATCCTTCCGCCCCCGCAGACCCGCTTGGGGAGCGGTCGGATGCCGGGTTGCGAGAGACGTGCGGACGCTGCGATCCGCGGCGCCGGCTGACCTCATTACGCGAGCGTCCACTCCGCTTCGAGCGAACGCCGCTGCGGCTCGACGTTGGTATACGCGCGCGGCTCTTCCCACTCGATTGCCACTCGGCGCCGCCCCTGAATGCGCGCGCCAGGCTCGAGCGCCGTCAGGCGTTGCGCCCGGCCGCTGCCGACGAGCCCCTCGGCGACGATGAGGTGCACGATCACGGGCGCGATCTCATTCGAAAGCTCGAACGCCTGGCGCAGCTCGTCGGGATCGATCCCTGTCTCGGCGAGGCCCATCATCCCGATATCGTTGGGCAGCGAGTCGCCCAGGAACTGCCCGCATCGCCAGCTCGACCAAGTCGTCGGCAGAGCGCCCGCTCGTGCCGGCCTACGGGGTCGGTTCCCCAACACCTTTCCCAACATTCTGCAGCTCGTTCTCCAGTAGGACAACGCTTAACCATGACGACAGCGGGCGACTGGAACGCTGCCCTGGCGGTCGCGGCGACGCGCGATCCGGGGCGGCTTATCTGAGAGGTAGCCGTCGTCCCACTGCATTACGCCAGTAGCGCGACGCCGAGCCGGCGTCCCTTCTTGTC
>JBKPLR010000008.1:0-31116 GCA_046731695.1 Actinomycetota bacterium
TACCTGGTCAAGCCGAAGGGGCTCCTCCGGACCGGCCACACACCGATCACTGCGCCCGGCCGCCGGAATCGAGTTCTTCTCGCCCACGTGGAGAGGGTCGAGGACCCCGAGGACGTCTACCGCGCGTACCTGCCCGCGAAGGGCCGACTGGTCGTGACCGTGCGCACGGACACGAACGTCGATCTCGAGATCTGGGGCCGGCGCACACAGACGGTCTTCGAGCGCGGCGCGGCTGCACGGCGCGACCTGCTCGGAGTTGCGTCTCACGCCGGCAGCCGATTCGAGCGCGTCACGATCCGAGGCCGAGGCGTCGGGCAGTACGTCTATCTGGACGTCTTCCTCGGGAAGCGCGTGCGCGAGGCGAGCTACTCGCTCAGCGCCGCCGTTCGACGGTAGCCGCGGTGTACTCGGCGGGCGTGTCGAGCTGAACCAGCGGCTTGCGGACGCGCACACGCGCGCGCTGGAGCGGGAAGCGATCGACGAGCGCGTCGGCGAGGGCGGCTGCGATGGCCTCGAGCAGGCGGAACTGGCGGCCCTCCGAGAACTGCCGGACCAGCTTGACGACCTCGCGGTAGTCGACGGTGTCCTCGATCCGGTCGGCTCCCGGCTCGAGCAGCTCCAGCTCGAGGTCGTACAGGAACGGCTGCTCGCGCTCGCGCTCCCACTCCTCGACACCGTGGCGGCCGGGAACCTCCAGGCCTTTGATCTCGACGATCGCGCTCATCCTAGGGCGGCCGCGGCAGCGGTTAGCGCCTCGACGTGCTCCTTGACGTCGTGGACACGGAGAATCGTGGCCCCGCGCTCGTAGGCGGCGACGGCCGCACCGACGCTGGCCGCGGTCGAGCCGGTGGTGGCCTCGGGATCGCCCAGGAGCTTCCCGAGCGAGCTCTTGCGTGAGAAGCCGACGACGATCGGGCGGCCGAGCTGTGTGAGCTCGTCCAGGCGGCGCACGAGCTCGAAGTTGTGCTCGACGGTCTTGCCGAAGCCGATCCCCGGGTCGAGGCAGATGCGCTCCTCGGGGACTCCGGCGGCGATGGCAAAGGCGAGGCGCTCCTCGAGGAACGCAGCGACTTCGACGACCACATCGTCGTACTCGGGTTTTCGCTGCATCGTCCGCGGCTCGCCGCGCATGTGCATCAGGCAGAGGTAGGCGCCGGAATCGGCGACCACCGCTGCGAGGGCGGGGTCGCCGCGGAGGGCGGTGACGTCGTTGACCAGCTCCGCGCCCAGCCCGAGGGCTCTTCGGGCGACCTCCGCCTTCGAGGTGTCGATCGAAACCGGCGCATCGCCCCCCAGCTGCTCGAGCACTGGGATCACGCGGCGGAGCTCCTCTTCGGTCGTGACGCCTTCCGATCCGGGCCGGGTCGACTCGCCCCCGATGTCCACGATTGCGGCCCCTTCCTGGACCATGCGCCGCGCCGAAGCCGCTGCGTCGTCGGGGTCGAAGTTGACGCCCCCGTCCGAGAACGAATCCGGGGTGACGTTGACGACGCCCATCACCGACGGGCGAGAAAAGCGCTCTTCGATGGCCAATCGATCGAGCATGTCTCGGTAACTTTGCCCCATGGGGGAACGCGAGGTGCGCCGCGGAGCGGCGTGGCGATTCCTGCGCGAAGTCGTGCGCGCGCAGCGCGGCGGCGTGATCGGCGCCGTCGTCTCCGGCCTGCTCTGGCAGGTCGGCGCGGTCAGCGCGCCGCTCGTCGTCAAGTACGCGATCGACCATGGAATCGTCACCGAGGACCGCCACACGCTCCTGATCTGGCTCGGGGTACTGGTGAGCGTGGGGCTGCTCGAGGTCTGCGCAGGCGGTTTCCGCCACATCTACGCAATCCGCAACCGCTCGGCCTCCGATGCCCGCGTCCGCGACGCGATCTTCGCCCACGCCCTGCGCCTCGACGCCGCGTACCACGACCGGGTCGGCCCGGGGGAGCTGATGAGCCGCGCATCGTCCGACGCGACCCACGTCGCTCGGATGATGGATGCGATCGGCCACACGATCGGCTACGCGCTCACCGTCGTCGCCGTCGCGGTCGTGATGCTCATCCTCGACTGGCAGCTCGCGCTGATCGTGCTGATCCCGGTGCCGCTCGTCACGGTTGCGGCCTGGCTCTACTCGCGGAAGTACGAGGTCGGCACGCGCCGCCTGCAGGAGGCGTGGGCGGAGACCTCGACGCTGGTTGAGGAGGCCGTGAGCGGGATCCGCGTCGTGAAAGGGCTCGGCGCAGGGAAGGCACTGTCTGGACGCTTCCGGCGCCGCAGCGACGAGGTCATCGACCGCGCGCTCGACCTCGCCCGCCTCGACGCCGTCTTCAACCCGTTGCTCGAGATGCTGCCGATCATCGGCATCGCCGCCGTGCTCTGGTTCGGCGGCCGCGCGGCGATCTCCGGCGATCTCTCGACGGGCACGTTCGTCGCGTTCAACGCGTACGTCGTGATGCTCGTCTGGCCGCTCCGCGTCCTCGGCCAGCGCGTGACGACCGTGCAGAAGGCGCTCGCCGCCAGCGCGCGGATCGTCGAGGTTCTCGAGGCGGAGCCCCGCCTCGCCGAGCCGCGTCACCCGGAGATCCTCGAGCAGCCCGTGCGAGGCGACGTTCGCCTCGAAGACGTTCACTTCGGCCATCACGGCGACCAGCCGGTGCTCGACGGGCTCGACCTGCACGTCGCCCCCGGCGAGTCGCTCGCATTGGCCGGTGCGACCGGCACCGGAAAGAGCACCGTCGCGGGCCTGCTCGCGCGCCTCTACGACCCGGAAGGCGGGCGCGTCCTCATCGACGGCCACGACCTCCGCGACCTCAGGCTCAGCGACGTGCGCAGCGCGGTCGCCCTCGTCTTCGAGGAGACGTTCCTCTTCAGCGAGAGCGTGCGCGACAACATCCGCTTCGGAAGGCCGGACGCGAACGACGCCGCAGTGGAGCGCGCGGCGGAGCTCGCAGGCGCGGCCGAGTTCATCGCCGAGCTGCCCGACGGCTACGACACGATCCTCGGGGAGCGCGGGTTCTCGCTCTCCGGCGGGCAGCGGCAACGGATCGCGATCGCGCGGGCGATCCTCGCCGACCCGGCCGTGCTCGTTCTCGACGACGCCACCTCCGCCGTCGACGCAACGAAGGAGCACGAGATCCGCGCGGCGCTGGCGGAGGTCATGCGAGGGCGCACGACGCTCGTGATCGCGCACCGGCCGGCGACGATCGCGCTCGCCGATCGCGTGGCCATCCTCGAGGGCGGCTGCATCGTCGAGCAGGGGACGCACGAGGAGCTGCTGCGGAAGTCGGCCCGGTACCGCGCCCTGCTCGCACTCGAGGAGGCGGCCGCATGAGAGAGCAGGCTCCGCTCCGCGAGGTCTGGCGCGTGACTCGCCCAATGATCCGGCAGGTTCAGGCGCGATACCTCGGCGCCGCAGTCGCTGTGATCCTCTCGACGCTGATCACGCTGGCCGGCCCGGCGCTCGTGCGCTACGCCGTCGATTCCGGAATCGACAAGGGCAAGCAGGGGCCGCTGAACGTGGCGGCGGCGATCCTGCTCGTCCTCGCGGTCGTGAAGCCGTTCGTCGTCCGCGCCCAGGTGCTCCTCGCGGCGACCGCAAGCGAGTGGTTCCTCGGTGCGCTCCGCCGGGCCGCCTTCGACAAGCTCCAGGCGCTTCCGCTCGGGTTCTTCGAGCAGCAGCGGGCCGGCGTGCTCGTCTCCCGACTGACCTCGGACGTCCAGGCGCTAGACGAGTTTCTCCGCGAAGCCCTCGTCGAGGTCGTCGGCAGCGGACTCCAGATCGCGCTCACCGTGGTCGCGCTCGTCTACTTCTCCCCGACGCTGGCGCTGGTCTCGCTTGTCGCCCTCCCCGTCCTGACCGCCTCGAGCTGGTGGTTCCACCACAGCGCGGGCCGCGTCTACCACGCGATCCGGGACCGGGTGGCCGAGACGCTGACGGCGCTCCAGGAAGGCCTGACCGGTGTGCGAGTCGTCCAGGCGTTCCGGCGCGAGCGGAAGACGATCGAGGCCTACAAGCCGCGGAGCCGGGCCCAGATCGGCGCGTGGCGGCGCGCCTCGCTCGTGAACATCCGGCTTTTCACGATGATCCCGCTCGCGCAGACGATCGCGCTCTTCGCGGTGCTCCTCACGGCGGCAACGCTGTACCGGGACGGCTCGATCTCGAAGGGAACGATCGCGGCATATGTGCTCTACCTCGTCCAGCTGTTCGACCCGATCGCGCGCTTCAGCGAGTGGTTGGGCGACTTCCGCCAGGGGCTCGCGGCGCTTGGCAAGATCGTGCGACTGCTGCAGGCCGACGAGGCGATCGCGGAGGAGCCTGGCGCGGTCGAGCTCCCGGACGACGGGGACGTCGAGCTACGTGACGTCACCTTCGGCTACGAACACGGGCCGGCGGTCGTCCACGGCGTGTCGCTCGAGCTGGAAGCCGGCGAGCACGTCGCGCTCGTCGGAGTCACGGGTGCAGGCAAGTCCACGCTCGCGAAGCTCCTGACGAGGCAGTACGACCCGCAGCACGGCGCGATCCGGCTCGGCGGCGTCGATCTGCGCCACGGCACGCTGGACTCGCTCCGCCGCCGGATCGTGATGCTCCCGCAGGAGGGCCACCTCTTCAGCGGGACGATTGCCGAAAACGTGCGCCTCGCCTATCCCGAGGCTTCGGATGACGACGTCGTCCGCGCCTTGGACGAGATCGGCGCGCGCGAGCGGTTCGAGGCGCTTCCGGACGGGATCCACACAGACGTCCAGACGCGCGGCGTGCGGCTCTCCGCGGGCGAGCGGCAGCTGGTCGGCATCGCCCGGGTTGCGCTCGCCGACCCGGCGGTGATCGTCCTCGACGAGGCGACGTCGAGCCTCGACCCGGCGACCGAGATGGCCGTCGAGCGGGCGCTTGCCGCGGTCGTCGCCGGCCGGACGGTCGTCACGATCGCCCACCGCCTCACCACGGCCGAGCGCGCCGACCGCGTCGTCGTGATGGACCGTGGCCGCGTCGTCGAGGTCGCAACGCACGACGAGCTCGTCCGTCAGGGCGAGCGTTATGCCCGCCTGTGGGCGTCGTGGAAAGCCGGCATCGCGGCAGGGACCGTCTAGGGCTTCACGGCCCTGAGATACGCCTGGGCCATACGCCACACGCCCCTGCCTTCCTCGACCAGGGGCCGAAGGTGCTCGGCGAACCGTTCCCGCTCCTCGGGCGTCAGGGCGCGGTCCATCGCCTCTTCGATGGTCGGGATCCTGGGGTTGCCTGAGCTCTTGAGGAACGCCTCCCAAGGCCGCGGCTCGCTAGGCCTGACGTAGGCGTGCAGCTCGAGGTCGATCGGGAAGAAACCGGCGTCCTCCGCCAGTTTCACCAGGTCGCGCTCGTCGAAGTCCAGCATCGGGTCGTTTGGAGGCTGAATCTCTTCATAGACGTGATCGACCCGGGCAGCAAGCTCGGCCAAGCCGTCGCCGGGATACCCCCAGAAGCCCTGCTTCTTCTCGTCGATTCCGAACCGGTTGATCGGCTCGAACAGCGACGCTCTGCCACCTGGGCGAAGAACGCGCGCGAACTCGCCGAAGGCACCCGCCTTGTCGCGCACGTAGATCAGCACCGACCGGGTCGTCACGACGTCGACGCTCTCGCCGGCCACTCCGGCGAGCTCCTCCGCGCCGGCTTTCACGAAGCTGCATCGATCTGAGATGTCGGCCGCCTCCACGGCCTCGCGACAGAAGTCGAGCAGGTCGTCCGAGATGTCGGAGAAGACGACGTGCCCGGCCCCGCGCTCGAGCGCGCCGAACCCGATCAGGCCTTCGCCGCAGCCGACGTCGAGCAGCGTCTCGCCCTCGGCGAGCCCGGACCGGTCGAGCACCTTCTCGCGAAACTCACGAGTCTCCTCGAGCATGCGCGCGCGCACGTCGGGATCCCCGCCGTAGCGGTGAACCGCCAGCCATTGAGCCCAGATGTCTCGCTGCTCGGGCGTTAGCCCTTGGCGCCTTCGGGCGGCGGCTGCATCGTCGCACCCGGGAACGGCCTCGGAATCGGCTTCGGCTGCGGCCGGCGCTTCTTCTCTTCTTCGGCCGGAGTCTCGGCGGGCGCCTCGGGCACCTCATCCGGGAAGACCTGCTCTTCAGTCTCGCCGGCGAGCAGCCGCTCGAACTGGTCCTTGTCGATCGTCTCGCGCTCGATCAGGATCCCCGAGACCCGGTGCAGGTCCTCCATGTGCTCCTTGAGCACCTTGACGGCGAGGTCGTGCGCCTCTTCGATCACCCGCCGGATCTCGTCGTCGATCTCGCGCGCGATCTCTTCGGAGTAGTCGGGCTCGTTGCCCATCTCGCGTCCGAGGAACGGCATGTCGTGGTTTCGGCCGAGGACGCGCGGCCCGAGCTTCTCGCTCATGCCGTAGCGCATGATCATCTGCTTCGCGGTCGAGGTGACCTTCTCGAGGTCGTTCGCCGCCCCGGTGGTCACTTCGTGGAAGACGAGCTCCTCCGCCGCCCGGCCGCCGAGGATCGCGGCGAGCTGGTGCATCAGCGCGGTCTTGGTGGTCAGGTAGCGGTCCTCGCGCGGCAGCGAGATCGTGTAGCCGAGCGCCTGGCCGCGGCTGATGATCGAGATCTTGTGCACCTCGTCGGTGTGCTCGAGGTAGTGGCCGACGATCGCGTGGCCGAGCTCGTGGTACGCCGTGATCTTCCGCTCCTCCTCGGAGAGCAAGCGCGTCTTCTTCTCGGGGCCGGCGATCACGCGCATGATCCCCTCCTCGAGCTCCTCCTGCTCGATCGTCTTCTTGCCGCGGCGGGCGGCGAGAAGCGCAGCCTCGTTCACAAGATTCGCGAGGTCGGCGCCCGTGAAGCCTGGGGTACCGGCTGCGAGCGTGTCGAGGTCGATCTCCGGCGCGATCGGCTTGCCCTTCGCATGCACCTCGAGGATCTTGCGGCGGCCGATCCGGTCGGGCCGGTCGACCACGATCTGCCGATCGAAGCGGCCCGGGCGGAGCAGCGCCGGGTCGAGGATGTCGGGCCGGTTCGTCGCGGCGATCAGGATGATGTTGTCCTTCAGCTCGAAGCCGTCCATCTCGACGAGCAGCTGGTTCAGCGTCTGCTCGCGCTCGTCGTGGCCGCCTCCGAGACCGGCACCGCGGTGCCGGCCGACGGCGTCGATCTCGTCCATGAAGACGATGCACGGCGCCGCCTGCTTCGCCTGCTCGAACAGATCGCGTACGCGCGAAGCGCCGACGCCGACGAACATCTCGACGAAGTCGGAGCCAGAGATCGAGAAGAAGGGGACACCTGCCTCACCGGCGACTGCACGGGCGAGCAGCGTCTTACCGGTGCCGGGCGGCCCGTAGAGGAGCACGCCCTTGGGGATCCGCGCGCCGAGCGCCTGGAACTTCTTGGGGTTCTCGAGGAACTCCTTGATCTCCTGAAGCTCCTCCACGGCCTCGTCCACGCCGGCGACGTCCTTGAAGCCGATCTTGGGCGAGTCGGGCGCCATCCGCTTCGCGCGGGACTTGCCGAAGCTCATCACCTTCGAGCCGCCGCCCTGCACCTGGTTCATCAGGAAGATCCAGAAGCCGAACAGGAGCACGAACGGCAGCAGCGACGTGAAGAACGAGATCCACGACCAGTTGCCGGTGCCCTTCGAGTCGAATTGGACGTGGTTCTCCTCGAGCACTCGCTCGATCGGCGGCACCGACTGATCGGCTGGGTAGTGGACGCTGATCTTCTTGTCGTCCATGCTCGGGATCGTCGCGCTGATCGAGTGCTTCGGCGGGTTGAACACGACGTTGGCGACGTCGCCGTTCCCCGCGTGCGCGATGAACTCGGAGTAGGTGAACTTCTGAGCGCTCTTCGAGTGCGGGATCAGTGTCTGGCTCGCCAGGTAGACGAGCAGGACGATCACGAAGAGCGGAAACAGCGCTGAGCGGAAGAATCGGTTCATCGGCCCTCTATCGGCAAAGGGTACCAGCGAGCATGAGCGTCACCTATACCCGGGACCGCCGGCTCAAAGCCCTTCTGCGATGAACTCCTCGTTCAGAACGCCGACGTACGGCAGGTTCCGGTAGCGCTCGCCGAAATCGAGCCCGTAACCGACGACGAAGCGGTTTGGGATCTCGAAGCCGATGTAGCGCACCGGCACATCGATCTCGCGGCGCGCGGGCTTCGTCATCAGGGCGCAGACCTCGAGGCTCGCGGGCTCGCGGGACTCGAGGTTCCGCATCAGGTACGAGAGCGTGAGGCCGGAGTCGATGATGTCTTCGACGACGAGCACGTCGCGGCCTTCGATGTTGATGTCGAGGTCCTTCAGGATGCGGACGATCCCGGAGGAATCGGTCGAGTCGCCGTAGCTCGAGATCGCCATGAAGTCGACCTCGCACTGGACTGTGAGGTGGCGCATCAGGTCGGCCATGAAGAAGACCGCGCCCTTGAGCACGCCGATCAAGAGCAGATCGCGGCCGTGGTAGTCGGAGGAGACCTCCGCCCCGAGCTCGGCGATCCGCGCGCCCAGCGTCTCCTCGTCGATGAGGATCTCGCCAACGGCCCGCTCGAGCTCGGTCTGGCTCATCCGTCCTTCCTGGCCGTGATTCCGGGAGCCTCGACCAGGCCGGGGACGGCGACGACCTCGCGGCCGCGCACGACGAGCGGCCACGCTTCGCGCTCGGATCGCGGGATCTTGGCGTCGACGAACACGTCCTGGACCTTCTTGCGGCGGCCTGCGAGCCGGTCGCCCGGTCGCCAGCTCCTTACCTTAAGGCCTGGGAGCTCGGATTCAATGCGCCACGGGCCCCAGTGCACGGCGCCTTCGAGCGCGACCGGCGTCTGCTCGAGCCATACGCGGTCGTACTCGCGCACCGCGGTGAGCCCGCCGCCGAGGTCGAGCCGCTTCGAGCCGGTGGGATCGGCAAGGAGCTCGTCCAGCTTGGAGGGGCGCTGATCGGCTGCTCGGAGGAGGTTCTCCTGGGCCGCCGGGTGGAGCCGCTCCAGGAGCGGGAGGATCTCGTCGCGGATCAGGCCGCGCTTGGTGTTGGAGTTCGTAGAGTCGGTGCGGTAGTCGAGGCCTTCGGCGCGGCAGTAGGCCTCCGTCTCGTGACGCCAGACGGTCAGCAGCGGGCGGACGACACTGTCCTCGCGCCTCGGCTTGATCCCCTTCGTGGTGCCGCTGGCCGCCAGGCGGTAGAGGACGGTCTCGACCTGGTCCGAGGCGGTGTGACCGGTTGCTCGGAGCCGGTCTCGGGCGAACGAGTAGCGGATGTCGCGGAGGGCCTCTTCGGTGGGGCGCTCCGGCAGCGGTGCGTCAATGACCTCGGCGCCGAGCACCTCGCGGCAGAACCGGGCATCCTCGTCCGACTCCTCGCCGCGGAGCCCATGGTTCACGTGGAGCGCGTCCGTTTGATAGCCGAGCGCGCGCAGGACGTGCCAAAGACAAGTGGAGTCGGCGCCGCCGGAGACGAGCGCGAGCACGGCGCCGCCCGGCTCGATCAGCTCGTGCCGGCGGATGTGCTCCTCGACGCGCTCAGTGAGCGTCATCGAGACAGTGTTGCAGCGGCTCTAAAGGATTGGCGTGAGGTCGCAGCCCAAACGGACGAGCGACGGCTGGGCCTTCGCGAGCACTCCGTGGGCGTAGTTCGCGAGCCCGTACGCCCGGTACATGTGCGGGCCGGCGTTGCCGTGCTTCGCCTGAATCCGAACGGCCTTCGCATACTCGGTGAGCATTCCGACCATCAGGCGCCGCGTCTGCTCGAGCGACGGATCGCTGGGGCCCATCCTCCCCATGTGCTTGGCAGCAGCTCGAGCCTGGCCCACCACATCGCCCGGTTCTGCGTCGCTCCAGAGGCCGACCTCCTCCATCGTCGAGCGCGCCTCCTGGATGAACTGCCGGTCCGTAGCCGTGCAGGTGTGGGCCAGCGAGGGTTTGGCCCGCCCCGTGTTCACGATCGTCAGGGCAAGCGTGAGCATGGCCAAAAGGCCGGCCGCAGTGAGGCCAAGGCGCCGCACGGTTCGATTCTCGGCGCGAAATCGCAACCCGTCCTCCCCCATTCAGGGCTTTTGCTCCTAGAAAATGAGGGATCTGTAGGAGATCGTGCGCCGCATCCCGATCGCCTCGTAGACGCGGATCGCCGGTGCGTTCTCCGCGCGAACGAACAGGCAGACGGTCGGCACTTGTTCCAGCAGGAACCGGCACAGATCTCGCATACCCCGCTGGGCGTACTTGCGGCCGCGCACCGCGGGATCGACCCACACCTGCTGCAGTTGCACCGCAGACGGCGTCCACGCCGACGCCTCGGCTTTGAACAGGATCGTCCCGTCCTCCGCCCAGACCCAGGAGCGCCCTTCCTCGATCTGCATCCGCGTCCGCCACCGAAAGCTCTCCGGATCGCGGGCGAGGGGATCGATCCCGATCTCCTCGAGGTGTGCCGCTGCACACGCGGGCACCAACAGGTCGAAGTCCTCCTGCGTCGCGGCCCGCAGGCCGGTTTCGCCGGGTTCGGGCGGCTCCCGGAGGACGTAGACGGGCTGTCCCGGGCGGTCCTCCCGCGGCTTGGGCAGCCGCTCCCGCGCCGACTCCCAGAGCTGCGTGACGGCTCCTTCCTCGCCGATCAGCATGCGTGCGGTTCCGGCCGCCGCAACGTCTGCGAAGGCCTCGCACCCTCGCCCGGATGGAACGACGTTCGAGCCTACGTGGCAGAGGGCTGCGAGGCCTCCGTTCCCGTCGAGCGCGGTGAAGCGGCCTAGCCCGCGGCGCGCCACGTCTTCGAGGAAGACGCGCTCGACTGGGTCCTCCGCGCAGAACGAGAGGATCTCGTCGAGGTTGGGCTCCTTGAGCACGAGTGAAACTCTAGGCTTTCGCGGATGCCGATCCACGTTCGCGCTGATCCGGGGGACTATGCGGAGGCCTGCCTGCTGCCCGGCGATCCGCTCCGGGCGAAGTACATCGCGGAGACGTACTTCGACAATCCCGTCCAGCGGAACGGGGAACGCGGGATGCTCGGCTACACCGGCGAGTACGAAGGGGCGCCGCTCTCGGTGCAGGCGACCGGGATGGGCTGCCCGTCGGCGGCGATTGTGATGGAAGAGCTCGTCCAGCTCGGCGTGAAGCGGTTTGTGCGCGTTGGCAGCTGCGGGGGCCTGCAGACAGACCTGCAGCTCGGCGACCTGATCGTTGCCGTATCGGCGGTCGCCGCGGACGGCACTGTGAACAACTACGTAGGCGGGGAGCCGCACACGCCGACCGCGGACTGGGAGCTCGTCCATGGCGCCGTTCACGCCGCAAAAGAGCTCGACTTGCCGGTCCGGGTCGGCCCGATCGTCTCGAGCGACACCTTCTATGACCCTGACCCAGCGAGGCACGCGCGTTGGTCGGCGCGGGGCATCCTCGCCGTCGAGATGGAGGCCGCGGTGCTGTTCACGATCGGCGCGGTACGCGGCGTCCAGGCCGGCTGCCTGCTCACGGTCAGCGACTACGCCGTGCACGGCGAGGCGATCGCCCGGATCTCGGACGAGGACCTCAGGACGGCGGTCGACCGGATGACGCGTGTCGCGCTGGCGACCGTGACGGCTGCCCATTAGCGAGACCGTCTTCCTCGTCAACCCGGCCGCCGAGAACGGCTCGACCGGCCGCCGCTGGCCCGAGCTCGCCCACCGCGCCGCAAGGCTCGGGCTCTCCGGCGACACCCTGCTCTCGGAGCGGCCGCGCCAGCTGGGCGACCTCGCCCGGCGCGCCGCGGACAACGGCGCATCGCTCCTCGTCGCCGTCGGCGGCGACGGAACGGTCAACGAAGTCGTCCAGGGCCTGGCGGGCCGCGACGGCGTCGAGCTGGCGGTGATCCCCCGCGGCACGGGATGGGACTTCGTCCGCACGTTCGGGATCCCGAGACGGTTCGACGACGCAATTGCCCTTGCACGCGACGGGCACGCGAGGACGATCGACCTTGGGTGCGCCCGGTATCGCGCCTGGCACGGTTCGGAGGCGGAGTCCTACTTCGCGAACATCGGCAGCGCCGGGATGAGCGGGGCAATCGCCCAGCGGGCGAACGAGACGTCGAAGGCGCTCGGCGGGAAGGCCTCCTACCTGTGGGCGACGATCACGGTCTTCGCGGGCTGGCAGAACGACGAGGTGAAGGTCTCGGTCGACGGCGAGCACCGCACCGGCCGGATGCACGACGTCATCGTGGCGAACGGCCGCTTCCTCGGCGGCGGAATGAAGATCTGCCCCGAGGCAGAGCCGGACGACGGCCTCTTCGACGCCCTGCTGATCGGCGACCTCACGAAGCGGGACCTGCTCCTGACGCTGCCCAAGACGTACCGAGGCACGCACCTGCCGCACCCGAAGGCGGAGGTCCTCCGAGGCGCGCGCGTCGAGGTTGACGCCGCCGAGCCGCTGCCGATCGAGCTCGACGGCGAACAGCCCGGCACGACGCCGGTGCGCTTCGAGATCGTTCCGCAGGCGCTGCGCCTGCGAGCGCCCTAGCTCTTCTTCGGTGTCGGCTTCGCGCGGGTCGTGGTGCGCTTCGTGGTCGTCTTCTTGGCGCCGCTGCTCCGTGACCGACTAGTGGAGCCGCCGGAAAGCTTGTCGACCTTCTTCTCGAGGGTCGCCACGCGCTTCTCGAGCGATGCGAGCTCCTTCACGCGCTTGGTCAGGTCGTCGACCCGCTTTGTCATGCCCGAGCCCGCCTCGAAGATCCGCTGCGCCGCGGGCATGTACTTCCCGACCACGGTCTCGCCCCGGTCGGCGAGCTTGCCGATGATGTCCTGTCTGCCCTGCGCCATCAGCGGGAGCCTACCCGGCGGCGGCGGACGGCGTCGTCCCGGACGCGCGTGACCACGTAGTCGATCTCGTAGCAGCCGAGGCGGTTGAGCGTTGGGCAGGTGGTGTCGTGCTTCGAAGGCCGGCCGCGGTGGAAGCCGAGCGACGCCTTCGGCGAGCGGAAGCGGTTGATCACCTCGCCGGGGACGTCGTCGCCTTCACGGGTGCCGAACTCTTTCGTGATCGGGCACGGAGGGAGGGCGTGCCCCAGGCCGTCGGCAGGCGAGAACGAGCCCATGTCGCACTCGCGCGTGAACACGAAGAGCCGCCACGCGGTCCCTGCCGCGACGTAAACGTCCAGCTTCGGCCCGTGGTCGAAGACGTCTCCGTCCTCTGTGCGCAGAAGCCCCTTGCCCCATACTGCCCACTTGCCACCGGCGTCGACGTAGACGTTCCACTCCCCAGGCTGTGCGCTCATCTGGTCACCGTGGGTGCTCTCCTTCGAGCCGCACAAGACTTGCTGGTTCGGGCAGCCCGGGTCCATGGCGCGGCGAACGAGCAGACGCGTGAAGCGGACGCGCAGGTGCTGCGGTACGGGGGCGCCCGCCCAGCGGACGAGAATCCGCTTGGCCACCACGAGCAGCTCGTTCGGGCTCGAAGCGACCGTGAGCGTGACCACGACGTTGCGGCCCTTCACGGTCACGGCTGGGCGCGGCGCTCCAGCAGTGCCGCCGGCGTCGAGCACGCGCACGACGGCGTGCGACCCAGCGGAAGGTCGCGGGGGCAGGCGCAAGCCGAATCGGTACTTCCCCGCGATGTCCGCCCACTCCGGCTCGGTCTTCAGGCAGTTGCTAAAAGCCGGCGCCGCCTCCTTCGTCTTGTGCGCGCAGTCGGCCTCGACGCCCGCGAACGTCTTGTCATTCGAGAGGAAGAGATCGCCCTCGCTCTCGCCGTAGGGACTCAGCGGCGAGGGTGCGCCTGCGCGACGCGCGACCCAGAGCGCACGGTACGAGTGGATCTCCGTCCGCTCCCCGCCGGGCATCCAATGGCCGCAGTCCCAGATCCACGAACCGACGATCGCGACGCGGTCGCCCTTCTCCGGCCACGCAAAGCGCGACAGCGTCTCCTGCTCCCGCTCGACGTGCACGCGGCCGGTTGACGGACTGCGACCCGCGAAGTTGCCGGTGCGTAGAGCCGGATCGCCGCCCATCAGGCGCTTGTACTTCTCGTCCGGAAGCACATCGAAGTTGAAGTCGTACGAGCGGTGGACCGGCGGGAGGTCCTCCTCGGTCGGATGGACTGCGAGGTCGGGGAAGTAGCGCGAGGCGATCACGCCTTCGAGCCGTTGGGGGGGAGGCGGCCGCCCTGTCGCCGGGGCAGCGTGGTCCCCGACGTAGACCCAGGTCGGAATCTCCTTGAGCAGCTGGCGGGTGTAGTCCCGGCCGCAGCCGTCGGCGACGGCCTCCTGCGGATCGAGCGCGGGCGCGGCGGGGCGGCTCGCGAGGGCCGCGAGCGTCGCCGCCAGCGCCGCGACGGTCACGGCGGCGGTGACGACGGCTGTTCCTCGGCTCACCGGCGAATGATGACCGGCGTGCCCGCGCCCGTCTGGGAGAACAGGCGCTTCAGCACCGGATTGCGCACGCGGATGCAGCCGTTCGAGACTGCGCGGCCGATCGACCACGGTTCGTTCGTGCCGTGGATCCCGATCGGCCCGCCTTGCGTCCAGCCGGTGAGCACGTTCGAGAAAGCGGAGACGCCGAGCGCGGCCGGGCCGTACGGGCCCGATGAGTCGGTCGGGATCAGGCGCTGGTTCACGTAGTAGCGCCCAGTCGGTGTCGGAGTCGCGGGCGACCCGACTGCAACCGTCGTCCGGAGCACCTGCTTCCCGCGGCGGAAGAGCGTCAGTTGGCGCGAGGAGATGTCGACCAGGATGCTGGTGTGCACCTTCCCGACCTCGACCGCCCGGGCCCGGATGAAGCCGGTAACGCCGTTCGGCCGGATCGGAAGCTGGACGCGGTACCAGCTCGCGCTGCAATCGCGGCGGCGCAAGGCCGCCAGCACTTGGAAGGTCGTCGGGTACCCGTTCACGTTGACACGGCTGAAGCGCGCGAACGGTTTTCGGGCCGGCCGTCGGTAGGCGCGCACGTGGCTCCGGACCAGCGCGACCATCGCGACACGGCTGGAGCCGACCGGCTTCGTCCCTGCGCGGCAGTGGCGGGTGACGTGCGCAACCCCGCCGCCGTCGGTCTGCTGGGTGCGGGCAGAGGCTCCGCAAGCGGCGAGGAAGAACACCGCCGGCACAGAAACGAGAACCAGAAGCGGATGTCGCACCTCGCCGAGCTTAGCCACGAACGGCAGCAACCGACCCAACATCGTCACAACTTCCTCACCCTTTTGAGCGTCGTAGTTTCCGACCGCGTCGTTACGCTCAGGCAGAGGTCGATGACACAGCTCTTCACCCATCCAAAGCGTTCCCACACGCACACGGCCGTTCGCACGTACGTCCTGAGCCAGAAGCTCGGAGTCCCGTACGAGGTCGAGCGCACGGTCTGCGCTGAGTGCCGGCGCCTGCTCGACGAGCGCCCGCTCAAGCGCGCCGCGGCCTAAGACAGGGCCGCGACGACTGCGGGGAGGACCTCCCCCGCGCTCCCGTCGATCCGCAACGACGCCTCCTCGTCGAAGGCCGTCGCTCCGCGGTTGACGATCGCGAGCTCGCCGCCGGCGCCGATCGTTTCGACGGGTAGGGCGGCGACGGGGTAGACCTCGAGGGCGGAGCCGACGACGAGCAGCAGCCCGGCGGAGCGCGCGAGCTCGAACGCGCGATCGATCGCGCCACGCGGCAGGAGCTCGCCGAAGAACACGACGTCGGGCTTCAGGATCCCACCGCAAGCAGGGCACGCCGGCGCGTCGGCCTCTTCGAGCAGGCCGAGAACGCGTTCGAGCGGGTAGCGCTCCCCGCAGCTCTGACAGGTCGACGTCCGGATCGAGCCGTGCACCTCGACGACGTCGCCGCTACCCGCGCGCTCGTGCAGCAGGTCGATGTTCTGCGTCACGACCGCCTGGACGTGCCCGAGCCGCTCGAGCTCCGCAAGCGCCTCGTGCGCGGGATTCGGCTCGGCCTCGCTCAGCATCGCGACTCGCGGCTTGTAGAAGCTCCAAACCTTGACCGGGTCGCGCCGGAACGCGTCGATCGAGCCGTACTCCATCGGGTCGACCTGTGCCCAGAGCCCGGTCGGCGAGCGGAAGTCGGGGATACCGCTCTCGGTGCTGACGCCGGCCCCGGTGAGCACGACGCAGGGCTGCCGCCGGCGAATGAGCTCCGCGAGAGCCTCCGCACTCATCGCGACCGATCATAAGAGGGCTTGACGAAACCTCGTCTGTGCCGTCGGGCGAAGTTCCGCCAAACCCTCCTAGAGTCCCCGCGTGGACTTCCGCTTCGAGACCGAAGTGCGCGTTCGATTTGCCGAAACCGACGCGCAGGGCGTCGCGCACAACGCCGTGTATCTCGTGTGGTTCGAGGTGGCCCGGATCGACTATCTCGAGCGCTTCCGCGGCGGTTATCCGCAGCTCCGCGCCGAGGGGATCGAGGCGCTCACCATAGAGTCGCACGTGCGCTACCTGAGCCCGGCGCGCTTCGACGACCGCGTCACGATCCGCTGCGCCTGCGGCGAGCTGCGCGGCGCGCGGTTCCGGTTCGACTACGCGCTCGAGCGCGACGGCGACGCCATCGCGGACGGCTGGACGCGCCACGCCTGCGTCGACGCAACGACGTACCGGCCTCGCCGCGTGCCCCAGTGGCTTGTCGAGGCGATCGCTACTACGGAATCGTAGCGCCCGTCGGGCCGGTCGGGCCGCTGGGGCCGCTCGGGCCCTTCTTCTTTTTCGCCGGCGGCGGCGCCGGCCGCGGCCGCGTCTTCGTCCCGTAGTGGACGATCTTGGGCTCGCTGCGGTACGACGAGTACCACGTGTTCACGTAGAGCAGCTTCCCCGTCGGCAAGTAGACGAGCCGCCTGACGCTCGTCGAGCGCGAGGGCTCGCCGCTCTCCTCGACGTAGATCACTCCCTTGTAAAGGGCCGGGTCGGGGACCCGCTTGATCAGCGGCGGGCCTGTCTCCCTCAGCTCCCCGGTCTGGCTGACGACGCGGCGGTGGATCGGCGAGCCGTACAGGTCGACGACGAGCGAGGACGAGCCCACGAACGTCCGCAGCAGGATCCAGTGCGGTGTGTCGTTGACGAACTTGAGGTCGACGTCGGGGTAGTTGACGGTCGCGTCGCGACCTTGCGGGTAGTGGCTGATGTAGAGCGCATGGTTCGTCCGCTCGGTGATCTTGAGGCCTGCTTCGTACGCGGCGTTGAAGGTCGTCGTCGAGACCTGGCAGACCCCGCCGCCGAGGCCGGTCGTGAGCTCGCCGTTGATGATCACCGGCGCCTCGAGGAAGCCTTTGTCGGCGGTGCGCGCGCCGGTCGCCCTGTTGAAGGAGAAGGTCGCGCCGGGGGCGATCAGCTTCCCGTCGATCAGTCGCGCCACGAGCTGGACGTTGTGGATTCGGTTCGGGTCGCCGCCGTAGATCGTCTCGTAGCGGCTGATGCGCGTCGTGATGCCCATCGCGCGCGCCTGGGCGGTCGTGCGCTTGGCAGGCTGAGTGGTGACGATCACGCGCGCACTCCGGCTCGTCGCCGAGAGCGCCGCCGCGAGGATGTTGCGGCGGGTCGCCTCGACGGAGATCACGCGGCCGGGGCGCGAGGGAACAACGACGACGCGGCCGCTCTGGAGAACACTGAAGCTGGCGTCACGCGGCGGCCGCCCGATCCCATGGGCGAGCCGCTTGAAGTAGCCGTCCGCTGCACGCCCGCCGATCGCGAGCGTGCTCGTTCCTCCGTGCGGGAGCGCGAGCAGCGCAGCGAGCTGGCCGGCCGGTAGCCACCAAGAGGAACGGCCGAGGCTCATGCGGATCCGGCCGGAGAGAGCGGTGCGAACCTTGGTCGCGACCGGCACAAGATCGGCGGCGCGGACGCGTGGCGCTTCGACCTTCACAGGGAGCGCGACCGGTCGGCCGCGCTCGAAGCCGGCGAGTGACTGAACGAGCAGGGTCGCAGCGGCCTTCCGATCGAGCCCGGAGCCCGTCCGGCCCGGGACGACGACGGGGCTGAGACCCTTGAGCACGAGGGCGGCGTCGCGGTGCGGCCGGCCGACGGCGCGGTTCATTCGCGTCAGCTCGTAGTTCAGCGCGCGCACCCAGACGCGGGTGGGAGGGGTGACATCGTCGCCGAAGACGCGGACGCCGATTCGGCGCAGGCCACGGACCGGCCCGAACCCGTCGCCGTGCTGCTGCGCGAGCTCGACCGCGGCGGGCCAGTCTGCTTCGACGCCGAGGTTCGCGGCGCGCAGGCGCCAGGTGTGCCCTCCGGCGGAGAAGACGACGGGAACATTCGCCACCGCGCGCGAGCGGGCCTCGAGCTTGTTGACCGCCTCGCCCGAGGTGAGCCCGCCGACGTTCACGCCGGCGACGTGGACCCCGGCTGCGATCCGGTCGGACGAGCCGGCGAACGCCAGGCCGAGCGCGACGCCGGTCGCAACGACGACCGCTACGAGCGCAAGCAGGCGCTGGGCTCGAAGCCGGCGCGCACGCGCGCGCCGACGGTCCCTAACCCGAACCGATGCGCTCGAACCCGCCTCCACCCGCAAGGCGCGAAGTCTAGCGAGCGCTCAGAACGTGAACAGCTCGATTCCGCCGCTGACCTCGAGCGTGATCCCCGTCACGTACGCGGCGAGGTCGGAGCAGAGGAACGCGATCGCGTTTGCGACGTCCTGTGGCTCGCCCGGTCGCCGCATCGCCGTTCGCTTGACCATCCGCTCGTTCATCTCCGGGTTCCCGAAGTTGAACGCCTCGGTGCCGATGATCCCCGCGACGATGGCGTTCGCCGTGATCCCGTGCCGCGCACCTTCGAGCGCGAGCGTCTTCGTCAGGCCGATCACGCCGGCCTTGGTGGTCGCGTAGCTCGCTTGGCCGAAGCCGCCGAGCGTTCCAGCCACGGACGCCATCGTCACCATCCGCCCCCAGCCGCGCTCGACCATTGCCGGCCAGACCGCCTGGGCGCAGTTGAACACGCCGCTCAGGTTGACCCGGAGGTCGCGCTCCCAGAGCTCGGTCGACTGCTGCTCGAAGCGCGCAACGTGGTCGAGGGTCGCCGCGTTGGCGACGAGGATGTCGGGCGCGCCGAGCTCGGTCTCGAGCGCGGCCCGGACCTGCGCACGGTCGGTGACATCGCAGCGGACGGCGACTGCGCGCCGGCCGAGCCCTCGGATCTCCTCGACCGTCTGCTCCGTGTACACGAGACCCTGGGCCCGGGCTGCCTGCGCAAGCGGTCCGTACTCCTCGGGAGGCGCAGGCTCCGACTCGAGCTGGATGTCGGCGATGACGACGTCTGCGCCCGCGCGCGCGAGCGTGAGCGCGTCAGCCCGGCCCAGTCCGCGTGAACCTCCCGTGACGAGAGCTACTCGCCCCGAGAGATCGACCTCAATCGCCACGCGGCAGGAAGATCTCTTTCGCGATCACGAGTCGCTGGATCTGCGAGGTGCCCTCATAGATCTGGAATAGCTTCGCGTCGCGCATCAGCTTCTCGACCGGGTACTCCTTGATGTAGCCGTAGCCGCCGAAGACCTGGACGGCGTCCGTCGTCACTTTCATCGCCGTATCGGCCGCGAAGCGCTTCGCGTAGGACGACTGCAGGGTCGCCCGCTCGCCCTGGTCGAGGAGCCACGCCGCCTGCCAGGTGAGCAGGCGCGCGGCCTCGATCTCGGCCGCCATGTCGGCCACGAGGAAGTTGACGCCCTGGTTCATCGCAATCGGCTGCCCGAACTGGATGCGCTCGCGCGAGTACTCGACTGCTAGCTCGAACGCGGCGCGCGCGACGCCGACCGCGCCCGCAGCCGTGCCGGGCCGCGTATGGTCGAGCGTCCGCATCGCGATCTTGAAGCCCTGACCCTCCTCCCCGATCCGATTCGCCTCCGGCACGCGCACATCCTGGAAGGCGATCGCGGAGGTATCCGTCGAGCGCTGGCCCATCTTGTCGAGATGCTTCTCGATCGTCACGCCCTCGGTGTCCATGGGGACGATGAAGGCGGAGAGGCCACGGTGGCCGGCGTCCTTGTCGGTCGAGGCGAAGACCGTGACCCAGGCCGCGTGCCCGGCGTTCGTGATGAACATCTTCGAGCCGTTGAGGAAGTAGTCCGGGCCGTCTCGCACGGCCGTCGTCTGAATCCCCGACACGTCGGAGCCGGCGTTGGGCTCCGTCAGCGCGAACGAGCACAGGAGGGGCTCCTCCAGGAGCGGTGGGATCCACTGCCGTCGCTGGTCGTCGTTGCCGTCGAGCAGAACCGGCAGCGAGCCCAGGACGTTGGCGATGATCGACGTGGCGATCCCGGAGCAGCCCCACGCGAGCTCCTCGCCGATCAGGACGCCTTCGAGCCCGCCGAGGCCGGCGCCGCCGAGCTCCTCGGGGACGTGGGGGTTCATCAGCCCGACCTCGTGCGCCTTCGCGATCACGTCGGCGGGGTGGGTCTGGTCCTCGTCGTACTCGGCCGCCTTCGGCCGGATCTCCTTCGCGGCGAACTCGTGCGCGAGGTCGCGGAGCGCCTTTTGCTCGTCCGTCGGCGCAAACGAGATTCCTGTCCCCACTTCCTCTACTACCGCCATTTTCGCCTCGTTGATTGACTAATCAATCAATCATCTTAACGAGTCGGCGGCCCAGCGAAACCCCGTGGGGGCAGGCTCCGGCTCGAGCGGGCTCGACGGCAGCCCGGGACGCGGCTCCGGGTCGTTGTAGGCGCCCGGAGCGACGTCGTTCGGACCATCCGGATGGAAGAGCGAGGCCAGGTACTGGATCTGGCCGCGGCCCGGGCCGAGCTCGAACATTCCGCCGCCGTAGAGGCCGATGTCCCGAGCCTCGCAGTGCTCGTAGAAGTTGATCAGCTCGCGGAGGAAGCCGAAGCGGGACGGCTTCGAGTTGAGCGTGCGCGGCGGCCAGAGAAGCTCCTCCACGTCGGCGACGGAATGAATCGGCGCGTCCCAGGTCACCCGCGCGCGGTGCGGCTCGAGCACGGCCTCGGTCTCGGCGGTGAGCGCCGGGTCCTCGAGAAACGCTTCCGGGAACCCTTCGGCTACGCGCCGGTAGAGGCCGGCGTCCGGCGGCGGGTCCTGCTCGGTGTAGAACCCCTTGTAGTCGGCGGTCACGACGGCGCCGGTCGCAGCGAGCTCGGCGATCAGGTCGTCGGTCCAGTTGCTGCCGGGGTCGAGCTTGAAGCGAAGCGCCGGATCGAACTCGAGCCAGCGCTGCACGGTGCGAGCAGTCGGTGGGTTGCCGAGCCCCGGCGAGACGACGAACGCCACGGGCTGCGGTTCACGTCCGACCACGGCCGCAAAGGTCGTGCCGGCCTGGCGCAGCGCGAGGTCGAGCGCAGCGCTCTCGTAGGCCCAGCGCCGGTGCGGCTCGGGAATCTCGAGCGCCGCGGAGAAGCTCTCGAGTGTCCACGAGCCCGCGAGCGGGAGCTCCGGTTGGGAGTCGTGCGCCTCTGCGTACCAGGTGACGTCCTCGCCGAGACCCTCGGCGCCGCGGCCGTGCAAGTGCACGACCGTGGTCACCCGCGTGAAACCGCGTGTCACAGGCTTCTCGAGCCGCTCCAGGTCGTAGCGCTCGACCTCGAGCGTCAGCCCAGCGAAACGTGCATACGTCCCGGCCACGTGGCGACATTAACGAGAGAGCCCCGGATCGGGGCTCTCTCGGCGATTCGTATGCGGCGGACGCCGTTAGTGCTTGTTGCCCTTTCCGTTCCCGCCGGAGTTCCCGTGCGTGCCACTCGGGCCGTGGCCCTGGCCGTGACCCTGGCCATGTCCGTGACTCTGGCTCTTGTCGTGTCCGTGGCCCTGGCCGTTGTTGCTATGGCCGTTACCGTGGCCATGAGTGGAGCCGTGGCCGTTGGCGTGACCGTGGCCCTGGCCCTTGCCCTGGCCGTGAGTGGAACTGTGGCCGTTGGCGTGACCGTGGCCGTGGTTCTTCACGGTCGCGTGCGCGGCGGTATCAGCGCCCTTTTGGTGACCCTTCGCCTTGCCCTTGTGGGCGAGCTTGGCCGCGACGACCACGGTGCCGGCGGCTCCGGTCGCTCCGGTCGTACCGGTCGGGCAGGGACCGACGGTGTCACCGTGATTCCCGAGGTGCGCAGGCAGCGCGTGCTCGGAGACGGTGATCGTCACGAATGGGTTCTTCTTCGAGTGCGTGTGGTGACAGATCGTCACCTTCGACGTCGGGTATTGAGCAGCTGTCGGCGAGGTGTGCACAAACGGGACGAGGCCCGCTGCGTAACCGACACCCGCAAGCGACGCGAACACGCCGACCGCAATGACAGCGACGGCCATGCGTGCCTGTCGCGACTTCCTCAGTTTCTTCATAAGCAACCCCCGGGGGTCGAGGTCTCTCACGTGAGTACTCACAGTGGATACCGGGGGAACAGGATGCTTGCGTTCCGCCTCGGATGTCACGGGCCCCGGATCGCGCGGAGCTCTGTGCTGAGCGGGTTCAGCAGCGCTACGTGGTCGAGGGCGTCCCGCCGCTCGGCGCCGCGGGTGGCGAGGGCGAGATCGAGCCAGAGCTCCCAGCTCGCCCCATCCTTGGAAATGCCGTGTCGGAAGCTCGCCCTCGCTTTCTCGACCTCACCGGCCTGCAGCTGGGCCTCGCCGAGGAGGCGCCACGGTTCTGCAGACCATGGCTCCCAAGCGCGTGCGCTCCGCGCGTCGCTCGCAGCCGCGTGCAGATCGGCCCGGTCGAGCGCGTCCGAGGAGGAAGCCGTCGCCCGGTTCCCGAGGAAGCCGACGAACGCGACCACCCCGACCAGGACCGCAAGTGCGACTGCGGCGACACGCGCGCCGCGCGCCAGCGGAACGGCTTCGGCGCCTCGAGCCGCTAGCAGGAGCGCGACTCCGCAGACGAGCGCGGCGACCGTTACCGCCGGCATCTCCCAGTCCCAGTCGATGGCGGCGTGCACGAGGAACGCGACGTAGGCGCCCAGGGCCGCCGTCGCGAGCGGCTCACGCCGCGAGGCGCGCACAGCGAGGAGCGGCGTCCCGAGAGCGCAGAGCAGCAACGCCAGGCCAAGGGGGCCGAGCTCGGCAAGGGTCTCGAGGTAGAGGCTGTGAGCATCGAGCACGGGGAGGTCGACGCGCCGGTGGCGGAGCCAGAACCGCTGGAAGCTTCCCGCTCCCCCTCCGAGCCACGGGTGATCCTCGTACTCGTGCCAGGCGATGTGCCAGTACTCGGAGCGGCCGCTGCCCGAGAGACTGAAAAGACGCTGACTTTCGTTCGTCTTGACGAGCGGCGCCGGTGAGGTGAAGGCCCGGTAGGCGCGACTCACGGCGGCTCGGGGACCGCCCACGTGCACGAGACCTGCCACGACCAGCGCGACCGCGACGAGCACGAGCGCTGCGACGACGAAACGCGTCGCGAAGGGCCCGAGAGCGATCCTCCGCCGCGCACGCTCGAGCCCCGCAGGGACGAACGCGGCCCCGGCACCGAGGAGCAGGATCGCACCGGCAACGAAACGCCCGTCGTGCCTCGCCGCGGCAAACGATCCGGCCTGAGTCGTGAGCGGATGCGTGCGCGATGCCAGCACGACCGCGACCGCAGGTGCAAGCGCGACTGCAAAGATGTTCGCGAGCGCAGCCAGTCGCTCGTGCTCGAGCACGAGCAAGGCCAGAGCTCCCGCCGCCAGCGCGAGCCATGCTCCGCGGCCGTAGGTGAAGTAGAGGGTCGGTGCAAGCACGACGAGCGCGGCGGAGCCGAGTGCGCGTGCCCACGGCCGCCGCCCGTGCAGCGCAAAACCGACCGAGAGCAGGATCCCGATCACGGCGAAGAGCCCCATCGCGTTCGCGTAGCCGAGCGGGCGCGCAAGCCTGAAGCTCGCTGTCGAATCGGTGGACAGCACCTGGTACGACGCTCTGGCCGGCGCGAGCAACCGGAGCGCCAGTGCGTACACGCAGATTGCAGTGATCACAACGGCGAGCGACGCCAGGACGACCTCCACATCCGCGCGGCGGCCGAGCAGGAGCAGGGCGGCGGCCGCCGCGAGGTAGAGAACCATCCGCTCCCCCTCCTGGACGGTCTGCGTGACATCGGACGACCAGAGGAGCGAAAGCCAGACCCACGCAGTGAGCGCTGCGAGCGCCGCCGGCAAGGCCAACTCCAGAGGAGACAGCCTGCGAGATCCGAGTAGCAGCGCCGTCGCGGTCACGAGCAGGAGGACGATGGCGCTCCAGCCCCAGCTCGTCGCGTCGAAGCCGCCCGCGTCCGCAGCCAGCGCAGCGACACTCAGCCCGGCCACGAGGCCTGGCACCAGGCCGCGGGCTTCCGGGAGCGTCTTCGCGGTCTCGCGTCCGTACACTTGCCCCGTGGAATTCGACCTTACCGACGAGCAGCGGCTGATTCAGGACACCGTGCGCTCGTTCGTCGACGAGCGCGTCCTTCCGAACGCGATCGAGAACGACATCGAGCACCGGCTCGACATGGGCGTCATCGAGGGGATGGCGGAGCTCGGGCTGCTCGGGATCGTGATCCCGGAGGAGTACGGCGGCGCCGGCCTCGACTTCGTCGCCGAGGCTTTGGCCTGTGAAGAGATCGAGCGGGGCGAGGCGGCGTTCCGGACGCTGATCTCAGTGCACGTGGGGCTGAATTCGCTCCCGCTGCTGCGGTACGGGAGCGAAGAGCAGAAGGAGCAGTACCTCGTTCCGCAGGCGAAGGGCGAGAAGCTCGGCTGCTTCGGGCTGACGGAGCCGGGAGCGGGGTCCGATGTAGCCTCGATGCGTTCGACGGCGCGGCGTGAGGCCGACACCTACGTCCTGAACGGCCAGAAGAACTGGATCTCGTACGCGACGGTCGCCGACCATGAGCTCGTCTTCGCCAAGACCGACCCGTCGGCTCGGCACAAGGGCATCTCGGCGTTCATTGTCGAGCGCTCCTGGCCAGGGGTGACAACGCGAGAGACGGAGCACAAGCTCGGCATCTGGGCGGGTTCGACGGGGGAGCTCTTCTTCGAGAACGTCGAGGTGCCGGCCGAGAACCTCCTCGGCGAGGAGGGCCAGGGGTTCGAGATCGCGATGTACGGGCTCGACCAGGGCCGCTTCACCGTTGCGGCCGGCGGGTGCGGCGTGATCCGCGCGTGCCTCGAGCGGTCCGTCGAGTACGCGCGCGAGCGGGAGACGTTCGGCGAGCCGATTGGGAAGTACCAGTTCGTGCAGGACATGATCGCGGAGATGGTGCTCGGCTACGAGACGTCGAAGCTGCTCGTAATGCAGGCGGCGTGGCTCAAGAACGAAGGCCGCCGCAACACGCGCGAGACGTCACTGGCGAAGTGGCACGCGACGGAGTCGGCCTTCCGCGCGGCGCACCTCGCGATCCAGGTGCACGGCTCGTACGGCTACTCGGCGGAGTACGGGATCGAGCGGTACTTCCGCAACGCGCGGGCGCCGATCATCTACGAGGGCACGACCCAGATCCACAAGCTGATGCAAGCCGAGCACGCGTTGGGCTACCGGCAGCTGAACGGCCGCGACGGCGACATCTCGCCACTGGCGGCTTGGGCGCCGGTGCTCGCCCAGGCGCGATAGGCAAACGGGTGTCGAAAGGCGTCGAGCGCCGCGCGCGACTCGACGGCCAGCTCGAATACGTTCTCGTCCTTCGCGTCGGACACCGCCACCGTGACCGTGTCGAGGGCCGGGTACCACAAGAGCTGTGCGTCGATCCCGTCTGCCGAGCGTGAATCCAGCTCCTTCGCCTCGCTGTTGAACTCGATGGTCGTCATCTCGGTTCTTCTCTCGTCAGTTGACGAGACCAGCTTCGGCCCGTGGCTTACAGGCCACTGATGAC
Source organism: Actinomycetota bacterium (assembly GCA_046731695.1). Lineage (GTDB taxonomy): Bacteria > Actinomycetota > Thermoleophilia > Gaiellales > Gaiellaceae > AC-32. The sequence goes on from JBKPLR010000008.1 coordinate 25,607, forward strand.
GGGCTGAAGGAGCGATTCGCGTCGCTGCGAGGCCGCAGAGGAGCGGCACTGCCGCGGCAACGAGGAGTGCGGGCCGGATGCCGACCGATACAGCGAGCACGCCGCCGAGTGCGGACCCGACGCCCACCGCACCGACTGCGAGGCCTTCTAGCACGCCGAAGACGCGCGCCCTGACCTCGTCGGGGGCTTGCTGCAGAAGCGTGAAGCACGCAATGTCGACCACGACGGCTCCGGCGCCGTCGGCCGCGAGCAGCGCGCACGCGAGAACCGTCTGAGGCGGGCAGGCGATGAAAGCGAGCGGCACGCCGAGCAGCAGCGACCCCGCGACGACCTAAGACCCGCCTCCCACGCGCCGCGCGAGGACGAGCGCGAGGCTCCCGCCGGCCACTCCGCCGACACCGAGGGCCGCGTTGAGGACGCCTGTGCCGGAGTCGCCGACATGGAGGACGTCGACGGCCAATCCCACGACGAGCACCATGAGGAGGCCGAGCGCAGCCGTCTCGGCCGTGTAAATCGCCACGACGAGCCGCAGGGCCGGATCGATCGCGATCGTGCGGAAGCCGGCGACGAGCTCGGAATGGATCGGGGCAGTTTGCGACTCGCCCCGGGCTTCGGAGTGCACGCAGGCCGCGAGAACGGCCCCGAGCCACGTCGTGCACCCAGCCAGCGTAAAGACGACGGGCGGGCTCGCGAGCGCGAGGGCGGCTCCGGCGAGGGCCGGCCCGGAGATGAAGCCGGCGTTCTCGAATGTGCTTAGTACGGCGTTTGCGGCGGTGAGCTCCTGATCAGAGCGGGTCAGTGCCGGAACCAGGGCGACTCGCGCCGGGAAGACGATTCGCGAAGAAGTCGACGCGAGCGCGGCCGGCGCGCACACCACGAAGAGCGACAAGCCGGCGGCTGCGCCGACGGCGGCGGCAGCAAGCAGGAGGGCTCGCGCCAGCAGCGCACAGGCGACAACCTGCTCACGACGCGCGCAATCCGCGACGACCGCCGCGAACGGAGCCACGAGGGCGGCGGAAAGCATCGTCAGAAGCGCGACAAGGCCGACGGCGCCGGAGCCGCCGTGCCGAAAGGCGTACACGTAGAGCGCCACGCCAAAGCGACTGACTCGGCAGCGGCAGTTCGGGTTGCGGGAACGATCGGGGCCGCCGCTTAACCGGCCCTGAAAGGATTCTTAAGGCGCTTCAGACGACCGGAACTTCGACGTGCCCGCGCGGCTCGACCTCCATCAACCGCACGAGCAACGGGATTGCGAACAGGATCGGCAGCCCGCAAATCGGCCAGAGGATCTGATAGCCGTCGGTCGCGCCGAAGTAGGGCCGCGCGAGGTCGATCGCGAGTCCCGCGATCGGCGCCCCCACGAGGATCCCGATCCCCTTCGTCGTCGTCGCGAGCCCCGAGACCGCGCCGCGGTGCTCCTCGGGGACGATCTTGTACAGGAGCCCCCACGCCAGCGTCATCACCGTCCCTCCCGCGACCGAGACCGGGACGATCAGCGCGAAGTACCAGTCGTGCCACTCCTGCGCCAGCCCGCCGACGAGGTAGCCGCCGCCGTAGATGAACGACGCGAAGAAGATCACCCGCGCGAGCCCGAACCGGTCGCCGAGCCGCCCCGCGAAGATCGCGGCGATCACATAGCCGGTCGCAACCGCGCCCAGAACCGCCGACGACATCACCTTCGACTCGTGCAGGCCTTCGATCACGTAGAGCACGACGAACGTCCGGGCGGCGGCGAAGGTCCCCTCCCACGCCGAGTTCGCCAGGAGAAACCGGCGCACGTCGCCGTCCGACCAGAAGATGTGCCAGCTGCGCTGCACGTACGCCCAGAAGCCTTCGAAGACCCGACCGTGGCCGCCGTCCTCGCGCACGAGGAAGATCACCAGCCCGCAGGCGGTCGTCGTCAGCACGGCGGCCAGCAGGAACGGCGACGGCTTCCAGAGCTTGAACAGAAATCCGCCGCCCACCAAAGCGATCCCGATCGCGATCCCGCGCTGGATGTGCTGGATCCCCTGCGAGCGGCCGAACGAGTCCGCCGAGAGGATGTCCGGGTACAGCCCGCGGTACGGCGTCTCGTAGATGTAGTACGCGAAGAAGAACGTCATCACGACGACGACGGTCGTCCACAGGTTCGGCATGAAGGCCATCAGGAGCAGCGAGAAGCCGATCGGCCCGAGCGCGACGAGCATGAACGGCCGCCGCCGGCCCATCGGTGTGTGGAAGGTGTCGCTCCAGGGCCCGATCACCGGGGAGATCACCAAGGCAAACACGCCCTCCGCACCGAGGATGACCCCGATCAGGCCGCCCGAGTCCGTGAAGCGGCTCAACAGCGGCGGCAGGTAGGCCGCGGTCGTCGTCAGCGAGAACGCAAGCCCAAAGGCGCCGAGCCCGAGGACCCAGAACATGCGACGCCGCACAGGCGGTACGGCGACGAGCGCCTCAGACGCCGAGGTGGATGTCACCTACGCGAGGCTAGCGGCGTGCTCGGGTGCGAGGCCGCCGGTCACGATCTCGACGACCGTGTGCTCGGCCCGCGCAAGATCATCGTCTGAATCGGGCAGCCGCCCGAGTACCCACCCGGTCAGCAGCTCGTCGATCGCGCCGTAGAAGACGTAGCTCGCCAGCCGCGCATCGAGGTCGGGCCTAATCGAGCCGTCGGCCTGGCCTCGCTCGACGATCTGCTGAATCGCCGCGAACGAGGCGACGATCTCGTCCATCTCCTCCGCGAGGTGCTGGCTGCGGGTCACCTCGAGCACGAGCACGCGCACGAGATCCGGGTCGCGGCGCCACGAGCGCAGCAGGATCTCCGCGACCTTGCGGAGCTGCTCGCGTGGCTCGTCTTCGCCTTCCTCGACGCTCTTGATCGTCTCGATCAGCGCCCGCCAGGTCTCGCGGAAGACGCTGCGGAGGACGTCCTCCTTCGAGTCGAAGTAGTGGTACAGCAGGCCGTACGCGACGCCGGCCTCCTCGGCGATGTCGCCCACGCGCGCCGCGTGATAGCCCTTGCGGGCGAAGACCTTCACCGCAGCGTCTAGGAGGAGCCGGCGCTTGTCCTGATCAGGCACGGCTGACGGAGTGTAGTAGGTTCGAGCGGTTTGAAACCACTCGCGGGCCTCCTGGTCGTCGACCTTACGCGGTATCTGCCGGGGCCTTTCGCGAGCCGTGAGCTGCTCCGACTCGGGGCCCGCGTGGTACGCCTCCAGCGCCCGGGCGGCGATCCCCTAAGCGATCTCGCGCCCGCCTGGGACGAGGCCCTGAACGCCGGCAAGGAGAGTGTCACGGTCGACCTGAAGGCTGATCCCGAGCAAGGCCGTGCGTTGTGCGCCGAGGCCGACGTCGTGCTCGAGAGCTTCCGCCCTGGCGTCGCCGAGCGCCTTGGCGTCGGCCCTGACGACCTGCCCGAGACCGTCGTCTACTGCTCGCTGACAGGCTTCGGCGCCGGCGATCAGCGCGTCGGCCACGACCTCAATTACCAGGGTTGGGCCGGAATCCTCGCCGACACCGCGCCGGCAATGCCACCCGTGCAGATCGCCGACCTCGCCGCAGGGGCGCTCTATGCAGTGGCCGAGATCCTCGCAGCGCTTCTCGAACGCGGGCGCACCGGGAAAGGCCGCCGAATCACCATCTCGATGACCCAAAATGCCCACCGGCTCGCCGCGCACCGCCTCGGAGGCGAGCCCTCCCCGCGCCTACTCACAGGCGGGCTTGCCTGCTACCGGATCTATTCCACCGCCGATGCGCGCCACCTCACCGTCGCGGCCCTCGAGCCGAAGTTCTTCCAGCGCCTGTGCGCGCTGATCGGCCGGCCCGAGCTCGGCGAGCGCCAGTGGGAGCCCGAACAAGAAGCGCTCGCCTGCGAGCTCGCCGAGATCTTCGCGGAGAAACCGCTCGCGACCTGGCTCGAGCTCTTCGAGGGCGAGGACGTGAGCGTGGGCCCGGTCGCAACGCTTCAGGAGGCCGCCGGCAACCCGAGCGCGGCCGGCAACGCATAGAGACTGAGCAGCCGCTCGGGAATCTCGGGATACCGGTCGTCGCGGTCGAGCAGGAACGCCGCGCCGAGGCCCGCCGCGCGGGCGCCTTCGATGTCGTCTTCCGGCGAGTCACCCACCATCGCCGCCGCGCCCGGCTCGACGTCCAGCCGTTCCAGCACCGCCTGGAAGATCGTCGGGTGCGGCTTGGTGCGGCCGAAGGCGCCACTGCCCAGCACCGCGTCGACCTCCAGCCGATGGTGCGCGACGAACTCGTCGAGATCCCGCCCCGTGTTGGAGACGAGCCCGAGCTTGAGGCCGCGGGAGCGAAGCTCGTCGAGCACGGGAAGCGCATCCTCGTAGAGCTCGAAGTGCTCCGCATGCTCCCACGCCCTCGTCATCTCCACCGCGCAGTCGTACGCCGAGTCGGCGTCGCCGCCCATGTTGCGGATGATCCGCTCGGTGAAGGCGACCCAGATCTCCTCGTCGTGCTCGAGCTCTGGATGGCGGCGGATGCCCTCGATCGCCTTCGCGCGGGCATCGGCGTAGCGCGAAGGATCGAGTGAGAGGCCGAACCGCTCGCCCAGCCGCCGGTAGCCCTCCGGGCCGAGCTCCGGCCCCGGCTTGGCGATCGTGAAGTCCACGTCGAAGAGGACGGCCGCAAACATCACCTGGCTTCTAGCAGCCACCGCGCGGTTTCGACGTGGTTCGCGTGGTAGGTCGAGTCGAACGTCCACGCAACCGTCTGGGCGATCGTCCAGCCGCGTGCCCGCTCCCGGTCGAGGCCTAGCTCGGCCGTGAGCCGGTCGAACCGGTAGAGGACGTCTCGTTTCGAGTGGCCGAGCTCGAACGAGCGCACGATGGGCGCGATGCCGAACTCGCGCTCACCCGCGAGCGGCTTCGGGTCGATCGCGAGCCACGGCTCCCGCCGCGCCCCGAGCACGTTCTCGCCGTGAAGGTCCTGGTGCAGCAGCACCTGCTCGCCCTGTGTGCCCGGCAGGTCGCGCAGCGCCTCGAGCGCGGCCTCGAGTAGCTCGGGCGCCACGCTCCAGTCCTGGCGCGGCAAGTACTCGGCCCACCACGCGGCCTCGTCCGCGAGTGGACGAAACGGCGCACCCGCGGGCCTCCAGAGGCGCGGAAGGAGTTCGATGAAGACCTCAATAGCCGCCCCCTGGCCGATGGAGGCCAGCGGCGTCCCCGGCACGCAGCGCTCGATCAGCAGCGCGTGGCTCGTGGGATCGTGCGCAAGCAGGCGAACAGCGCCGTCACCGGCCCAGAGCTCGAGCGCGGCCGCCTCGTGCTCGCTCTCGCGGTGCGGTTTCTGGATCTTCAGCACCGCGTCGACGCCGTCCGCGGTCACAACAGGCGCGACGAGCTCCGAGGCGACTCCGCCGGCGAACGGCTCGCCGAGCGAGAGGCCCCAGCGCTCCGCGATTACGCGAGCGTCGGCCAGCGGTATGCGTCGGCCTGCCGGTTCTTCAGCGACGGCAGCTTCTCGCGGATGTCGTGCAGCCGCGCGCGGTCGAGCTCGGCGGAGATCACGGT
>JBKPLR010000009.1:0-10809 GCA_046731695.1 Actinomycetota bacterium
TTCCACGACAGCGCCCGCTCGCCGCGCCGGCACGCGCTGGGTTTGGCGACCACCCGCAGTCCGCCGCCCTGCTTCTTCGCGCACGCGAAGATGACGCCGTTCGCCCGCCGGTGCTCCGTGCGCGGGCCGGCGACTGCCACCGCGGCCAATGCCAGGGGCACGAGGCCGAGCAGGACCACCCGTTTCCGAAATCGCATTCGAGACTCCTCTCGTCGGTGTCCGTCCACGGATACCGGCGAAGAACGGGCGCGAGGGGCCGGCGTGCGCCTTTCGGCACGCTTCTGTCACGCACGCGTACGAACTACCCGAAGTGCGCGCCGCGCCAGCCGCTCGCGATCACCAACAAGATCGCCGCGGCGAGAACCAAGCGGTAGATCACGAACAGCGTGTAGTTGTGCCGCCGTACATAGCCCAGCAGGAGGTCGATCGCGACGAGCCCGATTGCGGCAGCCGCGAGCGTCCCCACGACGAACGGGCCGAGCGAGCCGGCCGGAAGGGACTGGAAGACGACGTGCTTCAGGCCCTTGTAGACGACCGCGCCGAACACGATCGGGATCAGGAGCAGGAACGCGAAGCGCGCGGCGGCGTCCCGGTCGAGCCGCGCAAACCGGCCCGCCGTGATCGTGATCCCCGAGCGCGACACTCCCGGCATCAGCGCAAGGATCTGCGAGACCCCCACCGCGAAGGCCGTCCAGAACCCGAGGTCCCCGATCCGGCGCTGCTGCGGCTGACGGTCGGCGATCCACAGCAGGAGTCCGAAGACGGCCAGGAAGATCGCGATCTGGTACGGCTGACCGAGGTGGTTCTCGATCGTCTCTTCGCCGACCGCCCCGGCGAGCGCCGTCGGGATCGTCGCGAAGAAGATCCACCATGCGATCCGCTGGTCGGTCGTCGTGACGCTCCGTCGCCGCACCGAGGCGAACCAGGCGCCGATGTACCGCACCACGTCGGCCCAGAAGTAGACGACCACTGCGACGAGCGTGCCGAGGTGGAGGGCGACGTCGAAGGTCTTGTTGAAGTCCGCGTGCGTGTCGAGGTAGTGCCAGTTCGCGATCCACGGGACGAGGATCAGGTGGCCCGAAGAGGAGATGGGCAGCAGCTCCGTCAGGCCCTGCGTGACGCCGAGGGCGAAGGCCTGCCAGTCGCCGAGGCGGCCGGCCTTCTCCCCGAAGTCGGCGAGCGCCAATAGCGCGGCGACCAGAAGCAGGATTCCGGCGGCCGCGTAAACGAAGCTCGGACGGATGCGCCGTCGCGGCTCGGCGGCGGAAGCAGCCGTGGCGGGCATCCGCGGGACGTTACCTGTGCAGGTTTTCGACTGCCCGTCGCAAGACGTCTCGCAAGGTGCGCTGGTCGGCGGCGGACAGTGCGGCGATCGCGGCCGGCGGCTCGCTCATGATCTCGAGCACCCGATCGCGGAGCTCGACGCCCTCTTCCGTCAGCGTCAGGGCCTTCACGCGGCGGTCGCCCTCGGCGCTGCGGCGCTCCACCAAGCCACGCGCCTCGAGCCGGTCGGCGATGCCGGTGACGTTGGAGGCATCGCAAAAGAGCCGCTCGGCGAGCGAGCTCATCGGCAGCGGGCGCTCCGGATCGAGCAGGCGTAGGGCGTGGGCCTGCGAGAACGTCAGTCCGAGCTCGACCAGCTTCGCACCCACCCGGCCGCGATGGTCCATGCCGATCTCGAAGAAGAGCTTCTGCGCCTCGTGGGCCGGAGTCAGACGCTGGGTCGTCGCCGTCATGCCACCTCGAATGATACTTGAACTTGCCGATACTTGCCAAGCTCAAGTATCTGCTAGGGTTCGGGAATGCCCGAGCACGCGATCGAGGCGCAGGGCCTGGTTCGGGTCTTCAAGAAGGGCCCGCGCGCGGTGGACGGGATCGACCTGGCGGTGGCGTCGGGCGAGATCTACGGCTTTCTCGGCCCGAACGGCGCGGGGAAATCGACGACCGTCCATATGCTGACGACGCTACTCCCGCCCACCGCGGGCACTGCGCGGGTTGCCGGCTTCGACGTCGTCCGCCAGGGGCCGCAGGTCCGGGCCTCGATCGGAGCGGCGCTGCAGGAGGCCGCGCTCGACCCGCTGCTCACCGGCCGCGAGCATCTCCGCCTCCAGGCCTCGCTGCAGGCGCTCCCGCGCGAGACGCGGAAGGCGCGCGCGGACGAGCTCCTCACGCGCGTGGGCCTGACCGAGGCCGCCGACCGCAAGGTGCGCGGCTACTCGGGCGGCATGAAGCGCCGGCTCGACCTCGCGATGGCGCTCGTTCATTCGCCCCGGATCCTCTTCCTGGACGAGCCCACGACGGGTCTTGACATCCAGAGCCGGACGGCGTTGTGGCAGGAGGTCTCGCGCCTGGCTAGCGACGAGGGGGTGACGGTTTTCTTGACGACGCAGTACCTCGAGGAGGCCGACGTCCTCGCTGACCGCGTCGGGATCATCGACCACGGCAAGATCGTTGCCGAGGGAACGCCGGCCGAGCTGAAGGCGACCGTCGGGCGCCCGACGGTCGAGGTGATCCCCGCCGACCCGGCCGAGCGTGAGCGCGCAGGGGCGATCATCGCCCGTTTCGGCGAGCCGTGTGGCTCGGCCGACGGGGTTGCGGTGCGGCTCGTTTCCGGCGAGACCGACCTCGCGGAGATTGTGCGCGCGCTCGACGCAGACGACCTGAAGGTCGAGCACCTCCAGCTGCACCAGCCGTCCCTCGACGACGTGTTCCTGGCGAAGACCGGCCGCACGCTCGAGGGGGCGGCCGAGGAGGAGGAGCAGGAGCAGCAGCGCCGCGGTCTTGCCATGGAGCCGGCGTGAATCCGTTCGCCGACCAGGTTGGCCAGCTGGCGTGGCGCTCGATCGTGCGCACCGTCCGCCAGCCGGCGAACGTCGTCGCGCCGCTGGCCTTCCCGATGCTCCTGCTCGCCGTCAACTCGGGCGGGCTCAAGGCCGAGACGAACCTGCCCGGGTTTCCGACGAGCTCGTTCGTCGCCTTCGCTCTCGCCGTGCCGTTCATCCAGGGCGCGCTCTTCGCGACGATGAACGCGGGGACCGACCTCGCCCGCGACATCCAGACCGGCTTCCTCAGCCGTCTCTCGCTGACGCCGATGCGCCGGATTGCCGTGCTCGCGGGCCAGCTCGGCGGCGTCGTGACGATGGGGCTCGCCCAGGGGCTGGTCTACCTGGCGGTCGGGTTGATCGTCGGCGTGCGCCTCGCGTCGGGCCCTGCGGGCGTCCTGGTGCTGCTCGCGTTCGCCGTGCTCGTTGCGCTCGGCTTCGGCGCCCTCGGCGCTTTCGCGGCGCTGCGGACGGGCTCGGGAGAAGCGGTGCAGAGCCTGTTCCCGGCGTTCTTCGTCTTCCTGTTCATCTCGTCGATGAACATCCCGCGCAACCTGATGGAGATCGAATGGTTTCGGGACGTCGCGACCGCGAACCCGGTCTCGTACCTCCTCGAGTGCGTCCGCAGCCTGATCATCACCGGCTGGGACGGCCAGGCCCTTGGCCTTGGGTTCGGGATCGCCGGGCTGATCACGGCTGTCTCGCTGGCGCTCGCCTCGTGGGCGCTGAAGGTGAGGATGGCCGGGTGAAGACGATCGCCGTTGCCCGCGGGGTCTCGTGGAGGCAGCTGCACAACACCTTCACGAACCCGTCGCTGCTGGTCCCGTCGATCGTCTTCCCGCTGTTCTTCTTCGTCGCCTTTGCGGGCGGGCTCTCGCGCGTGAGCCAGGTGCCCGGGTTCGAGTTCCCGCAGGGCTACACGGCGTTCCAGTTCGTGTTCGTGGTTCTGCAGTCGGCCGCGTTCGGCGGTGTATTCACCGGATTCAGCATCGCGAGGGACTTCGAGAGCGGCTTCGCCCGGCGGCTGCTGCTGGCGGCGCCGCACAGAAGCGGCATCCTCATCGGCTACGGCATCGCCGCGCTGGTGCGCTGGCTCTTCAGCGTCTCGATCCTGACGGCGGTCGCGTTCGCGACCGGGATGAAGGTCGGCGGCAGCGGCGCCGACCTCTTCGGGCTCTACGCGCTCGGCCTGTTCCTCAACATTGCCGCGGTGCTGTGGGCCTGCGGTGTGGCGATGCGCCTACGGACGATGCAGGCCGCGCCGATCATGCAGCTGCCGGTCTTCCTCGTGCTCTTCTTCGCGCCCGTCTACGTCCCACTTTCGCTGCTGCAAGGCTGGATCCACGCGATCGCGACCGTGAACCCCGTCACGCCCGTGGTGGAATCCGGGCGCGGCTTCGTCGCCGGGGAGCCGACCGAGGTCTTGCTCGCGTTCGCCGCGGCGATCGGCCTCGGGCTCGCCTTCGCCCTCTGGGCGTTCCGCGGCCTGCGCAGCGCCGAGGCGGCCGGCTAGGCCTCCAGTTCAGCTTGGGGCAATCGCTCGAGTGCCCGGGGCAGGTACCAGTTCCAGTCGCCGAGGAGCTTCATCGACGCGGGCAGGAGCACCGCGCGGACGATCGTGGCGTCGATCAGCACGGCGACCGCGAGCCCGACGCCGGCCTGCTTGACGTCGAGCGACGAGAGCGAGCCGAAGAGCGCGAAGACCGCCACCATCACGAGCGCCGCGCTCGTGACGACGCCCGCGGTGACCGTGATCCCGTGCCGGACGGCCTCGTCGGTCGGCATACCAGCGTCGACGGACTCGCGCACGCGGCTGAGGATGAACACGTGGTAGTCCATCGAAAGGCCGAAGAGCACGACGAAGAGGAACAGCGGGAGCCAGGAGATGATCGCGCCGTTTGAGGTGAAGCCCAGGATCGGCTCCGCCCAGTGGTGCTGGAAGACGAGGACGAGCACGCCGTACGCCGCGCCGACCGACAGGAGGTTCAGGACGATCGCCTTCAGGGGCACGACGATCGACCGGAAGGCAACGAGCAGAAGCAGGAACGCGAGACCGAGGACGAAAGCGATCACGTACGGGATGCCGTGCTCCATCTGGTGCGTGAAATCGACGTCCTCGGCGGTCGGGCCGGTCACGGCCGTCTCGGCGCCCGGGATCTGGCCCAGGGTCTGCGGCACGAGCTCGCGGTGCAGGATCCGGATCTCGCGCTTGCTCGCGGAGGTGTCGCCCAACGGGAACTCGATCGAGCCGACTCGCCGGTCAGGGCCGGCGCTCTCGGTGAACGGGCCGCGGGAGATGCCGCGCGCGGCGATCAGCCGCTCGAGCCGCTTCGCCTGACGCAGCGCTTGGGCTTCGGCCGCCGGTGGAACCTTGACGACGATCATCGCCGGCTCGGCAGTGCTCGGGAACGCGGCACGGACGTGGACCAGCGCCGCGAGCGCGGGCTCGCCCTTCGCCGACAGCGACTCGTCGCTCGGTTTCGAGACGTGGAGCCCGAGCGCCGGAATCGCAAGTGCGACAAGCAGCCCCGCTGAGAGCACGAGCGAGAGAACCGGCCTCCGCAGCACCGAATCGATCACGGCGGGCCAGAACCGCGAGGGCTCGCCCTCCGTCCGCAGGTGCGGCAGGAACGGGATGCGGCCGCGGTCGATCTTCGGGCCGAGCAGCTCGAGCAGGCCCGGCAGAACCGTGACCGAGCCGGCGACCGCGCAGGCGATGACGGTGATCGTGCCGCTTGCGAGGCCGTTGAAGATGTCCGTTCCGACGATGTACATCCCCGCCATCGCGATCGCGACCGTCGTGCCCGAGATCAACACGGTGCGGCCGGAGGTGCGCGCCGTGCGCTCGAGCGCCTCGTGGGAGGGCAGCCCGCGTCGCCGCTCCTCGCGAGAGCGGATGACGTAGAAGAGCGCGTAGTCGACGCCTACCGCCATGCCGATCAGGACGACCACGATCTTGACGCTGTCGTCGAGCGGGAAAGCCTGGCTGATCGGGCCGAGCAGGCCGAAGGTGGCGGCGACCGCAGTCAGCGCAAGCACGACCGGGACGAGCGCGGCGACCACCGCGCCGAATGCGAAGAGCAGGACGAGGAAGGTAACCGGCACCGAGAGGATCTCGGCGCGGTTCAGGTCGTTGTCGACGATCCGGTCGCGCGCGTCGCTCGCGGTGATGTCGCCGGTTTCCTCGACGGTCACGCCGGGATGTGACTTCTGCGCGGCGACGATGGACTCGCTGAAGTCGTCCGGGAAGCGACGCTCGGCCTTGCCGACGACGAGCGCGGAGCCGCGATCGCGGGCGACCCGGATCACCGGCTTCGTCCCGAGGCCCTCCCGCATGCGGCGGGCGACATCGGCGATCGCGCTCGAGTCGAACGGGTGCACGTACGCGTACTCGCGGGTCGGCGGCCAAGCCTGGCCCTCGTCCATCAGCGCGTACCCGCGCGCGGACTCGCCGACGGCTCCGTTCTCAAGCGATTTGGTACCGGTGATCACCGCGAACGCCACAGCGATCACGACGAACGCGAGCCAGAGCGCGATCGCCCGCCAGGGCCGCCGCATGCTCCAACGCCCGATCGACGCGACCGACCTCACTCCGTCGAGTCTAGGCCGGAGCCGATCCGAGTCATAGGCTTTGGCTGTGAACGAGCACGTGCTGCTCGTGGAGGACGACCCCTCGATTCGCGAGGTGGCGACGCTCGGGCTCGAGCAGGCGGGGTTCCGCGTGACGGCGAGCGGCGACGGGCGCGAGGGGCTCCTTCGCTTCCGGCAGGGCGCCTTCGACCTCGTCGTGCTCGACGTGATGCTGCCCTCGCTCGACGGGTTCGAGGTTCTCCGCGAGATCCGTGGCGAGAGCCGCGCGCCGGTGGTGATGCTCTCGGCGCGCGACGAGCTGCACGACATCGTCGTCGGCCTCGAGCTCGGCGCCGACGACTACGTCACCAAGCCGTTCGAGCTCCCGGAGCTTGTAGCGCGGATCAAGGCGGTCCTGCGCCGCTCGGCGGCCGCGCCGACCGAGAGCGTGATCGCCGTCGATGGGCTCGAGATCGACCCGGCTGCGTTCAGCGCCAGGCGCGAGGGCGAGGATCTCGAGCTCACCGCGACGGAGTTCCGGCTGCTGCTCGAGCTTGCGCGCCGGCCGAAGCAGGTGTTCACGCGCGAGCTGCTGCTCGAGCTCGTCTGGAACTACGACTACCTCGGCGACTCACGCCTCGTCGACGTCGCCGTCCAGCGGCTGCGCGCGAAGATCGAAGCTGATCCTGCGAACCCGAAGCTGATCCGGACCGTGCGCGGGGTCGGCTACCGGTTCGACCCCTCATAACGTGCAATGACTCTTCGTCGCCGTCTGACGATCGCGCTCGCGCTCGCCGTGGGCGTGTCCGCCGCCGCACTCGCGGTGGGCTCGTACTTCGTCGTGCGGCACAACCTGCTCGCGGACTCCGTCAACACTTCGGCAGAGCAGGCCCGGCGCAACCTTCGGATCGCGCCGAACTACCTAAAGGGGGGCCCGCCTGCGCTGCTCAGGGCGACGAACGCCGGCGGGTTCGACACGGTGGGGGTGCAGAGGGGCCTGCAGTTCTCCTCGCGCCTCTTTCTCGGCCTGGAGCAGGTGCCGCCCGGCCTGCGCCGCCTCGTGCGGCAGGGGCAGCTCGCCTACCAGCGGCGCACGGTCGCCGGCCAGCACTATCTGATCATCGGCGGGCCGGTGGGCAAGCGCACTCAGCTCTACTACTTCTTCTCGGAGCAGAGTCTCCGCCACGAGCTCGTGGTGCTCCGCAACATCCTCCTCATCGGCGGCGGGATCCTCGTCCTGCTCGCGGCGTTTGCGGGAGCGGTCCTCGCGCGACGGACGCTGAGGCCGGTCGCGCGCGCGAGCGAAGCCGCCCATTCGCTCGCCGAGGGCCTGCTCGAGACCAGGCTCCCCGTTGAAGGCCAGGACGAGTTCGGTACCTGGGCCCAGTCGTTCAACGAGATGGCCGAGGCCCTCGAGGAGAAGATCGAGGCGCTCTCGGCGGCTCAGGCCCGCGAGCGGCGCTTCACGGCTGACGTAGCGCACGAGCTCCGCACGCCGCTGGCCGCGCTCGTCGGCGAGGCCTCGCTCCTCTCGGAGCATCTCGACCGGATGCCGCCCGAGTCGCGCCGGCCCGCGGAGCTGCTGATCTCCGACGTCGGCCGGCTGCGAAGCCTCGTGGAGGATCTGATGGAGATCTCGCGGCTCGACGCCGGCGCCGAAGCGGTCCACAACGAGCCCGTCGACCTGGCGACGCTCACGGGTGCGATCGTGCGCGCGCGCGGCTGGGACGGCCGCGTCCGCCTCGACGCGGACGAGACGGCGGTCGAAACCGACCCGCGCCGCGTCGAGCGCGTCCTCTCCAACCTAATCGGTAACGCGCTCGAGCACGGCGGCGACCAGGCCGACGTCCGCGTCGGCCGCGAGAACGGGCGCGCCTTCGTCGAGATCGCCGATCACGGGCCCGGGATTCCGCCCGAGCACCTGCCGCATCTCTTTGAGCGCTTCTACAAGGCCGACCCGTCCCGCACGGGGCGCGGGTCCGGCCTGGGCCTCGCGATTGCGCACGAGAACGCGCGACTGCTCGGCGGCGCGATCGAGGTCTGGAGCGAGCCCGGCATGGGCAGCCGCTTCACGCTTCGCTTGTAGCGAAACCGTTACACGGCCGTGATTGCAGCGTTGCGGACAACGGCGAGGCTTGCTGCATGCAAAAGAATCAGTCACGAGAGCTGGCGAGTCGCGAGAACCACGGGATCGCGGTCGTCCTGCGCTGGGATCCGAGCGACGACTCGCTGTCCGTCGCGGTCGACGACTCCCGCACGGGCGATCGCTTCGAGCTCCCGGTCGACCGCGCTCGAGCGCTCGATGCCTTCTACCACCCGTTCGCCTACGCGGCATGAAGACACTCGCGCTCTTCACAGCAATTGCCGGCCTCGCGTTCGGGCTCGCCGGCTGCAGCACGCAAAGCACGTCGCCGGCCGCGCGGACGCGCCCAACCTGGAGCGCTCTGCCGGCGGCGCCGGTGAAGATCGACGCCGGCCTCACGGCCGTGTGGACGGGGAAGGAGCTGCTCGTCTCCGGGGTCCGGATGGGGCCGGGCGGCACGTTCATCGGCTCCAAGGACGTGGCCGCAGCCTACAACCCGGCCACCGGCGCGTGGCGGCGTCTCCCGCACCCGCCGACGACTGCGGCCTACTGCGCTCGCAGCGTTGCCTGGACCGGCCGCGAGATGCTGATCTGGGGCTGCGGGCAGGTTGCGTACGACCCGGCGGCAAACGCCTGGCGCCGGCTGACCCCGGCGCCGACGGGCGAGGGAGTTGCCGTCTGGACCGGACACGAGCTGATCGGCTGGGGCGGCGGCTGCTGCGGAGACGCCTGGGACGGCGGCTCGGCCTACGACCCGGCAGCGGGCTCCTGGCGCACGTTGCCGCGTTCGCCGCTTGCACCCAACCAGCGTCCCCTGGGCGCCTGGACGGGCCGCGAGTTGCTGCTCGTCGTCAGCGGCATCCAGGCCGTTGACGGCAAGCCCGCGCCGAGCTCCCTGGCGCGCGCCGCCGCGTACGACCCGGAAACGAACACCTGGCGCCGGCTCCCGTCGCCGCCGCTGAGCGGTCTGCGCTCGGGCAACGCGGCTGCCTGGGACGGGCATGAGCTGATCGTCCTCGGCGCGGGCTCGAACGCGCGCACGGCGCTCGCCTATGCGCCCCGGACGAACAGCTGGCGCTTGCTCGCGCGTTCGCCCTATGCCCTCTCGAACGCCGAAGCTTTCTGGACCGGTCAGCGCCTGCTCGTCTGGGGCGGCGCCGAGTCCTTCCACGCCCTCTCGTACGACCCGGCGGCGAACCGCTGGTCGGTCCTCCCGCGCCCACCGGTGCGGGGCTCGGGCCAGACCGCCGTCTGGACCGGCAGTCGCCTGCTCGTCTGGGGCAGTGCCGGGGGAGCCACCCTGACCCCGTTTACCGGAAGGAGCACACAATGAAGGCCCTTCTCATCGCAGCAACCGTTCTCGGCGTGGCGATTTCCCCGGCCGCCGCGAGCTCCCACGCGGCGAAGCCGCTGGTCGTTCGCGGCGGTCTCCCGCACGTCGTCGTCCCCGGCGATCGCGCAATCGCGCGCTACTCGGTCTATGAGGGGAGCAACGCAGTTGCGGGGACCCTCTACGTTCGAAACGATCTCCAGAAGACGTTCGCCCGGCTGCCGCTTCGGCGCTCGAAGAACTACAACGCGCGGATTCCGACCCGGCTGATCCGCGGCAACCACCTCTTCTACTACGCGGTGATGAAGGATCCGCGCAGCCACCGGTCGCTCCGGATTCCGGCCCACGGTGCGGCAATGACCTGGGTTCTCGAGAAGCCGGTCGTCGTCAGGCTCGGGGCGCATCGCTTCGGCGAGACCAAGGCTCCCGAAGCGGTTGTCGCGCGCGCCCGGGCCGACGAGGTCGGTTGGGACATCAACGAAGAGCTGGGTTTCCACCTCGGACCCCAGACGTTGCAGGTGGGCTCCGACGGGACGGTCTGGCTGGAGGATTCGTTCAACAACCGCCTGCTCGTCTGGAACACCGGCCAACCCGGCAGCTTCGCCCGTGCCGTGCCGGTGCCGTATGGCGCCGGGATGAGTGACGTTGCCTTTGGCCCAAGCGGCACGCTCTACGTAACGCGCAAGCTCGTCGACCCGACACGCCTGGTGCTGGACAGGATCGACGCGAGCAACGGGCAACTGCTCTGGGAGGACCGCGTCGGGCTCGAGTATGGCGGCGGCCCCACCGGCAACTCGTATCCGTTGGTCGGAAGCTTCGGCCCGCTCCGGGCCGGCCCGGACGGGACGCTCTACTACCTCGTGGGCCTGCAGGAAGGCGAGCTGGGCTGGCTGCCAGTGGCGACAGCCGCCGGCAAGCCTCTAGCGCCGCGTGCCCAGATCAGAGGCATCAGCCGGTTTCGGCCGGTTGCCCGCGGCCTGCGGCTGATCGGGCCGGAGATCTAC
>JBKPLR010000010.1:0-52752 GCA_046731695.1 Actinomycetota bacterium
CTCCTCGAGTGTCTGCTGCAGCGGCACGCCGATGGTCTGGCCGATCGTCGGGAGCACCGCCATCGGGTCCCTCAACGCGGAAAGCGAGACGAACCAGACGCCGTCGCGGAATTCGCCGACCAGCTCGGCGGCCGCTTGTAGCCCCAGTCGAGTCTTGCCCGCCCCGCCCGGCCCGGTCAGCGTGACCAGGCGGTGAGCGCGAACGAGATCAAGAATCTCGCCGAGCTCGCGCTCACGGCCGATCAGCGACGTCGGTTGCACGGGAAGGTTCGTCTGGTTGAGGCTCTTGAGCGGCGGCCGGTCCTCGTCGCCGAGTTGGTAGATCCGCTCCGGCGCGGTGAGGTCCTTCAGGCGATGCTCGCCCAGGTCGCGCAGCTCGAAGGTCGAGTCGAGAAGGTCGCGTGTCGTCTTCGAGAGCAGCACTTGCCCCCCGTGGCCGGCCGCCGCGATGCGCGCGGCGCGATGGACGTCGATGCCGACGTAGCCCTCGTCGGTCAGGAGCGGCTCGCCCGTGTGGATGCCCATGCGGACACTGACCGGCCCCTCCGCCAGCGCCGACTGCCCTGCCTCCGCCGCAAGGACGGCGTCCTGCGCCCTGCTAAAGGCGACGAAGAACGCGTCTCCTTGAGTGTCGATCTCGACACCGGACCGCTGGGCGAAGGCGTCACGGAGGAGCCGTCGGTGCTCGGCGAGCGCCTCCGCGTACCCGTCGCCGAGCTCCTGCAGCAAGCGCGTCGAACCCTCGATGTCGGTGAAGAGGAAGGTGACGGTTCCAGCCGGCAGCTCGCGCATGGGCGAATCATCCGGCAGAAGCGGCCGAACGACTAGTGGCGGCGGGCGCGGAGCCAGTGCGTGAGCTGGCCGAGCGCGATCACGCCGACGAAGATCAGGCCGACGACCAGCATCGCCGTGATGACGTCCTTGCCTTCTTCGGCGGCCGTCTTCGCAAGCGGAAGCACGCGGCGATGCTAACCGACGCGCCGCCGGTGAGCCGCCAGGGCTTGCTCGACCGGCTCCGGCAGCGGCTCGCGTCCTTGACCGAGCTTCGATGCCGTCTCGGCCCAGGCCTCGCCGTCGCCGGAAAGGCCGTCTGCGCGGAGCTGTGCGCAGAGCGAGATCAGCGCCGCGAGGTCGGCCACGTCTTGGACGGAACCGGCTTCCGCGACCCGGACGAGGCCGTGCGCGTAGAGGTAGTCGCCCAGCAGGAGCGCGGTGTCGTCGTCCTCGGGCGCGAAGAGCCGCGGCCTGCCGTAGTGGAGCAGGTAGCCCTCGTAGATCGTCTCGAGGCCGAGTGCGTAGAGCTCCTCCGCGAGCGGCGAGAACACCGGGTCTCGCTCGCGCTCGCCCTGGGGGCGGAGCGCCTGGGCCCAGAGCCGGCTCTCGGCGGCCGCCTCCGTCGCGATCGCCTGCCAGAGATCGGCGGCTACAACCAGGCCGCGAGCTCCTTCGTCCAGTAGGAAACGACGATGTCTGCGCCTGCGCGGACGATCGCCGTGAGCGACTCGACGGCGGCCTGGCGCTCGTCGAGCCAGCCGCGCGCGCCCGCCGCCTTCAGCATCGCGTACTCGCCGGAGACGTTGTAGGCGCCGACCGGCAGGTCGAAGCGCTCGCGCACGGCGCGGATCACGTCGAGATTCGGAAGCGCCGGCTTGACGATCAGCACGTCCGCGCCTTCGCGCACGTCGAGCTCGCATTCGCGCAGCGCCTCGCGCACGTTCGCCGGGTCGAGCTGATAACCGCGCCGGTCGCCGAAGGCCGGCGCCGACTCCGCCGCCTCGCGGAACGGGCCGTAGAAGGCCGACGCGTACTTGGCCGCGTAGGAGACGATCGGCGTCTCGGAGTGGTCTGCGTCGTCGAGCGCCGAGCGAATCGCGGCGACGCGGCCGTCCATCATGTCGCTCGGGCAGACGCCGTCGGCGCCGGCCTCCGCGTGGCTGACCGCGGTGCGCGCCAGCAACTCGAGCGTCGCGTCGTTGTCGACGTCGTCCCCTTCGAGCGCTCCGCAGTGCCCGTGGGAGGTGTACTCGCACAGGCACACGTCGGTCAGCAGTACCAGGCTGGGTGAGGCCTCGCGGAGCGCGCGTAGGGAGCGCTGGATGATCCCATCGTCGTCCCAGGCGCCGGACCCCTCGGCGTCCTTCTCCTCCGGGATGCCGAACAGGATCACGGAGCGGACGCCGAGCTGCTCGAGCTCGAGAGCCTCGCCGGCGAGGCTCTCGACGGAGTTCCGTCCAAGGCCGGGCAGGTCCGGATTCGAGAAGGCCTCCGGCCCGACGAAGAGGGGGAAGACGAAGTCCTCGAGATCGAGGCGCGTCTCGCGAACGAGCGAGCGCAGCCGGTCGCTGCGGCGCAGCCTCCGAAGCCTCGTTGCAGGGAAGCTCACGCCAACAATCTACGCGCTCCAAGGCGCGCGAAGCCCCCGAAGACAGCGCCCAGCGCGATCAGCCAGAGCGCCTCGCGGGCCACCTGACCCCAGGGGCTCAGGTCCCAGAGCGCGGCCTTGAAGAAGTCGACCGCGTGGGTGAACGGCAGCAGCGTGCTCGCCCACCCGGCCGGCGGGACGATCTGCGGCGGGATCAGGCCTAGGAAGACGATCGGCATCACGACGAGCACCGCTACGAGCGAGGCGGTCCTGGCTTCGCGGGACAGCGCGCCCAGCAGCGCGCCGACCGCGCCGATCGAGCCGCCTGCGAGGATCAGGCCCAGGACGAGCAGGGGCAACCGCTGCCACGGCTCGCCGCCGGTCACCCCGCCGATCTCGATGATCACCCCGAACGCGACGGCGATCGCGAGGCCGAGCACGAGCGCCATCCCCGCCGCGAGAGCGATCTTCGCCCAGACCAGATGGCCGAGCCCGACGAGCCCGCGCGCCAGCCGGGCGATCACGTTCTCGTCCCGCTCGGCCGCGAGCGACCCAGCGGCGAGCATCAGCGCGAGGAACGTGATCGTCAGCGCCATCGCGTAGGCCTGCACGCTCGCGCCGAGGAGTTGCGTGCGGCCCTTGTCATGGACGCGGTCGATCTGGATCGGACGCGCCGTCGCCTTGAGCGCGTCTCCCGTGTTCGCGAGTGCGATCCGCGCGTCGTGGATGAAGCCCTCGAGCTGCCGCACGCGCGGGGTCTGCGGCATCCGACGGAGGTTCGCCTCGGCCTTCTCGAGCCCGAGGACGTTGAACTGCTGCCCGAGGAAGCTGCCGTTCCCGCCGTGCAGGATCAACGTCACGTACTTGAGGTTGTTGTCGATGTATGCGCGCTGGAGCTGGCGGTTCAGCGAGTAGACGAGCGCCTGCACCTGCTGGTCGACCCGCGAGGAGATCGTCCCCTGCGTGAGCTGCACCTGGAGCTTCGGGCTCCGCACCATCGACTCGAGCGTGGCGATGAACCCAGGCGGAACGGTGACGACCGCCACGACGGAGCCGTTCTTCAGGTCGCGCTGCGCCGCCTCCGGCGAGAGACGGACGAGCGTCACGTTCTTGCTCACCTGGTCGATCGTGTGATTGACGTCGAAGCGCTGCCCGCCGATCGTGACCGTGTCCGGGAGGTTGTCCTGGTCGACGAACCCGACCCGCGGCTTTGCGGTCGAGTAGGTCGCCGCGAGCCCGGCGAGCAGGGCGAGCACGAGCGGGTAAGCGAGGAGGAGCCCGAGCAGCAGCGGCGAGCGTCGCAGCACGAGGACGTCCTTTCGCAGAACGAGAAAGACTCGCTTCACGCGCGAGGCATCGCTTGCGATGCCGACTTCAGGACGCGCTGGAGGCCATGCCGGCTTTGCCGGCGTGGCCGGAGGCACGTCCGTTTGAAATGACCAGTCGACCCGGTGTTCGTGAGTTCAGTCACGCGAAGAGAGTGTCGGCTTGCGAGCGGTCGTAGTCCACCGCTGGCCCGTCGAAAACAAGGCGGCCGTCGCGCAGCGCCGCGACCCGGTCGGCGTGGCGCTCGATCTCGTCGAGGTTCTGCGTGGCGAAGACGATCGCGCCCCCGGAGTCGCGGAGGGCCGTCACCCGGTCCCAGAGCCGGCGCCGCTGCTCGGGGTCGAGCGCAGCCGTCGGCTCGTCGAGCAGGAGCACCTGAGGGTCGCCGAGGAACGCGATCGCGAGATTGAGGCGCTGGCGGTTGCCGACCGAGAGGTTGGCGCTCGGTGAGGCCTTGCCCGGGAGGTCGAAGTCGCTGAGAAGGGAGGTCGCCGCCTGCTCCGGCTCGGACTCGCCCTCGAGCCGCGCGAAGAGCTCTAAGTTCTCGCGCGCGGAGAGCCGGCCGTACTGCGCCGGCCTCTGAGGCGCCCAGCCGACGCGGATGCCCTTGCGCCGCTCGACCGAGCCTACGCTCGGCTCGAGCGCTCCGGCGAGCAGCGCCAGCAGCGTCGACTTCCCTGCGCCGTTGGGACCGACCAGCGCCAGCGCCTCCCCGCCGTTCAGCTCGAGCTCCACCGGAGCCAGCGCCGTCGTCCGGCCGAAGTTGCGCCCGGCCCCGCGGGCGGCGAGCAACGGCTGGGGCGAGCTCACCGGCTGGCCGCTGCGGGCGGATCGGCAGGCGGCACCGGAGCCACAGCGGGCGCTTGCTCGACCTCCACCTCGACCGGAATCGTCCCGCCTTCCTCCCATGGCTCCAGCGTCAGGCGCTCGCTGAAGAACTCCCAGATCGCCCGCGCCGCGGCCAGCAGCGGCAGCGCGACGAGCGCGCCCGGCAGCCCGTAGATCTCCCCGCCCGCCAGCAGCCCGAAGATGACCAGCAGCGGGTGCAACCGCAGTGCGCTCCCCATCACGTTCGGCACGACGATGTGCCCCTCGACCTGGTGAATGCCGAGGAAGAGCAGCCCGACCCAGATCGCGGAGATCGGGTGCACGACGAGCGCGTAGATGAACGGCGGCAGCGCCCCGAGCCACGGGCCGAGGTACGGGATCAGTTCGGTGATCGCAACCCACGCGCCGAAGAGCACCGCGTACTTGTCGGCGCCCGGGACCCAGCCGAGGGTCCCGAGCAGCCACATCCCTAAGCCGGCGCTGACGCCGATGATCAGCGAGAGCAGCACCTGGCCGCGCACGTAGCTCGCGAGCGAGCGCTCGATCGTCGTCATGAGCGACGGTGAGCCGCGATGCGGCGGGAACCGCCGATCGACGGTCCGTTTCAGGCGCGGCATGTCGAGCAGCATGTAGATCGAGACCACGATCACCAGCACGAGGCTGAAGAGGAACTTCACCGTCCCGATCGCGGCGCCCTCGACGAAGTTGATCACCTTGCCGGTGTACTTCGAGACGTCCTTCTTCTGGACGTTGTCGACGAACTCGTGCGCCTGCTTCCGGATCTTGATCCCGCCGAGCTTGTGGGTATCGAGCCAGTGCTGGAAGCGGTCGATGTCCCGGTCGGCGTGCGTCTCGTGGGCGCGTCCGTGCTCCTCCGTAAAGTAGTCGTTCACGCGGGTCGCGCTCGACTTGGTCTGGTTCACGACCACCGTGCCGAGAGCGGCTCCCGCGGCAAGGACGATGGCGGCGAACGTCAGGTACACGATCGCAACGCCGAACCCGCGCGGAATCCAGACCCGGGTCAGCCCGCGGACGATCGGGTTCAACAGGAACGCGATCAGGGCAGCAACAAGGAAGAGAAAGACCACGTGACGCGCAGCCCCCGCCACCACCCACAAGAGCAGCAAGAGAATCGGGAGACCGACGAGCTGAATCCAGCGCGGGATCTGGATCTTCGCGGCCTCGGCGGGAGGCCCGGCCATGAGCGCCATCGTAGCGAGAAGGTCGTACCACTTCCCCGTTGGGAGTGGGACTTCGAGACCGACGGCGCCCTTGCGTTGCAGCCTCGGCCGACCTCGGTTACCGTGCCGCGGATGTCACCACCCCCCGCGCACGCCTTGGCGGTGCGACGACGGCGGGCGGAGACGGCCGCCGCACGCCGCAGAAGGCGCCTTGTCGGCCTCTTGCTCCTTGCTGCAGTCGCTCTGATCACCCTCCTCCTGACCGCGTTCGGGTCGGGCAGTCGCGCGCCCGCGGTCCAGACGACCGCGCCCGCGCCCGCGACGCGGCTGCTTCCGTCGGGGCCGCCGCGCCCGCAGGTGATCGCGCTCGAGGGCGCGCTCCGGCTGAACCTTCCCATCGCCCAGGCGCGCGTCACGGCGATCGGCTACCACGCCTCCGGTGACGGCGCCCTCGCGCTCGACCCGATCGGGCACCAGGCGAACCAAGGCTTCGTCACCCGCGTCGCCCGTCGCCTGTTCGGCGGGGCCGGAGGCGGGCTGCGCTACTACGTGCTCGGCGGAGGCGAGGGCCCGGCCACGTCGACCCTCGACGTCGGCGCCGCCCCGGGGACGGACGTCTACTCGCCCGTCGACGGGACAATCGTCGGGATCACGCCCTACATCCTCGCCGGCAAGCACTTCGGCGCGAGGATCGACATCCAGCCGAGCGCCAACCCGTCGATCGTCGTCTCGCTGACTCACCTGCGGCCCGATCCGAGCCTGACCGTCGGCTCGTCCGTCGCCACGACCACCTCGAAGGTGGGCACGATCGTCGACTTCACGAGTGTCGAGCGGCAGGCGCTGTCGCGGTACACAACGGACGCCGGGAATCACGTCGCCATGTCGGTCCACCCGGCCGCAACCCTGACGTTCCCGTAAAGATCCTCTTCGTCGCCGACGTCTTCGGCGCGCCCGGCCGGCGGGCCGTCGAAGAGCGGCTTTCGGGGCTGAAGGACGAGCTCGGCGCCGGCTTCTGCATCGTCAATGCCGAGAACGTCGCGGACGGCGCCGGGGTCACGCCGAAGCTGGCAGAGAAACTGCTGGCCGCGGGCGCGGACGTGCTCACGCTCGGCAACCACGCCTGGCGACGGCGCGAGATCGGGCCGTACCTCGAGTCCTCGGAGCGGGTCATCCGGCCGGCGAACCTCGCAACCGGCGCGCCCGGCCGCGGGCTGGCAGTTGTGGACGGCGTCGCGGTCGTCAACCTCCAGGGGAGCCTGTTCATGACGACCCCGGTGAGCCCGTTCGAGGTGCTCGACGCGCTCGTCGACGAAGCGCGCGCGCAGGCAAAGGTGGTCGTCGTCGACTTCCACGCGGAGGCGACGAGCGAGAAGGTCGCGGTCTCGCGGGTGCTCGACGGCCGGGTGACCGCCGTCGTCGGAACCCACACGCACGTGCAGACCAGCGACGCCCGCGTCCAGCCGGGCGGCACCGCGGCGATCACGGATGCGGGCATGACCGGGCCGCACGACTCGGTCATCGGCGTCAAGGCCGAGCTCGCGATCGAGCGGATGCGGACGGGAATGCCGGTCCGGTTCGAGCCGGCAGCGGGCGGAGTGCGGATCGAGGGCGTGGTCGTCGAGTGCGACGACGAGGGCCGGGCGCTCAGCTGCGAGGCGCTGCGGGTTCCTGTTCCCTGATCAGCAGGACCGCGAGGAGGGCGAGCAGCACGACGTCGCGTGCAAGCACGAGGGCGGAAGGGAACGGCTTGAGCTCGCGGGCAAGGTCCCAGTAGCGGATCGGGAACCACAGCTGCGTCAGTAGGAGCGCGAGCGCGAGCAGGGCCGAGGCTGCGAGACCGCGCCGGCCGCGCACGAGCGGAACGAGCGGCAGCAGCCAGATCATGAACTGGGGCGAGAGGACCTTGTCGAAGGCAGCGAAGGCGACCACCGACGCCGCCGCGTAGCGGACGAGCCGCTCCGGCTGCTGCGGCCCGAGCGCGGCCGCGGCCCACACGCCGATCAGCGCGACGACCAGGATGGCGCTCTCCGCGGTCGCGAGCGCATCCGGCAGCGAGCCGCCGAGGTTCTGAGAGCCGTGGCTCGTGACCACGTTCAAGTGGAGGTCGCCCAGGTGGTGGGCGGCGAGCAAGATCCCGGCGCCGAGGCTCTCGATCTGGAGGGGCCGGCTCGCCTGGCGGTGGACGCTGGCCCAGACACCGTCCGGAGCCAAGATCAGGAACGGCACGACGAACACCGCGACGGCTACGACGGTGCACGCCAGGCACAGCAGCGCCTCGTGCGTCCCGCGCCTCCGCCAGACGTAGGCGAGCGCGGGCGGGACGAGGACCCCGGGGAAGATCTTCGCCGCGATGCCCACGCCGAGCGCCGCGAAGCCGAGCCGCTCCCGGCGGGCCAAAATAGCCCCGAGCCCGGCGACCGCGAGCGCGGCCGGCCAGAGGTCGTACCGGTAGATGACGACCGAGCCGAGCACGAGCGGCGAGAGCGCGAAGAACCAAAGCGCGGCGGCGAAGCGCGTCGGCGTCGCGCGCAGCGAACGGAGGACCCAGGCCATCGAGAGCAGCGCGCCGGCCGCGAGGAGCCCGATCAGCACGTGGAACTCCCGGTGGAAGAGGTCGAGGCGGGGATGCCCGAGCGCCGGAAGCAGGAACACGGGCAGCGCTCCGGGCGGGTACTCGATCTTGAAGTCCCGGTACGGCACTTCGCCGTCCGCCATCGCGAGGCCGTAGCGGTGGTACTCGACCGTGTCCAGGATCAGCCGGTGCTGGTAGAAGCCGACGTGGAGGAGCGTCAGCGAGAGGAGGAGAACCGCGAGAGCCGCGTAGAGAACGCGCACGCGGGCAAAGCCCGCGTGCCCTTCAGGTCGGCGTCGCAAGCGACGCCTCAGGACCCTGCGCGGCTCACTCGACGCCGACAAGCTCCTGGCGAGGACGCTCAACGGCGTGACGTGCGGGCGCTTCGGCCGGCTGCGGCGAGGGTGCGAGTACCGCGAAGGCCGCGAACGGGAAGAACCATGGCAGGTAGAGGTAGAACCAGTGCGTCAGCACGAGCTCGAAGCCGAGCAGGAGGGCGGCCGTCAGCGCTGCGAGCTGCAGCGGCGACTTCCGTCGCGGCAGGAAGTACGCCGCGATCGCACCAGCGACGAGAGCTACTTCGAGGATCCGTTGAAGGACGTGCAGGTCCGGGAGGCCGGCGTGGTACTGCCGCCAGTCCCAGATCGAGAACGGCGAGTCGCGGCCAATCTGCCAGCTGACGGTGCGGTCCCAAAACACGCTGACCGCATGCAGCGGGTGCGGCTCGAGCAGGAGGATCGAGAAGGCAACGAGCGTCGCTCCCACGAAGGCGGCTGCGAACGCGACCTTCTCGCGCGGCCGCTTGAACGCCTCCGGGTAGGAGGCCCAGAGCGGCGCCAGGAGCAACGGCGCGAACTTCGTCCAGCCCGAGAGCGCCACCGCAGCGCCCCGGGCCCACGGCGAGGTCACAAGCCAGAAGCCCCAGATCAGGAACAGCGGCGGGAGCGCGTCGTTCGTGTTCGAGCTCGAGACGTACTGCGTGAAGGGATACGCGACCCAGGCGAAGGCAAGCGTCGCCGCCAACCGCGTCCCGCCGAACCGGAGGCCGACGAGTGCTAACCCGAGCACACAGAGGAGGTCGAAGAGGATCGAGCTCAGGTGCGCGGCCGGGAGGTCGTCCCACTTGCCGCTCCAGCCGAGGAGCAGGTAGCCCGGGATGTACGCCTCGTAGGCGACCGGGCCGTAGGTGTCGCCCTGCGGGTTCGCCGACTCGCACCGGCCGTTCGTCTGGATACGGTTGCGAATCTCGCCGTCAGCGTCGGCCGGGCCGCACGGCTTCCGGTCGTCCTCGACGGGGAAGTGGCCGTACGGCGCCTCGCCGTGGACGATTCGGTCGGCGCCGACGACTCCCGAGAACCCGACGTCGATCACGTTCGACGAGCGGACGTTGAGCCCGAGCCGGAACCCGGCCGTGAAGACGGTCGCCGCAGCGAGCAGCCAGACGGGCCACACCGGGACCGCGCCCGTGGCGAGGCGGCCGCGCCAGGCGCTCCAGACCATCCGACCGAGCAGGTACAGGATTGGCGGGTAGACGAGCGGGACGCTGGTGAAAACGTCGCCGCGGTTGAAGTACCAGAGCGAGACCGAGAACGACAGCAGCGCGAGGAGGTCGAGGTTGCGGAGGCTCAGAGGGCGGCGCAGATCGGCCAGGCCGAGGAAAAAGAGCGCGCAGAAGCCGAGCCAAAGCGGGGCGTTGTTGATCTCCTTGCCGCCGAACGCGCCGGGATAGCCGCGCGCCATCTTCCACGCGACCTGCGGGCCCGTCCAGGCCTCGAGGACCGCGCCGGTATGGTCGTCGACCTTGCCGGCAGCGATCTCGCCGGCCGCGCCCCACCACACCTTGATCGTCCAGACCCCGCCTTTGTAAGTCGCCTCCGTCGTGCGGTTCGTGCGCGGGTAGCGGCCGAGCCAGTCGGAGACCTTGTCGTTTGCGAGGAAGATCCTCGTCGCCTCGGCCTTGGGAAGCCGCGGCTCGGGCGGGAGCGGCGAGGGAAGAGGCGGGTTCGCGGCCGAGGCCAAGGCCGGCGCCGCGAGCGCCAATACGGCGGCGGCGAGGGCGAGAGAGCGGCCCATCGGGCCTCAGCCTAGCGCCGCACGCGGAACGACCAGAGCTTGTTGCCGATGAAATTGAGCGGCGTGACGAGGATGACCGCAATCGCCTGGGCGACGACCTCGTCCACGCCGAAAGCGATCAGCGCGGAAAGCACAGCGAGGTTCGCGGCGTACGCGAGCAGCGCGACGACCAGGAAGCGCAGGCCCTGCCAACCGACGTGGCCCCGTTGCGCGTGGAACGTCCAGAGCCGGTTCCAGATGTAGTTGTTCGTGACGGCGACGAGGAACGAGCACGTCGCCGCCGCGGTGTAGTGGAAGTCCGCGCCGCGCAGCAGCGCCGTGTAGACCGCGAGGTTGATGACGTAGCCGGTCGCGCCGACGACGGAGAACTTCGCGAGCTGCACCCAGTTGTGCGGGCGGCGCAGCGCCCGGCCGGCGCGGGTGCGTGCGAGGGAGGCAGGCGAAAAGACCACGGCGCGCGAGCCTAGCTAACGCACCTGGAACCCGGCTTCGCCGGCCGGTTCCTCAGTCGTGACCTCGAGCTCTTCGACCCGCGCGCCCGAGGGCCCGTGCCGACACCACTCGACCATCGAGTCCACCCGCTGCCGATCGCCCTCGAACACCGCCTCGAGCGTCCCGTCGGGTGCGTTCCGAACCCAGCCGCCCAGACCCAGCGACTCGGCCCGCGCCCGCGCCTCAGCTCGGAAGAAGACGCCCTGCACCCGCCCATGGGCGCGTACCTGCACGCGCTTGGAGCTCACCCCGCGAACCCTTCCTCTCCGACGAGGGGCACGAATCTGCACGGCACCGAGTGGACGACCGCCGGTCCTTCCGGGCTGCGGACGATCAGCTCGAGGCGCTGCGCCCGGGTCCCGCCGACGGGGACCACGAGACGGCCGCCGGGCCGAAGCTGCTCGTACAGCGTCTCGGGGAAGCCCGGCGCCGCGGCCGCGACGGCGATCCCGTCGTACGGGGCCCGCTCCGGGAGGCCGAGCGTTCCGTCCCCGACGACGACCTCGACCCGGTCGTAACCGGCGGCGGCAAGGTTCGCGCGCGCCTGCTCGGCGAGCTCGGGGATCCGCTCGATCGTGACGACCTCCGCCCCGAGCTCCGCGAGCACGGCCACCTGGTAGCCGGAGCCGGTGCCGACGTCGAGCCCGCGCTGCCCGGGCCGCAGCGCGAGCGTCTCGCAGATCTTGGCGACCATGTACGGCTGCGAGATCGTCTGGCCGTGCCCGATTCGCAGCGCGGCGTCCTGGTAGGCATGCCCGCGGTCGCGCTCTGGGACGAACAGCTCGCGCGGGACGCGCTCCATTGCTCGGAGAACTCCTTCGTCGACGATGTCGCGGCCGCGGAGCTGGGCCTCGACCATCTCGCGCCGCTCGGCCGCGAGGTCAGGCATCGAAGTGCGCGCGGGCCAGCGGCGCCAGGTCGACGATCCTCCTCGGCACGGGGCTCTCGATCCCGACCGTCATGATCGGCACCTCGGAGTCGCCCGCCTCGAGCGAACCGTGGCTCCCGCCGCCCAGGTGGCTCCGGCCCGCGAGGTCGGTGAACTCGAAGCCAGGAGCCGGCGAAACGATCACGTCGCCGGCGTTCGGATTCGCGAGGGCCGCCCAGGCCCGCTCGAGCGCGTCCGGCTGGTCGAGCAGCGACTCGTCGCCGCTCCTGTTCCAGCCGCCGTTTGCCGGGGCGAACCGGAGCTCTTCGCCGTCGCGCCTTGCCACTGCCTCTCCATCCTCGCGGTAGAGGACGACCTCGCAGGCCGCATCTCCGTGGAGCCTTGCGGCGAGCGCGGCGGCATCCTCCCCGCACTCCGGCAGCCGGTACACCATCCCCGCGCGGTTTGAAGCCGTCACGACGACGTCCGGTACCCCCGCGAAGCGCGATTGCAACGACGCCGCCCGGTCGACCTGCGTCTGTCCGTGGTCCGAGCAGACGACGATTGCGTAACGCTCCAGGAACTCCTCAGGGCCGCCCGCCGCCTCGATCAGCGCGCCGATCGCTGCATCACTGCGAGCGAGCGCTTCCTGCGTCGCATCGGGGCCGAGAGCATGGGAAGCGAAGTCGTAGTCCGGGAGGTAATAGAGGAGGAAGTCGAAGCCGTCCCGCGTGACGAGCCACCGGCCGACCGCTGCCGCGTAGGCGTCGATCGACCCACCCGAGCGGCCGAAGACCGCGACGGGGGCGCCGGTCACGTCGGACTCGAAGAGGTTGTAGAAGAAGAACCGCTTCGGCCCGAACGCGGGCCGGGCTAGCCAGGGCAGGAGCGGCGCGTGCTTGGTCCCGCCGCGGTAGCAGGTCACGTTTACCGCCGCCGTCACGAGCCCCGCGTCCTCCAGCGCCTCGTACACGGTCACCGCAGCGCGCCCGAGGTGCTGCTCGTTCATGTTGAAGATCGCGTCCGTAATCGAGCGGCGCGCGCCCGCGGCCCGGATCGCGGCGAACGAGGAGCCGTACTCGACCACTCGCCGTTCTTCGCGGTGATACCACACGAGGTGCGGGATCCGGTGGACATCGGGATGCGCGCCGGTCGCGATCGAGGACAGGCAGACCGGAGTCAGGGACGGAAAGGTCGAGACGCCGCGCCCGTAGCTCCCGTTCTCCGCGAGGAACTCGAGCGCCGGCGCAGCGCCGGTCTCGACCGCGTCCTCGAAGACGGCCGGGGTAAGGCCGTCGATGACGACGAGGATCAGCTTCTTCTTCGCGTCCACTCAGTCGCGGGCGAGCGTGCGCAGGCCGGCATAACGCGCGGGCCCGCGACGGCTGGCTCGCACCGCCAGGACCGGAAGGGCAACCGCCTCGACGTAGCCAATCACGGGGATGAACGCGAGTCCCACGAGGACGACGGCAGCCCCGAGCGCCAGCGCTGCGGTGCCGCCCCGCGTGCCTCCTCGCTCGAGGGTGCCGGCGACGAGCACCGCGGCGGCGAGCGCTCCGATCGCTCCTCCGATGCCGCCCGCGAGAGCCTCAGGCCAGCCGCTGATCGCGTACCCGAGCGCGCCTCCGGCGACGACCGCGACCACGACGGCCGCCGCCAGCAACGCCCGCCGTGGTGCAAGCACTCCGGAGACGAGGACTCCGAGCCCGACGCCGAGCCCGAGGTAGAGGCCGATCCAGTACGCCTCCCACATCCGCCTGAGTCTAGCGACGGCGTTTACTCCCACCTTTGCGGGGAAAAAGACATACATCTCTGAGTTGCAATGCCTAAGAAAGCAACATCCCTGAGCGCCGACTCGCGACCGCTTCTCGTCTTCTTCCGGGCCGCGCAGTCCGGGCCGGCTCGCCGCATGGAAAGCCTCATCGCCCACGTCGCGCGGAAGGAACGATCGCGCCTCCGAGTGATGCACGTCGACGTCGACGAGCAGCGTGAGCTCGCCGACCGGTTTCGCGTGACGACGATTCCGACGCTCGCTCTCGTCAAGCACAAGCGGGTCGTCGAACGGCTCGAGGGCCGGGTCAGCGCTCCGAGCATCGAGCGGATGCTCGAGCGGCACCTCGGCGACAGGCTCGTCGTCGCCTAAATCCAGGCGCGCCCCTTCTCCGTATCTACAGGCATCCTCGGGGGACCCGAGGTCCTCCCTAGACGGGCCCGGCGGACCCTCGCCGCCGGGCCCTTCGTTTAGCTCTCCAATCGGCGAATCACCGCGAGGCCGAACTCTGCCGCGCGCGCGCCGTCGACCGCGCGGTGGTCGAAGGTGACCGAGACGCAACCGACCGGGCGCACGACGACTTCGCCGTCGCGGACGGCCGGGCGTTCGGCGATGCGGCCGATGCTGAGAATCGCCACCTCGGGGTGGTTGACGATCGGCGTCGTCAGCAGGCCGCCGAGCTTCCCCGCGCTCGTGACCGTGAACGTCGAGCCTCGCAACTCGGCGGGCTCGAGCTTGCCGGCGCGCGCCGCTTCGGCCAGCCGCTCCACTTCGGCCGCGAGCTCGTCCTCCGAGGCCGAGTCGCAGCCGCGGACCACCGGCACGACGAGACCCTGCTCGGTCTGGACCGCGACGCCGATGTCGTAGCGGTCGAGGTACACGATCTCGTCGTTCTCGATGCGGGCGTTGAGCTCCGGGAACTCGCGCAGGCTCTCCGCAACCGCCTTCACCGTCGCGGGGACGACGCGGCGGAGGTCGACGTTTCCGAAGTCGCACTCCTCGACCCATGTGACCGGCGGGACCTCCTGGTGCGCGCGCGCCATGTGCTCGGCGACGAGCCGCCGCACGCCGCGGAGCTTCTCGCGCCGTCCCTCGTCGGCAGCGCCTTCGCCGCCGGCTGCGCCCCGAACGTCGTCCTCGGTGATGCGCCCCTGCGGCCCGGTCCCCTCGAGGCTCTCGAGGTCGACGCCGAGCTCCTGGGCCAGCCGGCGCACGAGCGGTGTCGCGCGCACGCGCTGGTCTCGCTCGGCCGGCTTCGACCGGGTTGCCGGCGCCGCTCCGTCCTCGCCGATAACGACGAGCACCGTGCCGACCGGGACCACCTCGCCCTCGGCGACGAGGATCCGCGCAACCTTCCCCGCCGCCGGCGAGGGGATCTCTACCGCCGTCTTGTCGGTCTGAATCTCGACCAGCGGATCGTCCTCGGCGACCTCCTGACCCTCGGCGACGAGCCAGCGCGCGACCTCGCCCTCGGTCAGTCCTTCGCCGAGATCCGGCAGCTTGAACTCGTACGCCACGGCGGACTTCTACCGAATCGCGTCGTCTCGCAGCACCGCGTGCACGCCGAGCACGCCGTTGACGACCTGGGTCACCCGCAGGTCGACGGCGACGCTCGCCAACGCGAGGGCCTCGCCTCCCGAGACCCCGAGCTCGCGCTCCATCACCGCGAGGATCCCGTCGACGGCGATGCGGGCCGCCCGGCCGAGGTGCTCGTCGAACCCGAAGGCGAGCCACGCGGCGGCGATTCGCGCGCGCGGCCACTCGAGCTCGAGGTCGTCTCGCACGTCCAGGGTCAGCTGCGCCCGCGCCGGGGTCTCGATCGCCGTGCCCGAGACCTCGCCGTCGCCTTGCGCGGCGTGCCCGTCGCCGGCCGAGAATCGAGCCCCGTCCACCGGGATCGGCAGGAAGAGCGTCGTCCCCACGACGAGCTCCTTGCAGTCGATGTTCCCGCCCCAGCGCCGCGGCGGGAACGTGGGGTGCACGCCCGGCTCGGGTGGAGGCATGCCCAGCACGCCGAGGAACGGTGCGAGGTCGAGCTCCCGCCCGAGCGCCCGTCCTACGCCGCCGGCCAACTCCCAGCCGATTGCGACCCCGTCGCCTAACGTCACGCCCCAGTCGCCGGGCTCGACCTCGTCGACCGTGACCGCAAGCGTCTGCCCCTCCTTCGCGCCCCGCACCGAGATCGGGCCGGCGAGCGCATGGCCGTCGTAGTGCTCCGGGCCGCGCGCTTCGGCCTTCTCGTGCGGCCGCACCTCCCAGCCCGCGTTGGGCACGGAGATCCGGACCGAGTCTCCAGGATCGATGTCCACGACGGGCTCGAGCTCCCGCGAGAAGTACCCGTGCAGGAACTCCGGCTCGAGCGGCAGCTCGTGGACCGCCACTAGAGCACCTG
Organism: Actinomycetota bacterium; assembly: GCA_046731695.1. Taxonomy (GTDB): domain Bacteria; phylum Actinomycetota; class Thermoleophilia; order Gaiellales; family Gaiellaceae; genus AC-32. The sequence goes on from JBKPLR010000010.1 coordinate 15,866, forward strand.
CCGGCCCAGGGCGTCGAACGCCTCGAGCTGCGCCGACGCTGCTGGGCTGTCCGGAAACCCGTCGCGGAAGAGCGTGAAGACCACCGTGTCGCGCAGATCGCCCCCGGGGTACGGCTCGAGCCTACGCCGCAGCCGCGCCTCCTCGCGGTAGCCGAGCTTCAGCGGAATCCGCATGCTGCGCTCGTTGCTCGGCTCGACGTGGATCTCCATCCGGTCGACGCCGCAGTACTCGAACGCGACGCGCGTCAGCGCGGCGGTCACCTCGGTCGCGAGCCCCTCGCCGGCGCGCGACTCCCGAATCCAGTAGCCGATCTCGAACGCGCTCCCTCCGACCCGCGTGTGGAACCCGCTCCCGCCGACCACCTCGGACCCCTCGTGCGAGAACAGGCCGTAGACGAAGTTCTGCCCCAGGTCGAACTCACCGCGGAAGCGGCGGAGCAGCTGCACCTTCTCGTCGACGGTCTGGGGTTCGTTCGTAGCCCACGGCATCCACCGCTGCAGATAGTCGAGGCTGGAGTCGACCGCTTCCTTGAGCGCCGGCGCGTCGCTCGGCTCCCAGCAGCGCGCGACCACGCGCTCGGTCGCGATCCGGTACGGAGGGTCGGTCAGAACTCGAGGAGCCTACGGGCCGCGTCGACCACCCGCTCGACAGACGGCATGTACGCGTCCTCGATCTGCCAGTACGGGTACGGGACGTCGTAGCCCGTCACGCGGATGACCGGCGCCCGCAGGTCGAGCATCGCCTTCTCGGCGAGGATCGCGGCGAGCTCCGCGGCGTACCCGGCGGTCCGCGGAGCCTCTTGGAGGATCACGACCCGCCCCGTCTTGGCAGCCGCGGCGAGCAGCGCCTCTTCGTCCAAAGGCTTGAGCGTCCGGATGTCGAGTAACTCCACCGAGGCCTCTCCCTCCAACGCGTCGGCCGCCTGTTCCGCGAGCGGAACCATCGCCCCGTAGGCGACGAGCGTCAGGTCGTCACCCTCGCGCGCCACGCGCGCCTTCCCGAGCGGGACGACGTGCTCGCCGTCCGGCACATCGCCTCGCATCGTCCGGTAGTGGAGCTTCGGCTCCAGCACGACGACGGGATCAGGATCGCGGATCGCGGCGGCCAAGAGCCCTTTCGCGTCCGCAGGCGTCGACGGGATCGCGACCTTCACGCCCGGCGTGTGCACGTAGTACGCCTCGGGCGAGTCGTCGTGAAGCTCCGGCGCCCGCACGCCCCCGCCGTAGGGCATCCGGACGACGAGCGGGAACTCCATCCCGCCGCCGGTCCGCCACCGGTAGCGCCCGACGTGTGTGATCAGCTGGTCGAGGCAGGGGTACGAGAACGCGTCGTACTGCATCTCGCAGACCGGCCGCCAGCCCGCCATGCAGAGGCCGACAGCGGTCCCGAGGATCCCGGCCTCGGCCAAGGGCGTGTCGACGCAGCGCTCGGATCCGAACCGGTCCCGCAGCCCCGCGGTCGCGCGGAAGACGCCGCCCGCACGCCCGACGTCCTCGCCCATCACCATCACGTCCGGGTCGCGCTCGAGCTCGACGTGGAACCCGTCGTTGATCGCTTCGACGAGCGTGAGCTCAGCCACCGAGGATCCTCCGCAGCTCGGCGAGGTCGCGTCGGAACGACTCAGGCGGATCGGCGAACGCGTGGTCGAACAACAACGAAGGATCGGAGGGTGGCTCCGCCTCGGCCTCGGCGATCCCGGCACGCATCAGCTCCGCGGCCTCGGCGCGCGCGGCCTCGGCGGCCTCGTCCGACAGGATGCCCAGCCGCTTCAGGTACGACTCGTAGCGCCCGACGCACTCGCGCTGCTTCTCCTCCTCGACCCGCTCGAGGTCGATGTACGCGCGCGGGTCGTCGGCGGTCGCGTGCGGCGCGGCGCGGTACGTGACCGCCTCGATCAGCGTGGGCCCCTCGCCGGCGCGGGCCCGCGCGACCGCCTCGCGCGTCGCCTCGTACACCGCGAGGACATCGGCCCCGTCGACGCGCACTCCGGGGATGCCGTAGCCGACGGCCTTGTCGGCCAGCGTCTCGGCGGCCGTCTGCGCCTCCAAGGGCGTCGAGATCGCCCACTGGTTGTTGTTGCAGAAGAGGACGAGCGGCGCGCGCATCACCGCCGCGAAGTTCGCCCCTTCGTGGAACGAGCCCTCGGACGTGGCGCCGTCGCCGAAGTATGCGATCGCACAGGCTGTTTCGCCGCGCAGCTTCTTCCCCCACGCGAGCCCGGCGGCGTGCGGCACGTGTGTCGCGATCGGGACGCAGATCGACGCGACGTTCCAGTCGGCCGGGTTCCACCACCCGGCCGGGTGCCCGCGCCACCAGGAGAGCACCGTCGAGGCCGGCATCCCCCGCAGCAGCCCGATCGCCGACTCTCGGTAGCTCGGGAAGATCCAGTCCTCGCGCTCGAGCGCGTACACCGAGCCGGCCTGCATTGCCTCGTGATTCCAGAAGATCGCGTAGGTGCCGATCCGGCCCTGGCGGTGGTACACGAGCGAGCGCTCGTCGTAGGTGCGCAGGAGGACGAGCCAGCGATGCAGTTCGAGCAAATCGGTCTCGGAGAGCCCCTCGACCTCGCCGTCCGGAATGCTCTCGCCGTCGCCGATCACGCGACGAAGATCCCGCTCCGCAGGGAGAACCGCCATCGGGCGGAATCCTAGTGCGCCGCGAGGAACGCCCAGACGCGGCTGCGGAAGGCCGTGTCCTGCAGCATGTTCACGCCGTGTTCGGCACCCGCGCGCATCTCGAGCCGCTTGTCGGTCGAGACGGCTGCCGCATAGAGCGTCCGCGCGGCGTCAGCGAAGGGCTGGTCCTCCTCGGAAGCCGCGAAGAAGACCGGCGCGTGCAACCGCTTGACGGCGTCCAGGGCGTTTACCGGGCCGACGGATTCGGGCGACGAGAGGCTCACGACCGAATCCGGCTGCACTGGGAGGGCGGCTCCGCCCACAAGGGCGGCGAGCGCGCCCAGCGACGAACCAACAACGGACACGTGCGGCGAGCCGGTCCGGCGAAGGGCCTCGACAGCGGACGGGATGTCGAGGTCCGCGCGAATCCCCGGCCGAGAGTTGTAAGCGAGTGCGCGGAACCCCGAAGCCGCGAGCTCTCGCGCGTAGGGGAGCCACTCGCAGAAATCCTGGCCGCTGCCGTGAGCGAGCACCACCGCGTGCGGGCCGCTGCCGAGAGCCACGCCCACCAGACGCGTGTCGTCGGCGGCGAAGAACCGGAAAGCCGCGGCGCGCTCCGCGTTCGTCGGGCAGGACTCGGTCACCCTCACCGGCTTCGCGAGGCGGGCCTTGAGAAAGCGCAGCGTCTCGCGCATGACCGCCTTCGCGCGGCGGGTCCTCGGGCCGAGATCGAAGCCGTGCTCGCCCTTGGCGTTCGTGATCACCCGGACGTCGGCGTGGAGGTCCCGCGCGAGGATCTTGAAGCGGTCGATCGACTCAGTGATTGCCGTGAAGTCGTCGCGGCCGGCTTTGACGACGAGCATCGGCGGAATGCCGGCCGGGTTCTTCTGCAGGTAGGTCAGCGCCGAGAACTCGTCTGCCAGCGCGGGGTCCATCTGCCAGAACGAGCTCTTGAAGTCGAGCGCCCCGTAGTAGACGACGTTGCAGCGGATCCACGGCTTCGGGTCGCGCATCGTCGCCCACAGATGCCACGGCGCGGTCCCGACCGAAAAGCCGAGCGTGCACAGGCGCCCAGGGTCGATCCCGAGCTTCGCCGCGTGGGAGCGGACGTATGCGATCGCCGCCTCGACGTCGAGCGACGGCTCGCGTGGTGTCTGGAGGTTGCTGTCCGACCGGGTGTCGAACGCGACGGCGGCCATCCCCGAAGCCGCGATGAGCTGCGCCCAACCGATCTTCTGCGCAGAGGTCCTGCCGAAGCCCGGCGAACCGCCGAGGAGGACCGCCGGCCGCCTGCCGCGCCCTGTGCGGGGGCGGTAGACGTCCATCCGCAGCCGAGGCGAGCTCCGGTAGACGATGTTGCGCCTGACCTTCGCGCGGTGCATCCCGGGGATCTGGAGGACGAGCGCGCTGCCCGGAGTCGGGTTGCGGTAGGCGCCGGCCGCCGGGGCGGCGAGCAACACGACGGTGAGAAGCGCGACGAGAGCCCTCATGGCCGCTCCTCCAGCTCCCGCAGGATCTCGTCCGACCAGCGGATCCACGCACGTGCCTGGGCGAGCCCCCAGCGCAGCGTCACATAGCCGAAGTAGTCCTTCTCGACGCCCTTGATCCGCTTCTCGATCTCACGGTACTCGGCAAGTTCGGCCGCCGCGTCCTCCCGCCGCCGCTCGATGTGTCCGACCAGGGCCGCCTTGCTCATCTGGTCGCCGAAGAAGAGCTTGAGCAGGAACGGGCTGCGCGCCCCGCGCTCCTCGACCGGATCCTCGAGCCAGTCTCGGAAGGCCGTCCTGCCCTTCCTCGTGATCCGGTAGAGCTGCTTGTCCGGCCGGCTGGCCTGCGTCACGCGGCGCGAGGTCGCATACCCGCCGCGCTCGAGGCTCGGCAGGACCGCGTAGACGTGGCTCTTCGCCGCCGTCCAGACATAGCCGACACCTCGCTCGGCGATCTTCTTGAGCTCGTAGCCCGAGTGCTCGCCCCACGAGAGCATGCCGAGGACGGCGTACTCGGTCGTCGAGAGGCGAGTGGCAGAACGGGTTGCCGACGCCATCGTCTCCAGAATATAGTCCGTTTCGGACTATTCCGGAACTGACCATGCTCACGCTCTTCGCCCTGTTCGCCGGTCTCGCCCATCCAACGGCGCCGGTCGTGACCGGCCCGCGAGCCACCGCAAATACGAGGCCGACCTACCGCTTCTCGTCGCACGAGCCCGGCCTGCGTGCGTCGAAGCTCCGCTTCCGCTGCTCCTTCGACCGGAGGAGGCTCCACCCGTGCGCGAGGCGGTACCGGCAGCGCATGTCCATCGGCCGCCACCTCCTGCGCGTTCAGGCCCTCGATCCTGCAGGCCGCCGGAGCCGTGTCACGAAGGTGCGCGTTCGGATCTTCCGGCGAACGACACGCACGATCGACGTCGGCGGCCGCCCGTTCTCGCTCGCGGGGGCAGACGGCTCGATCTGGGTCGCAAACTTTCTCTCCGGCACCGTCAACCGAATCGACCCGGCGACGAACCGCGTGGTCGCAAGCGTCCGCGTGGGCGGCCAGCCCTACGGCCTCGCGGTCGCGCCCGGGTCGGTTTGGGTCGGCAACAACGCGCGTGACGACGTGGCACGAATCGACACCGCCACGAACCGCGTCGTCGCGAGGGTCACGGTCGGCGACCGGCCGATCGGAATCGGCTACGGCAGTGGCTCGATCTGGGTCGGCAACTTCGGCGACTCTCAGGTGACGCGCATCGACGCCGCGACGAATGCGGTCCTGGCGCACGCCGCGATCCCCGGCGAGCACGAGGACGTCGCGGCCGGCTTTGGCTCGATCTGGGTCCCAAGCGAGGAGGGAACGCTCACGCGGATCGACCCGGCGACCTTGGCTGTGATCAAGACGATCCCCGTCGCCGACGACCCGGACTTCGTCCTGATCGCAACGGGCTCGGTGTGGACCACCGCGTACCGAGGCAGCGTCATCTCGAAGGTCGACCCGGCCACAAACGCCGTGACAGGGATGCTGCGGGTGCACCAGGGGCTGCAGGGATTCGCGTTCGACGGCACCGACTTCTGGGCCGCGAACTACGACGAGAGCACGCTGGCCAGGCTCGACGCCGGCACCGGCAAGATCCTCGCCCACTGGCCGACCGACGGCGGGCCGAGAGACGTGCTCCTCGCGTTCGGAAGCGTCTGGGTCGCAAACTCGACCTCGACAACCGTCTTGCGGCTAACGCCTTAGCCGGCCGCGCGGGCAAAGCCCGCACGGCCTCTTATTGTCGGCGTCGCAAGCGGAACGCCTTAGAGCGCGCGGCGCGAAACGACGGCGACCAGCCCCAGCGCCCCCGTCGCGGCAACAACGCCGACGAGCTCCAAGCCGATGCCGCCTTCCAGCGGGGCCCCGGCCGCGGCGATGACCACCGCGGCGAGAAACCCTCCGCCCGCGCACATCAGGGCGATCCCTCCGAGCCGCCAGAGGGTCACGAACGGATCCGCCCACGCTCCGGCCCGCGGCTCGATCGACCACCACGCGAGCTCGCCGGCGAACAGGAAGCCCATCGCGTAGACGGGAGTCCATGGATCGACGGCGTCCGAGGTGACCGCGAGTCGCGTCGCCTGCTCGGCTCCGAGCACCGCAATGCCGGCGGCCAGCGCGGAGCTCCACCGGAAAAGGAGCCCGATGCAGAGCCACGCGAGGCCGGCGAGGCCGAGCCCGGCCAGCGCGACCGCGTGCGTGGACCCGCTCAGGAACGGCGAGAAGGCGAGAACCGCCGCGACGACGAGCGCTGCGGTTCCGCTTGCTAGGCGTGCGCGACCCGGGCGTGGCGCTTGAATCTCCTCACCTCCTCGAGCGCGGCTTGCAAGGGAACGTCCTCGCTCCAGGCAACGACGGGGACGCCGAGCCGCCGGTAGCGCGAGCGCAGGGCCTCGCGGCGCAGTAGCCAGAGCCGGCGCGCGAGGTCGTCGAGCGGCCGCGGCCCGGCCGGCGCGAACGGCTCGGGCGAGATCTCGACGATCGCGAGGTCGAATCCGCGCGCGCGGAGGTCGAGCAGCGAGTTGACCGCGCGCTCGTCGAGCAGCGGCGAGAGCGCGATCACGAGGGACTTGGGCGGCAGCGTCCGGATCGGCAGGAGGTCAATGTCCTTCCATGCGTAGCTGAGGAAGACTTCGGCGTCGAGGAGCGAGTCGAGGATTCGATAGAGCTGGACGAGCCCGCTCGAGACGGTCAGCCAGTTGAGGATGCCCCCGAACGCGATGAGCCCGACGCGGTCCTTCTCGCGCAGGTAGTGGGCGGCGAGCGCGGACGCGGCCCGAACGCCGAGATCCAGCGTCCCCTCGTCCTCGTCCCGAGCCTCGACGAAGGTGTCGACGAAGATGACGATGTCGGAGTTCCGCTCGGGATGGGTCTCGTTCACCCACGGCTCGCCGCGCCGCGCGGTCGCTCTCCAATTCACTCTGCGAACGCGGTCGCCGGGCACGAATGGGCGCAGGTCGGCGAACTCGATCCCCTCTCCGCGTGAGCGCGGGACCTGGTTGCCCGCGAACGCCTGCGTCTCACGAGGCCGGGCAAGCCTCCGCAGGACCTCGCCGCGCGGGTAGACCTTCAAGGGCCGGCGGCGCTCCAGCGTCGTCTCGTGCACCAGCAGGCCGAACGCGTCCGGAGCGCGCAGCACGAAGTCGCCGATCAGGTACGCGCCCCAGCGCTCGCAGCGCAGCGTGTACTCGAGCTCCCTGCGCTCGTCCCAGCCGAGCCGCACGATCTGCGGGTTGGGCGATTCAGCCGCGACGCCGGCCGGGAGATCGAGCAAGAGCTCGAGCCGGCCGACTGGCTGGTCCGTGCGCACCTCGAGCTCGGCGCCGACAGTCTCGCCCTGAAGCTGGCGCTCGTGATCGAGGTCCAGGATGGCGTCCACCCGCGGGGCGCGAGCGAGCGAAAGCCCGAGAACGAGCACGCCCGCGAACGGAGCAGCGAACGCTGCGAGCTCCGGCCGGCCGGCGACGAGAGCGCCCAGCAGGCCGATCCCGGCCAGCGCGGTGTAGGCGCCGAGCTTCGGGGTCGCGCTGCGCGTCACTCGGCCGCGCGCTCGGGCTCCGCCTCGGCCTTCGGCGTCGGCACCCGGTCGAGGAGCTCCGCGACGATGTCGTCCGGCCGGAGCCGCTGCACCCACAGCTCCGGCCGCAGGGCAATCCGGTGCGCGAGCGCCGGAACGGCGACGGACTTCACGTCCTCCGGGATGACGTAGTCACGGCCGTCGAGCGCGGCCCGGCAGCGCGACAGCTTCAGCAGGGCGAGGGACCCTCGCGGGCTCGCGCCCACCTGGACGCCGGAGGCGCCCCGCGTCGCCGTCACGAGGTCGACCATGTAGAGGCCGACGCTGCGATCGACGTGCACCTGTTCGACGGCCTGTTGCATCTCCAGGAGCTCGTCGCGGCCGACCACCGCGTCGAGCTCGATCTCGTCTGCCGCGCGCTCGAGCCTCCGCTCAAGGACGTCCCACTCCTCCTCGCGCTCCGGGTAGCCGACGCCGAGCCGCAGCAGGAAGCGGTCCAGCTGCGCCTCCGGCAGCGGGTACGTGCCCTCGTACTCGATCGGGTTCTGCGTCGCGAGCACGATGAACGGCGGCGCGAGCGGGCGAGTGACCCCCTCGATCGTCACCTGCCGCTCCTGCATCGCCTCGAGCAGCGCGGCCTGGGTCTTCGGAGGGGCGCGGTTGATCTCGTCCGCGAGCAAGAGGTTCGTGAAGATCGGGCCGGGGCGGAACTCGAAGTCCGCTTCGCGCTGGTTGAAGATCGACGAGCCGGTCACGTCCGAAGGCATCAGGTCGGGCGTGAACTGGATCCGGGTGAAGCCGATGCTCGTGACCTGCGAGAAGGCGCGGGCGATCAGCGTCTTCGCAAGCCCCGGAAAGTCTTCGATCAGGACGTGCCCGTCGGCGAGGAGGCCGAGCAACACGAGCTCGAGCGCGTCGCGCTTCCCCACGACCGCCCGCTCGACCTCGTCGAGGATCCGGTCGGCGCGCTCGGCGAGCTCCTGAACGGTCACAGCTGTTCGAGCCTTTCGATCGCCGCCGCGAGCGCGTCGGGGCCGAGCCCCGAATCGAAGCGCCTCGTGGGCGGCTCGCGGTCCGCCCGCACGACCTCCCAGAGCTCGGTGCCGAGCGCTTCCTTCGCGTCGGCCTCGTCGTCGAGCCGGATCCCGCGGCGGTCGTTCAGCCGCTGCTCGGCGACCTCGCGCAGGATCGGCCTGAGCCGGTAGTGGACGTCGAACGCCGTCGAGGTGGCCATCGCCACGACCCGCTCCGTCCGCTCGAGGTCGGGTGGGCGCAACGTCTCCGGCGGCTCGCGCTCGAGCGCCTCGGCGATCGCCGAGGTCTTCGAGACCGGAATCGAGCGCTGGGCCGCGAGCACGGCCGTCAGCAGCGCGAGCGCGCCGACGAAGAGCACGTAGATGTCGAGCTCGAGGTCCTCGCGGCCGGGCTCCACGGAACGCAGCACGACCAGCGCGACCGTCGCGAGGCCCGCGAGGAAGAGCATGGCGGAGACGGTTCGCCTCATGCCGCTTCGGGCTTGTGCTCGAGCTCCGCGCGCAGGCCGACGAGCGCGTCGATCGCCTCGTCCTTCATCCTCGCGTCGATCTCGTGCGGGCTGAACTTCGCGCGCGCGAACAGTTGCGTGATGCGCTTGATCGCAGACGAGCTGACGCTCAGTCGCACGAGCACACGCTCGACGTATTCGAGCGGCGTCTCTGCCTCCTCGCGCGGCACACGGTACGCCGCAAAGGTTTGCTCCATGCGCGCGTAGGTCCGGATCACCGCCTTGCGTGGATCCGCCTCGGCGCGCAGGTCGTCGAGCGTGTCGGCCAGGACCTCGTCGAGGGCCGCTTTGAGCTTGGCCTCCTGCTCCCACTCGTCGCCTTCGAGCCGGCGCTTGAGCAGCGTCCAGCCCGCGACGAAGGCGAGCCCCAGCACGAGCGAGCCGACGACCAGCGCAGGTAGAAACTGGAAACGAAACGGCTCGGTCGCCGAGGGTTTCGCCTTCTTCTCCTTCGGGGGGTTGCCGAGCACCGCGGGCGGCGGCGGCTGCCGGGCCGGCGCGTGCCGGTGTATGAGCTTCCCGGAGAAGAAGCTGAAGGGGAGCAAGATCAAGGCGATCGCCATGACCAGCAGAAACTGCCGCCACGTTCCGCCTCCCCGGAGCAGCGCCTCGCGCCGATGCAGCGACCAGCCCCAGATGAGCACGATCGCCCCGAGCGGGAACAGGACGAACATGATGCTTGCCGCGTACTCGGCCAGCAGAATCGGCGGACGCGACGGCGCGGCCCCGCTGCCCCCGCCCGGCTGATGGGCCCTGGTCGCGATCGCCACCAACGCCAGGAGGGCGATCAGGGCCGTTCCGGTGACCGCGAGCTTGCCTCCGCGAGTCATGGCGAAACCCTAGACGAGCGCGCGCAAGGCTCCCCGCTCCGCCTCGAAGACCGCAGTCTCCACGTCCCCCAGATCCTCGCCGTCGGCCTGGAGCGGCAGCGGTCGGTCGCAGGCGATTTCGATCCGGTCGAGGTCGTGGCCGTAGCGGATGCCTGGCGCGTCCGTCTGGCCCCGGCCTCGCAGCGCGTAGCGAAGCAGCTTCGGGATCGTGTGGGGCAGGACGCGCTCGGGTGCGAGCAGGTCGAGGCCGAGCTCGAAGCGCGCCGCGGGCGCCACGTGGATCGCGAGCCGCCCCGCATAGGTGTAGGGGTCGGTGTTCGCGACGAGCGCGAAGGCTGCGCGGCCGAGACCGGCGATCTCGAGCGAGGGCTCGAACCGGCCGAGCTTTCCGCCGACGAGACGCGTCGCCGCAAGCACGTACGCAAGGTCGCCGGGTCGGCGGCCGTCTAGCGCGCGGCCCAGCTTGTCGACGCGGCGGACCAGCTCGGCGTCGAGCCCGATCCCGGCTGCGAACGCGAACCGGCGACCGTTGACGCGGCCCAGCGAGATCCGGCGCTCCCGTCCCTGCGCGAGAGCATCGGCGACCGTTGTGGCAGCAATCACCGGATCGCGGGGAAGCCCGAGCGCCCGCGGGAGCACGTTCGTGTGCCCGCCGGGCAGGAAGCCGACGGGTCCGACGCCGGCGAGCCCGTTCAACGCCTCGTTGAACCCGCCGTCGCCCGAGAAGATCACGACGGCATCGGCATCGGCCGCCCCCGTCGCCAGCTCGGTCGCGTGGCCCGGACGCTCGGTCAGCACCGTCGTCACGGAGCCGGCACGCGAGAGCTCGGCCTCGACCGCCCGCACCCGCTCCTCGGTCACCTGGCTCGCGTACGGGTTGACGATCAGCGCGACCTCCATAATCCCGCCGAGCATGCCACGACTGGACCACGCCGCCTTCGAGACGCCGGATCCGGACCGCACCGCCTCGTTCTACGAGCGCGTGTTCGGGGCGCGGCTCGTGAAGACGGAGGGGCACCCGGTGATGGCATACGTGGGGAACACCGCGTTCGCGTTCCACGAGCCCGGCGGCCCCGGCGATCATGTCGCTGTGCGCATCACCGACGAGGAGCGCGAGGAGCTCAAGCGCCGTCTGGATGAAGACGGGGTCGAGTGGGAGGAGCGCGACCACGAGATCGCGAAGGGCGTCTTCTTCCGGGACCCGGACGGACGGCAGCTGGAAGCAATCACGTACGCCAAGGGCGACGACCCTCGCCCTCCGTGAGGGAAAGTGCAGTTGTGGTCGAGGTTCCGGAGGCAGCGCCCGTCGTCGACGAGTGGCGCCGGCAGCACACGTATGACGGGCCGCTCGGCGTGCCGGCCCACGTGACTCTGCTCTATCCGTTCGTCCCCGCGGAGGAGATCGACGAGAAGGTGGAGGAGCGGCTCGGGGCCATCGCCGGCGAGGCCGAGCCGTTCGAGTTCGTCCTGCGACGGACGGAGCGTTTCCAGCAAGAGATCCTCTACCTGGCGCCCGAGCCGTCCGAGCCGTTCCTCCGCCTGACCGAGGCGATCGCCGCGGAGTGGCCGGAATACCCGCCCTACGAAGGCGAGCACGACACCGTGATCCCCCACCTGACGGTGGCCCACGGGGACGAGCCGCTGCTGGACGAGATCGCCGAGGACGTCGAGCCACAGCTGCCGATCCGCGTCCGGGCGAGCGAGGCACACCTGCTCGAGGAGGGCGCGGACGGCTTCTGGAGCCGGCGGCGGGCCTTTCTCCTCGGAGCGCTGCTCCTTCTCGTGCTTGCGCTGGCCGGCTGTGGTAGCGGCGGTTCGGGGGCCGTCGCACACGTCAACGGAAAGCCGATCACGCAGGAGCAGCTCGACGCCCTCGTCGACCACTTCCGCAACGAGGCCAAGGCCGAAGGCCGTCCCTTCCCGGAAGGGGGCACCGCGGTCTTCCGCCACCAGCGGAACGCCCTCCTCGGCCTCCTCGTCTACCGGGAGGAGCTACGCCAGGCAGCAGACCGGCTCGGCGTCGGAGTGAGCGAGGACGAGATCTCGAAGCGGCTCGCGGCGGCCGTTTCGGAGGAGCAGGAGCAGAGCGGCGACTCGTTCGCGCACGACTCGATCGAAGCGCAGCTCTTCTACGAGCACCTCTTCCGGAAGGTGACCCGCCGAGTGAAGGCGATGAGCCCGCGGGAGCTCTCGGGCGAGCGGCTACGTGTCATGAAGGCGTTCGTCGCGAAAGTCCAGCGCGAAGCGCGGGTGCGCTACGAGCCCGGCTTCGCACCGAGCTCGTAGCGCTCCGCTGACGCCCCGTTAGCAGGCGGCTCCGCCCACCGCCGGGCCGCCGACGGCGTAATCGAACGACGGTGTCGCATCGACGTCGTCGTAGAGTTCGATCGAGTCGTTGTTCCGCCCGAACGTGAGGCCGGTCACGCTGTAGAGCGTGCTCCCGAGCGGAAGGCCGACGCCGAAGCCGCCGTTCACGGGGACGTCGACCTGGATCGTGTTCCCGCAGACCTTCCCGGTCGCAGCCATCTGCCGCGGGTACTCGAGGAGCTTGCAGTTCTGCGGGGTCGAGTTCGTGCACGTCGTCGAGCCGGCGAAGTACTGCGGCGTGAGACCGCCGGTCGACTCGGCGCCGACGTAGAAGATCCGGTAGCTCTCCTCCCCGAAGTCCCCGAGCGAGAGCGCCTGGAAGCGCGTGAGCCACACGGCGCTCGTCTTGCCGGGCGGGGCGGCAAGCGACGCGAGGTTGCTCACGGTCATCCGCACGCGGAGTGTGCTCGAGCTCGGCTGGCTCAGCTGCAGGTTCGTGAGGTCGAGCTGCGAGAAGTTCGGGCCGGCGCCGGTCGGCGAGTAATGGGGCCACTGCGCGTCGCCGGTCGCGTCGGTCATCGGGTTGTTCGGGACGGCCCTGTTGACTGAGCCGCCTTTCGGGGTCTTACCCTGCAGCTGCCGGACCTCGTAGAGGGCCGCCCCGTTGTGCTGGTTGGTCGTGTCGTTGTAGACGATCCGGATGGCGCCGCTCGGGTCGTAGGTGATCCCGAAGAAGTCCGCCATCTGGCGGTCACCGCCGGTCGTCGAGCACCCGATCCCCTGGTTGCAGATCTGCCCGTAATGCATCGGCTTCTCCGTGAAGCGCTGCTGGGCGATCCTCGGCGCAAGCGACGCCGCGTTAGAGATCACCGCCACGTAGCCCCACCATTTGACCGAGGTCGAGCCCTGCGGATCGTTCGCCCAGGACGGGAACGAGTCCGGCTGGCCGACAGCGTCGGTGCCGTACCACGCCAGCGCCAGCGTTCCGGCCGCGCCGGTCTGCGCCCACAGGAACTCGTTGGTGTTCGACGGCGAGGTGTTGACCTTGGCCGGCACGCTCCACGTCGAGCCCTGGTCGGTCGAATACGAGTAGTAGACGCCGTTGTCGGCGGTGTCGACCCAGGCCGCGTAGACGTTCCCGCCCTGATCGACCGCGGCCGCCGGGAAGAGGTGGCCGGGGCCGCCGCCACCAGGCGAGCGTGGCAGGCTCACGTTCCGGTAGACGATCCCGGTGCGCTGTCCCGGAGCGACGTGCCCGATTGTCATGCGGACGTGGTCGCCGACGTTGCAGGCGTAATAGAGGTTGCGGTGGACGGTGTCGAAGCGGAGCTGCCCACAGGTCGTGTCGGACGCGAGCGGCGACGGCGCGTTGGCGCTGGAGTTCTGCCAAACGAGGCCGCCGACTGGGTCGTTCGGGCCCGTCGAGCCCGGGCTCGAGTAGATGAACGTCCCGACTTCCGCCTCGTGGAACGCGAGAAAGATGGTGTTGTCCGCCGCCGACGAGGTCGTGCCGTTGTCCATCGCGAACCACTGCCGATCCACTGCGGTGTTCTGCACGGCCAGCGGGTTCTTGCGCCAGTTGTTGCCGTTGTCGTTCGAGACCGCAGTGCTGAGGTTGATCAACGCCTCGAGGTCGACGAAGTACACGTTCCCCTGGTCGTCGTCGACGACGTCCGTGTCGCCGCCGCCCGGAGGCGCATCAGGCCTGAGTCCGACCGGGCTGTCGTTGTGGAACGAGAGGCCGTTGTCGGTCGAGCGGGCCATGAACGAGTTCTGGGTCGTCGTCCCCCATGGCCCAGACTCCCAATAGTTGCCCTTCTGGTCGTAGTAGTTGAGCGGTTCGCCCTCCGTGCGCTGCGAGTCGGCCACCGTCGCCGGGCTGAAGACGAGCTTGCCGGCGACGTACGTCGGCGTCGGCGCGGCAGACGTGCCGCCTTGACCGGACCCCAGCACACCCACGGGAGAGCCGCTGCTCGTGGCGAACGTGCCGGTGTAAGTGTACGGCTGCGCGATCACGCCCCCCGAGAACGGACAGACCTGCGCGTTCCAGGTTCCCGGCGGGAGATCGGAGCTCGCGTAGTGGATCGACTCCGGGCTCGTGAGCGAGTCGCCGTGCGCGACGTGGTTGCCGGCCGGGTCGAAGAGCTCGATCGTGATGTCGTTCGCAGAGACCGTTGCTGCGGCGGCGACATCGATCGTCGTCTCGCCTGCCGCGACGCTGATCGGGTGCAACGGTCCGCAGGCGGTCGGCGTGATGCTGCCGCTGAACGTTCCGGTGTCGGCCTGCGCTGCGGCGGCGAAGAAGACGACGGCCGCGGGCAGGACGCAGAGGGCCAGCAACTTCAGACGCATGGGGGCGCTCCTTAAGAAAACTGGGCGGGTCAGCGCCTTGCGTTACCGGCCTTTACTGCTTTCAAACCCGATTGACGGGTCAGTCAGGCGTCGCATAACCACGCATTCCCTCGATCAGGAGCGCGTAGAACCGGTCCGCAAGCTCGTCGGTGTCGCGGCCGGGTTGGAGCCACGTGTATGCCCAGTTCGCGGCTGAAAGCGCCAGCAACGCCGCCGTTGCATCGTCGAGATCGGTGCGGAGCTCGCCGAGTTCGCGGCCCTCGCGAAAGAGCGCCCGGATCCGCTCCTCGTAGCGCCGGCGCTCGCCGAGGATCTCGTCCCGCCGCTCGCCCTCGAGGTACCGCCACTCTTGGACGAACACCGTTGCGACGTCGAGCTGGTCGGCGACGACGCGCAGGTGCGAGCGCAGCGCGAGCCGGATCTTCTCGGTCGCGGCGGGCTCGTCCGGGATCGCGTCGAGGCCGGCGTGAAAGGCCCGTGCGCCCTCGAGCATCGTCTCGTAGAGCAGGTCCTGCTTCGACTGGATGTGGGCGTAGAGCGAGCCCTTCTGGACGCCGAGCGCCTCCGCGATCTCGCCGATCGACGTGCCGTGGTAGCCCTTCTCGGCGAACAGCCGCGCGGCCTGCCGCGTGAGCTCCGTGCGCCTGGCGGACACGTTGGTACCCTAACGACCGTTCGGTATGGCGCGCGAAGACGAATTCCTCGAGTACGTCCAGTCGGGCGGCCAGGTCGAGACCGACGACTGGATGCCGGACGAGTACCGCGCGCGCCTGCGCAAGTTCATCGAGATGCACGGGAACTCCGAGCTGATGGGCGTGCTCCCCGAGCGCGAGTGGATCCTGCGCGCCCCGACGCTTCAGCGCAAGCTTGCCCTCACGGCGAAGGTGCAGGACGAGGTCGGTCACGCGCAGCTGATCTACCGCGTGGTGGAAGACCTCGGCAAGCCCCGCGAGCAGTGCCTCGACGACCTGATCTCGGGCAAGTCGAAGTTCCACAACGTCTTCCATTACCCGACGAAGACCTGGGGCGACGTGGGCGTCATCGCCTGGCTCGTCGACGCGGCCGCGATCATCAGCCAGAAGGCGCTGCTCAAGTGCTCGTACGCCCCCTACGCGCGGATCATGAAGAAGATCTGCTGGGAGGAGTCGTTCCACATCCTCCACGGGCGCGACGTGATCCTGACGATGATGCTCGGCACCGACGACCAGCGCGAGCTCGTGCAGGAGGCGCTCAACCGCTGGTGGGGGCCGCTGATGCAGTTCCACGGGAATCCGATCCCGGCCGACGAGGACCCGATGTACGTCTGGCGGATCAAGAGCCAGGGGAACGATGAGGCGCGGCAGCAGTTCCTCGACGGCTACGTGCCGCAGATCTGGGAGCTCGGGCTGACCGTGCCCGACCCGAAGCTGCGCAAGGACGAAAAGACCGGGCGCTGGCACTTCACCGAGCCCGACTGGGACGAGCTCATGCACGTCGTCACCGGGCACGGGCCGAAGACCGAGGACCGGCTCGACCTTCGCCGGTGCGCGCGCGAGAACTCGGCCTGGGTGCGGTCCGTGTTGCTCGCGGCGTGATCTACGAGGTCTTTCGCCAGGAACGCAAGGGCCAGGCGTTCCAGCACGCGGGCTCGATCGAGGCGCCCGACGAGCGCTTCGCGGAGTGGTACGCACGCGAGCAGTACGGCCGGCGCGGCGAGTCGACGGCCCTCTGGGTGGTCCCGCGCGAAGCCGTGCACGAGATCGACGACTTCGTCGACGAGCTGAACCGGAACTACCACCGCGTCGACGGGTATCCGCTGAAAGAGAAGCTGAGGGAGGCGCGTGAGCGCGCCGGCACCGCCAATCGGCGCGAGGTCGAATGAGCATCACCGAGCCGCCACGGTGGAGGGGGAAGGGGGGAACCGGGAGGTTCCCCCGCCTGGAGTCCGAGGCGGAGCCGAGGCGAACTCGGAAGAAGAAGGGGGCTCGTGGGGGAAACATGGTTTCCCCCACGGGAGCGAGCCGAAGGTGAACGACGAGCGGGCACAGCTGCTCCTCGAGATCGCGGACGACGAGCTGATCCTCGGCTGGCGCGACTCCGAGTGGACGGGGATCGCGCCGTTCCTCGAGGAAGACGTCGCCTTCTCGTCGATCGCACAGAACGAGATCGGACACGCGCGAGCGCTATACGAGCTCGCGGCGCGCGACCTCGGCACGACCGCCGATGAGCTCGCGTTCGACCGCCAGCCCGACGAGTACCGCTGCTCGCGGCTCGTCGAGCTTCGCCTACCGGACTGGGAGCACACGATCGCACGGCACTACCTCTACGAACAGGCGGACGCGGCGCGGCTCGAGCGGTTGAAAGCCTCGGACGACCCCGAGCTCGCCGGCCTCGCCGAAAAGATCGACCGCGAGGAGACCTACCACCGGATGCACGCGCAGATGTGGTTCGACCGGCTGCAGAGCGAGGCGCGCTTCCAGGCAGCCCTCGACGAGCTTCGCCCGCTGGTCGATGCGCGCGACGGCCACAGCGAGGAGCTCGCCGAACTCTGGGGGGAGATGACCGAGGTCCGTCGCTCGCAGCCGGCGGGGACGAAGTGGTAAGGCGCCGACTCGGAGGCGCGGACAGTAGAGGCCGCGCGGGCTCTGCCCGTGCGGCCGTCTTAACCGCGGAGCGCGTCTGGGAGGCGCTCGCCGAGATCCCGGATCCCGAGATCCCGGTGATCTCGCTCGTCGAGCTCGGTGTCGTACGGGACGTCGCGGTCGAGAACGGCCGCGTGCGCGTGGACTTCACGCCGACCTTCCTCGGCTGCCCGGCGCTCGAGGTGATGCAGGAGGCGATGGCAGAGCGAATCCGCGAGCTCGGCGTAGAGCCCGACGTCCGCGTCATCACCGAGGACGCGTGGTCGTCTGACCGGATCACGCCGGAGGGCCGCGCGAAGCTGCGCGAGTCAGGCTTCGCCCCACCGGCGCGCGCCGAGGGCACGCCGACGCTCGTCCAGCTCGAGTCGAACGCCTTCCGCTGCCCGTACTGCGGCTCGCGCGACACGAAGCTCGAGAACATCTTCGGGCCGACCCCGTGCCGCTCGCTGCGCTACTGCAACAGCTGCCGGCAGCCGTTCGAGCAGTTCAAGACGCTCTAACCGTGCGTCCCGCCAATGACGGCCTCCGGTTCCTGCTGGAGCTCTCTGCGCTCGCTGCTGTGGCCTACTGGAGCTGGAGCGAACACGGCGGCGTACTGCACTGGGTGCTCGTCGTGACAGCGCCGCTCGCGATCGCGGCCGTCTGGGGACGGTGGGTGGCGCCGAAGGCGACGCGCCGGGTCCACGACCCTTGGCGGCTCGTCGTAGAGCTCCTCGTCTTCGGGTCGGCCGTGGCCGCGCTCTTCGACGCCGACCGCACCGTGCTCGCCCTGGTGCTGGCGGCCGCAGTGGCCGTGCACCTGGCGCTGACGTTCGCGCTGGGGCAGCGCGAGTTCTGACTAGCCGGCCACCTGTGCGCCCCACTCCTCGGGTGCGACCTGCTTCAGTGGGCGCGCGAAGAACCAGACGTGCCCCTCGAGGTCCTCGGCGGTGAAGCGACGGTGCCCGTACTCCTGGTCGACCGGCTCCTCAGTGATCGTCGCCCCCGCCTTGCGGGCTCGCTCGCAAAGCGCGTCGACGTCCTCGTCGATCTCGACGTAGAGGCCGACCGTCTCCTGCCCGAGCCGCTTCGGGTTCTTGTACTGGTCGCCTGGGTCACCCATGTAGATGCGGCCCCCGTCGCCAACGGCCATCTCGGCGTGGTTCACGTAACCGCCCTCGCCGGTGTAGCGGAGCGTCTCCTCGAACCCGAAGGCGCTCGCCAGGAAGTCCAGCGCCGCCTCGCAGTCCTCGTACAGCAGATACGGCGTCACGACCTGCATCAGCATTGCTCCTTTCGTCGTCGTCGCAGCTCGACGCCGAGCGCATCGAGCCGGTTCGTCCAGAACGTGCGATAGCGCGACAGCCACTCGTCGAGCTCGGCCAGCGGCTCTGGCTCGAGCGAATAGACCCGCTCCCGACCCTGCGCGCGGGCCTGAACGAGCCCGTGCTCGCGCAGGACCCGAAGGTGCCGCGAGACCGCGGGCCTGCTCGTCGAGAAGCTCGCGGCCAGCTGGCCGGCGGTCCGGTCTTGCTCCGCCAGCAGCTCCACGATCGTGCGTCGCGTCGGATCGGCAAGCGCCTCGAGGGCCTTCATGTTCGGGCCGCCAGCGGGAACCGTTCCAGTGCGCCGAACCAGAACCGCATCGCCTGCATGCCGACGCGCGCATCGATGCGGGCGTGGT
Source organism: Actinomycetota bacterium (assembly GCA_046731695.1). Lineage (GTDB taxonomy): Bacteria > Actinomycetota > Thermoleophilia > Gaiellales > Gaiellaceae > AC-32. The sequence goes on from JBKPLR010000010.1 coordinate 34,821, forward strand.
CGAGCATGAGCACCGTCCCCGCGCCGTCGGGGGTGAGCTCGATGCGGACGACCGAGGGCTCCTCCCCGGGCGGCCGCCAGTCGAGCTCCAAGATGCGGCCCGACTCCACCTCGGTCCGCGGAACGTCGAAGCCGGGCCTGAGCCATCGCGCAAGCGACTCCGGCTCGGTGAGCGCCGCCCAGACCTCCGGTGGAGGTTCCGCGTACCGGCGCGTGAGCCGGACCGAGCAGTGACCTTCCGTCGCCATCGCGACGAAGTGTAACCGATCGGTTACGCGTTATGCTTCGATGCCGACGTTGAAGCTCGGGTAGCGCCCGGTGAGGAGCAACAGGTATCCCCATGTCTGCGTCTCAATCCGGAGCGCGAGCGCCGCGAAATTTCTCAGGCCCTCAGGCACACGCCCAGTGACGAGGGCGATGAACCAGCTGAAGATGGCGAGCAGGTTCGAGAGGTTGGAGAGGATCTGCGTGAGGAAGAGCGCCGGGATCGCAAGGATGAACCGGAAGAAGACGGTCAGGCGGTTCTGCCGCGCCGGCGGATCGACCTCGAGATCGATCGGGTAGCTGCCGGGCTTGCCGGTGAAGCCGGGGTAGGGGTCGGCGATCAGGAAGCAGTACGCACGCACGTGCGTCCCGAACCGCAGGAACGTGGCCAGGAAGCGGTGCAGCCCGTCGGGCGACTGGCCCATGAAGAGCGTCGCGAACCAGTTCACGATGTAAGCGAGCATCGCGATCACCGCCCAGAGGAGGAGCCAGAAGATGAGGGGGATCGCGAGGATCAGCCGGAAGAAGACGGTCAAACGGTTGCGCTGCAGGTCGTCGTTGACGACGAGGCGGATGGGGTGTTGCTGCGCGGTTGTGGCAGTGCTCGTGGTTTCCATGCGACCGATCCTATCCGGGGTTCAGGATCCCTCGAAGCGTGGCGCCCGCTTCTCGAGGAACGCCGCGACGCCCTCGCGGAAGTCGGCCGTCTGCGTCGCCTCGGCCTGAAGCTTCGCCTCGAGCGCGAGCTGCTCCTCGAGGGTCGCGTGCTCGGCATGATCGAAGAGCCGCTTCGTCATCCCCACTGCGCGGGTGGGCAGCGCGGCCAGCTCGGCTGCGAGCTCGGCCGCCCGCGTGGCCAGGCTCGCCGACTCGACGACCTCGTTCACGAGGCCCCAGGCCTGCGCCTCCGCGGAGGTCAGGCGGCGTCCCGTTCCGAAGAGCTCGAACGCGCGTGCGGTCCCGAGGAGTCGGCGGACGAAGTACGTGCCGCCCGAGTCAGGGATGAGGCCGATGCTGACGAAGGCCGGCACGAACGTTGCGTCGTCGGCGGCGATCCGCAGGTCGCACGCGCACGCGAGTGAGAGCCCCGCACCGGCCGCCGGGCCGTTGATTGCGGCGATGACCGGCTTCTCGAGCGCGCGGATCGCGCGGATGTTCGGGTGGTAGTTGTGCTCGAGGTGCGACGCGATGTCGCCCGAGGCCTCTCGGAACTCGGTCAGGTCCTGGCCGACGCAGAAGCCGCGGCCCGCGCCAGTGATGACCACGGCGCGGACCTCGGCGGCCCCTGCCTCCTCGAGCGCGCTCGCGAAGGCCTTGTGCATCCCGCGCGTGAAGGCGTTGAGGACGTCGGGCCGGTTGAGCGTGATCGTGAGCACCGCTCCGTCGCGGCTGGTCTCGACGTCGGCCATGCCGTCGCAGCCTACAACCCGGTTGCTAGCTTCGGCACATGGCCGAGCTGACGTTCATCTCGTCGGACGAAGAGGCCCTTGACGCCTACTCGAACGCGGTGGTCGCCGTCGCAGAGCGACTTGCGCCGTCGGTGGCGAACCTCCGGGTGAGGCACGGACGGAGGAACGGCGGCGGCAGCGCAGTCGTGATCACGCCGGACGGGTTCATGCTCACTTCGGCCCACGTGGTCGCGCGTAGCGGCAAAGGCCGCGCGTCCTTCGTCGACGGGCGCGAGCTCGGGTTCGTAGTCGTCGGCGCGGACCCGCACTCGGACCTGGCCGTGCTGCGCGCCGACGCGCAGGACCTCACGGCCGCCGAGCTCGGGGACGCCGAGCGGCTTCGTGTCGGCCAGCTCGTCGTCGCGATCGGGAACCCGAACGGCTTCGCGGGCTCCGTCACCGCCGGCGTGATCTCCGCGCTCGGCCGCTCGCTCGCGACCCAGAGCGGCCGCGTCGTCGACAACGTCATCCAGACCGACGCCGCGCTGAATCCCGGCAACTCCGGCGGCGCCCTCGCCGACGGGACCGGCCGCGTCGTCGGGATCAACACGGCGGTCGCCGGTGTCGGCCTCGGTCTCGCCGTGCCGGTGAACGAGGCGACGCGGAAGATCGTCGCGGCCCTGATGACCGAGGGCCGCTTCCGGCGGGCCTATCTGGGCATTGCCGGCGGGACGCGCCCGCTGCCTCCACGCCTAGCGCGCCGGCTCGGCCGCGAGGCAGGCGTCGAGGTCGTGCAGGTCGTCGAGGGCACCCCGGCGGCGAATGCGGGCTTGCGGCCCGAGGATCTGATCGTCGAGCTCGACGGCGCGCCGGTCTCCGACGTGAACGACATCCAGCGGCTGATGGTGGTGGAGCGGATCGGCGCGAAGGTGCCCCTCCGGATCCTGCGCGAGGGACGCGAGCTCGAGCTCGAGCTCGTCCCTGCCGAGCTCGACTAGACCGGTTTCGGCAGCCCGGGTGCGTGCCGCTCCTCGTGGCGCGCGAGCTCGATCACGACCTGCGCGACGAGCGCGGCCGCCAGGAGCCAGAGGACCAGCACGGGCGAGACGAACTGCGAGAGGCCTATCAGCCCGGCGGCCACGACCGCCGTGGCGATCCTGAGCGCGACGTCCACGTCGAAGATCGTCGGCGGCGTCGCGAGTTGGATCGCCGCCAGGCCTCCCATGCAGATGGCCGTCCCGGCTGCGGCGATCCAGCCGATGTCGTCGTCGCTCGGGCCCGGCGCGGCGGAAAGGATCGCCAGCTTGACACCCACGCCGAACGCCGCAATACCGGCCGTTACGAAGTAGTGGGAGTACACGAACGTGATCCCGCTCAGAACGTTCCGGTTGACGGCTCCGGACGTGTCCAGAAAGCCGAAGTACAGCCACCAGATCGAGGCCGCCGAAAGGAAACCGGCAAACGCGGTGGTGCCGGAGAGCGCGGTCCAGCTGACGGTCGCCGTGCCGAGCACCACCGCGATCACCGCCTCTCCGAGCACGATGATCACGAGCAGGCCGAAGCGTTCGGGAATGTGCGCCGGATGGATCGGGGCGGATCGAATCAGCCGCCACGCGCGGATGGGGGCCACGTGCTCGAGCACCAGCGCGACCGCCCACAGCACGTACTTCCCCGGCGCGGGCACTGCCAGCGAGATCAGCCAGACGACGACGGCGAGGCCGAACATGAGCATGAACCAGCTCGCAAGCGGCCGCGCGGCGGCGACGTGACGGTACACGCGCGCGTACAGGACGACCAGGATCATCCGGACCACGACGTACGCCAGGACGAAGCTGTTCTGCCCGCCGTGCAGGGCGTCAGGAACGGTGCTGGCAAGCGCGGCGACGGCGAACATGCCGAGGAGGGTCAGGAGCCGATAGACGAGATCGTCCGTGTCGAACCGGGTCGCGTAGAACGTGAAGCCGGCCCACGCCCAGTTGATCGGCACGAAGAGCGCGAGGTAGCGCCCGAACCCGGCCGCAGTGGGATCGTTGCTGAGGACGAGCGCGACCTCGGCGATCGCGGCCACGAAGACCAGGTCGAGGAACACCTCCAGCCACGTGGCCCGGCGCTCCTCGTCCGTCTCGAGCGTCCGCAGGCGCGGCGGCTCGAGTAAACGCGCGAACCCGCTCAGGGCATCTTCACTTGCGCTCGAGGAACTTCTCGATCGCGCGGCGCGGCTCCTCGGTCGCCATTGAGAGCGCGAGCCAGTCACGCGCGTGGTTAATCGTCTCGTGCCACGCGAGGTCGCGCCAGAAGTTGAGGTGCTGCTTCGCGTAGCGCGTCGACTGCGGGAGCTTGCGCGCGAGGCTCTCGACGACCTCGTCCACCATCGCGTCGAGCTGCACGGCGGGCACCGCCCAGTTGACGAGCCCCCACTCGGCGGCCTGCGCCGCCGGGATCTCCTCGCACATCAGGACGATCTCGCGGGCTCGCCGGTCTCCGACCATGATCGTCAGCCACTGGGTCGCCCCACCCGCGGGAACCGAGCCGTGCTCGGGCCCGACATGCCTGATGAACGCGGCATCGACCATCACAGCGAGGTCGCACGCCATCTGCAGCTCGTTGCCGCCGCCGACCGCGATCCCGTTGATGCGCGCAACAGTCGGCTTTCCGATCTCGCGCAGCCGGTCGTGCGCGTCCTTGAACGCGCCGAACCACTTCCAGTACTCGGTGGGCTTCCCGAGGTAGTCCTCTGCCCAAGCGCGCAGGTCGGCGCCGACGCAGAAGGCGCGCCCGGCGCCGGTGAGCACGACGACGCGGATCTCGTCGTCCCAGGAGGCGTCCTCGCAGGCCCGCGCGAGCTCGCGCAGCATCCGGAAGTCGAACGCGTTCAGCACGTCGGGCCGGTTGAGCGTGATCGTCGCCCTCGGCGGCGCCTTCTCGTAGACGATCCGCTCGAAGCCGAGCTCCTCGGGCGCGAGCGGCTTCGGCGCGTCAGGCTGCTGCTCGCTCACTCGACCTCGGCGAACTGGACGTGGAACGTGCCGCCCATCTCCATCGCGTCCTTGCCGGTCGCCATGAACTCGTCGCTACCTGCCGCCGCCTGAAAGGCGCCCATGTCCGGAAACTCCCACTCGGCGTAGTACCGGTACAGCGGCTCGCCCATCGGCGCCCCGAAGACGCGGCCGTGGCGGAAGGTTGCGCCGGGCACTTTGCGGCAGAGCTCGGCGTGCTGCTCGTACCGGCCGGCTTCCGGCTCCTGCTGGTAGAGGACGAAGACTCGAACCATGCGGCTCCTTTCTCGGCGACGCGCGAGAGCATAAGGCGTTCGCTTGCGACGCCGACTTGGAGGCCGTGGCGGCTTTGCCGGTGCGGCCGTTCTAATCTTCGCCACGTGTCGAGCGGATCGGCTGTGGCGGTCGTCCTCGCGAGCGCTGCCGGGTTGGCCGGCGCGGTACAGGCGGCCGTCATGGGAGAGCTGGGCGACCGCGTTGGGATCGTTCCGGCGGTCGCGGTCTCGGTGATCGTCTCGCTCGCATGCGGGCTGATCGCGCTGCTCGTCTGGGAGCGGAGCTTCTCGGGAGTGCGGGCCGCGCTCCACGAGCCGGCGTGGCTCTGGCTCGGCGGCGTGATGAGCGTCTTCATCGTGTTCGCGATCACCGTCGGGCCGCCGCGGATCGGCGTGACGGCGACGGTCGCGACCGTGATCGCCGGCAACCTCGTCAGCGCGGCCGTGATCGACCGGTACGGCCTGTTCGGCGTCGAGCGAGTCGGCCTCGGTTGGGCCCGAGTGTTCGGCTTCGTGCTGCTCGCGGTCGGCGCCGCACTGACCTTGAAGCGCTAGCGGTCAGCCCCCGCGTCAGAGCCCGACGATCTCGTCCGGCCTAACTGGCACGCGGGCCAGCTCGCGGCCGGTCGCGTCGCGAAGTGCCGAGACGATCGCGGCTGTCGAGACGACCGTCGGCGGCTCGCCGACGCCCTTCGCTCCGTAGGGCGCGTGGGGCTCTTCCTCCTCGACGAGCTCTGCCTCGACCGGCGGCATGTCCAGCGTCGTCGGGATCAGGTAGTCCGTGAAGCTCGCGTTCGTGATCAGCCCGTCGCGGGTCTGGATCTCTTCCATCAGCGCGAGGCCGAGGCCCTGCGCGGTGCCGCCCTCGATCTGGCCGTAGACGGCCTGTAGGTTCATCGCGCGGCCGACGTCCTGCGCCGCGCCGATCCAGACGACGCGCGTGAGGCCGAGCTCGACGTCGACCTCGACGACGACGCGCATCGCGGCGCAGATGTAGGCGACGTGCACGCGGTCGCCCTTGACCTGCCCGGTCTCCGGGTCCAGCGGCGCGGTGCGCGTGTGGTGGTAGGTGCGCTCGACGTCGACTTCCTTGCGGCCCGACTCGCGCAACTCGGCGAGCGCATCCTGGCACACGAGCCGCACCGCGCCCGCGGCCATCCAGGTCAGACGCGACGCCGAGGCCGACCCGGCCGACTCCACGCCTGATGTCGAGCCCGGCGCGAGTGTGACGTTCTCGGTGCCGAGCTCGGTCTGCGCGACCTGGAGGATCACGTTCGTCACGCCCTGGCCGACCTCCGCGGCGGCGCATTGGACTTCCGCGGTGAGCTCCTCGTCCCTGCCCAGCCAGAGGCGGACGCGCGCGGCGCACGAGTCGTCGAAGCCCTCCGAGTAGCAGACGTTCTTGAAGCCGACCGCGAAGCCGACCCCACGCTTCACCCCCTGGCCGTGGGTCGTGTTCCCTGCCCCGCCCGGAAGCCGGATCGGGTCGCGCGGCAGCTCCTCGGGCTCCGGCGGGCGCAGCTCGGCCGCCCGCCGGATCACGTCCGTGACCGGAAGCGAGCCGCTCACCTTCTGGCCCGTCGGAAGCGTGTCGCCTGGCCCGAGCGCGTTCAAGAGCCGCAGCTCGACGGGATCGATCGCAAGCTCGGCGGCGAGCTTGTCCATCTGCGCCTCGTGCGCGAAGCAGGCCTGCACCGCACCGAACCCGCGCATCGCGCCGCAGGGCGGGTTGTTCGTGTAGACGCACGTCGACTCGATCAGCGCGTTGTCGACCTTGTAGGGGCCGCAGGCGAAGCACGCCGCATTGGAGGTCACGGCCGCCGAGCTCGAGGCGTACGCGCCGCCGTCGAGCAGGATCCGGGCGCGAATGCAGACGAGCCGCCCGGCCCGCGTCGACCGGTGCTCCATCCAGATCTTCGCCGGGTGCCGGTGGACGTGGCCGACGAAGGACTCCTCGCGCGTGTAGACGATCTTCACCGGCCGGTTCGTGTGGAGGGCGAGCAGCGCGCCGTGGATTTGCATCGAGAGGTCCTCGCGCCCGCCGAAGGCCCCGCCCACGCCGGAGAGGTGGATCCGCACCTGGTCCTTCTCGAGCCCGAGGCACGGCGCGATCTGGTCGCGGTCGACGTGGAGCCACTGGGTCGCGACGTAGATGTCGACGCCGCCGTCGCCGTCCGGGACGGCGAGCCCGGACTCCGGGCCGAGGAACGCCTGGTCCTGGATGCCCAGCTCGTAGATGCCGCTGACGCTCACGTCGGCCTCCGCATCAGGTTCACCGTGGCGGATCACGATCGAGCGGAGGACGTTCGGGCGGTCGTCCTCGCGGAAGCCGTGGCCGGCGGTCGGGCTCTCCTCGTGCAGCGGCTCCTGCTCGGTCGCGCGCTCGGGATCGACGACGGGCTCGAGCGGCTCGTACTCGACGTTGATCCTCTCGGCGGCGCGCCGCGCCTGCTCCGGGTGCTCCGCCGCGACCAGCGCGACCGGCTCGCCGAAGTAGCGGACGCGGTCGCTCGCGAGCACCGGCTGGTCCGCGAACTCGAGACCGTACGTCTTCGCGCCCGGGACGTCCTCGTGGGTGAGAACCGCGTGGACGCCGGGCATCTTCAGCGCCTCGCCGAGGTCGATCTCGAGGATCCGCGCGTGCGCGTGAGGGCTCCGCAGCGTGTGGCCCCAGAGCATCCCCGCCGCCGAGAGGTCGCTCGAATACGCGAACTCGCCGGCGACCTTCGGGATCGCATCGACGCGCCTAACGCTCTCTCCGACGCGTCCGAGCTCAAGCCTGCGCGCGGTCGTGCTCATGCGCGTGAGGCGGCCAATCTGACGGCGTCGAAGATCTTTGCGTAGCCGGTGCAGCGGCAGAGGTTGCCGGACAGAGCTTCGCGGATCTCGTCGTCGTTCGGGTCGGGGTTGCGGGCGAGCAGGTCGACGGTCGCGACGATCAGGCCGGGCGTACAAAAGCCGCACTGCACGGCCCCGGTCTCGGCGAAGGCCTCCTGCACCGGATGCAACTCGCCGTCCCGCGCCAGGCCCTCCACGGTGACGACGTCGTGGCCGTCGGCCTGCGCGGCGAGCACCAGGCACGAGCAGACGAGCTCGCCGTCGAGGACGACCGAGCAGGAGCCGCACTCGCCCTGCTCGCACGCGTTCTTCGAGCCGGGGAGCCCGAGCCCCTCGCGAAGGGCAAAGAGGAGACTCTCGCCTTCCCAGACGTCGACCTCGTGCTGCTCGCCATTGACACGCAACGTGATCTTCACGTCAGGCACCGCACGAGCGCTCGGGCGGTCAGGACGCGGAGTGCGTGGCGCCGGTACGTCGCGGTGCCACGAACGTCGTCGATCGGGGTCGCCGCCTCGGCGACCCGCTCCGGCAAGTCGTCGCTCTCGTCGAGTGGAACCGTCACCAGGCCGGGTACGGGGCCGGCGGAGCCGTACGACGCCCGCACCTCGCCACGCGCCTCGTCGACCAGCACCGCGAGCGAGACGACCGCGATCACCATGGCGTTCCGCGGCCCGACCTTCATGAACGTCTGGCGCGAGCTCGGAGCTTCCAGGTGGACGGCGACGATCAACTCGTCGTCTTCGAGCGCGCTTTGCTTCGGCCCGACGAGGAACTCCGCGAGCGGCAGCGTCCGTGAGCCCGAGGAGCTCGCCAGCTCGACCCTGGCGCCGTAGACGAGAAGCGGCGGCAGCGCGTCGCCCGCCGGTGAGGCCGTTCCGAGGTTGCCGCCGATGGTGCCGCGATTGCGGATCTGCGGGCCACCTACGGTCCGCGACGCTTCGGCGAGGGCCCGCAACGGTTCCGCCAGTTGCATCGCTTCGGTGTACGTCAGGCCGGAGCCGAGCCGCAGCGTCCCGTTGTCGCGTGACCAGCCGCGCAGCTCCGCGACTTCGTTCAGGTTCAGCAGCGCCGGCGGGCGAGCCCGGTCGAAGTTGAGCTCGACCATCACGTCGGTTCCGCCCTGGATCGGGACGGCATCGGGTCGTTCAGCCTTGAGCGCCAGCGCTTCCTCGAGTGTTCGTGGAGTCAGCACGTCCACGCGGGTTATCGTCGCATGCGATGGACCTGGCACGAAGGCTGGCGGTGGCGCGGGGTGACGAACCCGCCGATCTCGTCGTTCGCGGCGGCCGGGTGCTCTCGGTCTTCACGGGCGAGTGGCTCGAGACCGACGTCGCGGTCGTCGACGAGCACGTCGCGGGACTCGGCGACTACGAAGGCAAGGAGACCCTCGACGCGTCGGCCCGTTACGTCGTCCCCGGGTTCGTCGACGCGCACATGCACCTCGAGACCTCGAAGCTCCTCTTCCACGAGTTCGCGCGGCTCGTGCTCCCGCTCGGGACGACGACGGTCGTCGTCGACCCCCACGAGATCGCGAACGTCCTCGGCACCGACGGCGTCCACTGGCTCCTCGACGCCTGCGCGCGGCTGCCGCTCGACGTCTACGTGATGGCGTCGTCGTCGGTGCCCGCGTCGACGTTCGAGTCACCCCGCCGACCGTTCACCGCCGGCGACCTCGAGGGCCTGATGCGGCGGCGGCGCGTGATCGGCCTGGCCGAGATGATGAACTTCCCCGGCGTCGTCTCCGGCGACCCGCACGAGCTCGAGAAGCTCGCCCTCCCGGGCGCGGAGCACGTCGACGGCCACGCGCCGGGCGTCCTCGGGAAGTCGCTGAACGCCTATGCGGCCGCGCGGATCTACTCCGACCACGAGGCGGTCACGATCGAGGAGGGCCGCGAGCGCCTGCGCGCCGGAATGTGGCTCCTGATTCGCGAGGCCTCGGCCGCGCGCAACCTCGAGGCGCTGATCCCGCTCGCGAAGGAGCTCGGCCCGCACCGGATCGCGTTCTGCACCGACGACCGCGAGCCGGAGCACATCGCCGAGGACGGGCACATCAATTCGATGGTCCGCGACGCGGTCGCCGCGGGCGTGCCGCCCGAGGACGCGCTCGCGATGGCGACGCTCAACCCTGCGACCTGGCACCGGCTCTCGCACCTGGGCGCAATCGCGCCCGGCTACCAGGCCGACCTGCTCCTGCTCCCCGACCTCGAGAGCTTCATCCCCGAGACGGTGCTCAAACGCGGGAAGCCGCCGGCCGAGATCGAGCATTCCGAGGTGCCCGAGTGGGTGAAGCAGAGCGTGCGCGTCCGGCACGTTGCCGCGCGCGACTTCGCGATTCCGTGGGAAGGCGGGCAGGCGCGCGTGATCGGCGTCGTTCCGGGCCAGATCGTCACGGAGTCGCTCGTCGACGAGCCCAAGGTCGACGACGGGCACATCGTTGCCGACCCGGAGCGCGACCTCGCGAAGATCGCGGTCGTCGAGCGGCATCTCGGAACCGGACGGATGGCGGTCGGCCTCGTGCGCGGCTTCGGGCTTCGCTCCGGTGCGCTCGCCTCGACCTTCTCGCACGACGCGCACAACATCGTCCTCGTCGGCGTCGACGACCACGACATGGCGCGCGCGGTCCGCCGCCTGACCGAGATCGGCGGCGGCGAGGTCGTCGTGGAGGACGGCGGGGTCCGCGCGGAACTGGCGCTGCCGGTCGCCGGCCTGCTCTCGGAGGCGCCGCTGGAGGACGTCGTCTCGTCGAGCAGCGGCTGCATCGAGGCCGCGGCGAAGCTCGGCTGCACGCTCGAGTCGCCGTTCCAGACGCTCGCCTTCCTCGCGCTCTCCGTGATCCCGAGCCTGAAGATCACCGACGCCGGGATCGTCGACGTCGACCGCTTCGAGCTCGTCCCGCTCCGCGCGTGAAGCGGCTCTTCGCCAACGCCTACGTCGTCGTCATGGACGATGCGGGCACCGAGCACGAGGACGGCTGGGTACTCGCCGAGGACGGCATTGTCGCGGCGACCGGCGGCGGCGCCGAGCCGGAGGCCGACGAGCGCGTCGATCTCGCAGGCGTGCTGGTCACGCCCGGCCTCGTCAACACGCATCACCACCTGTACCAGACGCTGACGCGAGCACGGGCGCAGGAGGCCGACCTCTTCACGTGGCTGAAGACGCTCTATCCAGTTTGGGCGAGAATCGACTCGGAGGCGGAACATGCGGCCGCGCGGACGGGTCTCGCCGAGCTCGCGCTCGCGGGCTGCACGACGGTCTTCGACCACCACTACGTCTTCCCGGGCGGCGCGGGCGATCTGATCGAGGCGGAGATGACGGCCGCCCGCGAGCTCGGCGTGCGGCTCGTCCCCTCGCGAGGCTCGATGGACCTCGGCGAGTCCGACGGCGGCCTCCCGCCCGACTCGATCGTCGAGGAGCTCGACGAGGTGCTGGCCGACACCGAGCGGCTCGCGGACAAGCACCTCGAGCTCGTGGTCGCTCCATGCTCGCCGTTCTCCGTGACCCGGAAGCTGATGGAGGAGTCGGCGGACCTCGCGCGCCGGCGCGGCTTGCAGTTGCATACCCACCTCGCGGAGACCGCCGAGGAAGAGGCGTACTGCCAGGAGCTCTACGGATGCCGCCCGGTCGAGTACCTCGAGCGGCTCGGCTGGCTGGACGGCGACGTGTGGTGCGCGCACTGCGTGCACCTGTCCGACGAAGACGTGCGGCGCTTCGGGGAGACCGGGACCGGCGTCGCACACTGCCCGAGCTCGAACTTGCGCCTGGGAGCCGGCATCGCGCCGGTGCGCCCCCTGCTCGACGCGCGCGTACGGGTTGGCCTCGGCGTCGACGGCTCCGCGTCCAACGAGCGCGGTGACCTCTTCATGGAGGTGAAGCAGGCGCTGCTGGTCGCTCGGGGCCGCAACGGGCCGGAGGCGTTGACTGCGCGCGAGGCGCTGCGGCTCGGGACACGGGGAGGCGCGGAGGTCCTCCGACGGGACGACATCGGCTCGCTCGAGCCCGGCAAGAGCGCCGACCTCGCGGTGTGGCGGATCGACGGCCTCGAGCTCGGCGGCGCTGCCGACCCGGTCGCCGGCCTCGTGCTGAGCGGGCCGCACCGGGTCGACCGGCTGCTCGTCGCCGGAGAGGAAGTGGTGCGGGACGGGCACCTCGCCGCCGCTGACGAAGACGAGATCGCGAGCGAGCACCGCCGCATCGCGGCGCGCTTCGCGAGCTGATGGCATTCCCACCGGCCCAGGGCGCGCGCATTCCCTGGGAAGCGCTGCCGGACAGCGTTCGCGATGCCGTCGAGGCCGGACTCGGCGCGCGGGTCGCCGAATCCGAGACCCAGCCGGGCGGGTTCTCGCCCGGTGCGGCGGCGCGACTGCGGCTCGACGACGGGAGCCGCGCCTTTGTCAAGGCTGTCAGCTCCTCGCCCAACCCGCACTCGCCCGGCCTGCACCGCCGCGAGGCGGAAATCGCGGCGGCCCTGCCGCCGGAGACCCCCGCGCCACGACTGCTGTTCTCCCACGACGACGGCGACTGGGTCGCGCTGGTTTTCGAAGACGTCCCCGGCCGCGAGCCGGACGTGCCCTGGCGCGCCGACGAGCTCGAGCGCGTTCTCGCCGCCGTGACCGAGCTCTCCTCGGCCCTCACGCCAGCGCCGCTCGACGTCGATCCGATCGCGCAGCGATTCGAGGAGATGCTCCGCGGCTGGCGACTCCTGGCCGAGGCCGGAGGCGGCCCAGGGCTCGACCCGTGGGCGGAACTCCGGCTCGATCTGCTCGCCGGGCTGGAGCGCAAGTGGATGGAGGCTTCCGCCGGAGACACGCTTCTCCATTCCGACGTCCGGGCCGACAACGTGTTGATCACGCCCGACCGCGTCGTCTTCATCGACTGGCCCCATGCTTCACTCGGCGCCGCGTGGGTCGAGCTGCTCTGCTTTCTCCCGAGCGTCGCGATGCAGGGAGGGCCGAGGCCGTGGGAGGTCTTCGACGTGCATCCGGTCTCCCGCGACGCTCCGGCGGAGCGCGTCGACGCCGTCCTCGCCGCTGTGACCGGCTTCTTCGTCCATGCGGCCGCCCAGCCGCCGCCGCCCGGCCTCCCGACGCTGCGCGACTTCCAGCGGGCCCAAGGCGTCGAGGCACTCGCGTGGCTGCGGCGCAGGCTCGAACCGTAGAGTCCCCGCATGGCGGTTTCGCTCTCGACGCACGTCCTCGACACCGGCGAGGGGACACCGGCGCGAGGCGTGCGCGTCGAGCTCTTCCGTGACGTTGTCCTCGTCGCGGAGGGCAGCACCGACGGCGACGGGCGGATCGGCGAGCTCGCGGCCGGGCTCGACCCCGGCCGCTACCGGCTCGTTTTCCACCCGCCCTCTGACTACTTCCGGCGCGTCGAGCTGGAGCTCGAGCTCGGCGACGGCCACCATCATGTTCCCCTTCTAACCTCGTCGTTTGCGTGCGTGACCTACCGCGGCAGCTGAACGAGGACCATCTCGCGGAGCTGTTCGAGGGGCGCACTCGCCTCGTCGAGCTCCTGGCGCTCCGCGAGGATCCGCTCGAGTCGGCGCCCGAGGTGATCGCGGAGCTGACCGAGGAGGAGAAGCTCGAGGCGCTGAATTCCCACCCCGCGATCGGATCGCGTGAAAAACTCTCCGAGCGTTCGGCAGAAGAGCAAGGCGGCGACGCCGACCCGGTGATCCTGACCGAGCTCGCCTACCTGAACCAGGTCTACGAGGAGAAGTTCGGCTTCCGGTTCGTCGTCTTCGTCAACCGGCGCTCGAAGGCGGAGATCCTCGAAGTGCTGCGAGAACGCCTTGAGCACTCCCAGGAGGAGGAGCTCGAGACGGCACTCGAGGAGCTGGTCGCGATCGCGCGCGACCGCTGGGCACGCGGCTAGTGGATCCATATGCCAACGAGTGGCTCGACTTCCTGGCCCGCTGGCTGCACGTGATCGCCGGGATCGTCTGGATCGGGACGTCCTTCTACTTCGTGGCGCTCGACAACCACCTGCGTGACGACGAGTCCTGGGAGATCCACGGCGGCGGCTTCTACCGCGTGCAGAAGTTCACGCCGGCGCCGCCGCGGCTGCCGGATGTCCTGCACTGGTTCAAGTGGGAGGCCTACACGACGTGGCTCTCGGGCTTCGCGCTCATGGTCTTCCTCTACTACGTCAACGCCGACACGTACCTGATCGACAAGAGCGTTGCCGACCTCAGCGAAGCGGCGGCGATCGCGATCAGCATCGGGCTGCTGATCGTGGCCTGGGTGGTCTACGACGTGCTCTGCCGGCTGGTGCGGAACGAGCTCCTGCTCGCGGCGCTCCTAGTCGGGCTCACGACGCTCGCGGCGTGGGGCTGCAGCGAGTTGTTCAGCGGGCGCGCCGAGTACATCCAGGTCGGCGCAATGCTCGGCACGATCATGGCCGCAAACGTCTTCATCGTGATCATCCCCGCGCACTGGAAGCTGGTGCGGGCGAAGGAGGCCGGACGCGAGCCCGACCCGGCGCCCGCGATCCGGGCGAAGCAGCGTTCGGTGCACAACAACTACCTGACGCTGCCGGTGCTGTTCGCGATGCTCAGCAACCACTTTCCGAGCACGTACGGGCACAGCTACTCGTGGCTGATCCTCGTGGCGATGATGGTGATCGGCGCGTGGATCCGGCACTTCTTCAACCTGCGGCACGCCGGGAAGACCGTGTGGGCGATCCCGGTCACCGCAGCGCTGGCGATCGCGGGGGTCGCGGTCGCGATCCGGCCGGACGAGGGCGGCGGCGGCAGCACGACGACGGCTCGGATCGCGCCGTTTGAGCTCGTGCACACGGTCGTGGAGAAACGCTGCGTGCCGTGTCACTCGAGTCATCCGACCAAGGTCGCGGTGGCGCCAAAGGGGGTCGTCTTCGATACCCCGGCGCAGATCAAGGCGCAGGCCTCGCTGATCGAGCGCGTCGCGGTGACGACCAAGACGATGCCGATCGGGAACGCGACGGGCATGACCCAGGAGGAGCGCGACCTGGTCGGAGTGTGGATCCGGAACGGTGCGCGGATCAAGTAGGTTCCGCCGGTGCTCGAGATCGTCGCGGGTGACTTTCGGTTCGTAGCGCGTCTGGAGGAGCTGATCGCGCCGCAGTCGGTCGAGGCGTTTCGACGGCTCCTGCCGCTGGAAAGCCGGATCATCCACGCGCGCTGGAGCGGGGAGGCGTGCTGGATTCCGTGGGGCGACCTGGAGGTGGGTGTCGGGCCCGAGAACGCGACGAGCTACCCGTCGCCCGGTGAGCTCCTGCTCTATCCCGGGGGCGTGAGCGAGACCGAGCTGTTATTCCCGTACGGGGCGACGGCGTTCGGGAGCAAGGCCGGGCGGCTGGCGGGAAACCATTTCGCGACGGTCATCGAGGGCAACGAGCACCTCCGCGACCTCGGTCAGAAAGCTCTCTGGGAGGGCGCACAGGACATCCGCTTCGAGGAGAGGTAGCCCACCTCCCCACCCCTTCCTGGGTGGGGAAGAAGCGTTCCACCCGCCACCCGCTGCGAGCGTACCCCGAAAAGCCGCACGTGTCTGTGCCAGGCCCGTGACGGCTCTGTGCCGATCAATCCACAGCCCCGGCGAGGCGCCGCAGCGCTCCGGCCAGAACCTCGACTCCGAGCTGAACGTCGGCCTCGTCTGAGTGCTCCTCCGGCGAATGGCTCACCCCGCCGTTCAGGCTGCGCACGAAGAGCATCCCGGTTGGAACGCCGTTCGCCGCGAGCACTCCCGCGTCGTGCCCGGCGCCCGAATGGAGCTCGACAACCGGCAGCCCGCGCTCCTCGAGCTCTCGTCGCAATGCGCGGCTGGCCTCCTCCGCCATCGCGACCGCACCCGTCCGAGGCAGCTTCCCCGGCACCGCCGCAGCGATTCGCTCGAGCCGCTCGTCGTCCGGCGCTCGCACGTCCACGCTCACGACAACCCGCGCCGGGATCACATTCGAGGCTCCGGGCTCCACCTCAACCCGGCCCACGGTCGCCACACCTCCCTCAACCTCGGCGGCCGCATCCCGCAAGCCCAACATGAACTCGGCCGCCGCCACAAGGGCGTCCCGCCGCGCCCCCATCGGCGTCGTCCCCGCATGCCCGGGGTCGCCCTCGAAGACGACCTCGCCCCGGGCTGTCGCCGCAATGCCGGTCACCACTGCAAGCGGCGTGCCGATTTCCCCGAGCCGCGGCCCCTGCTCGATATGAAGCTCGAGGAAACACGAGGGGAGCTCCCCGTCCGACGCGCAAAGCGAACGCGACCCCACACAGCCGGGGCCGCTGCACCCCTCCTCGTCCCGGAAGGCGACCACGCCCAGCGTGCGCTCCTGCTCACCGCTGGAGCACACCGCCTCCAACCCGCCGACGACTCCGAGCGCCCCGTCGAACTTCCCGCCCTCCGGCACGGAATCGAGGTGCGAGCCGGTCCAGATTTCCGGAAGCTCGGGTCGCCGACCGCGCAACCGGCCGAACAGGTTCCCCGCACCGTCCCTCGCCACTTCGAGCCCGGCCGCGCGCATCCAACCGGCCACGAGCTCGTGCGCCTCGTCCTCCTGGGGCGAGCCTCCGAGCCGATTCGCACCCGGCCCGCCGCCGATGGCGTACAGCTCGTCCAAACGCTCGAGAATCCGCACTCCGAGACCCTACGACCGCAACGGCCGCAGCAACTGGACCCCGGCGAGCGGGAAGACGGCCGCGAGCGCGAACCCGACCCGCCAGGAGGTCGCCGCGACGACCGCCGCGAACGCCGGCGGCACGACAGCTCCCGCCGCCGCGAGCGCGCTCTGCTGCATCCCCAGCGCCGCGCCGCTTCGGCTCCGGCCCGCCATCTCGGCCGCGGCCGTGAACGAGAGGCCGTTCCACGCCATCGAGAGGCCGCCCGCGAGCACGAATGCCGGAATCAGGACAACAAGTGGCGCCGACAGGACAGCCGTCGCCGGCGCCAGCGTCACCGCACTCGCAATGCCGACCAGGCGGAGCGGCCGCAGGCGCGACCCGATCCGGTCCGACCAGCGACCGCCGCCGATCCGCAGCGCCGCCGCCAGCACCTGCACCGCACCCAACACCGCGGCCGCTTCGGCATCGGAGAGTCCGCGCTTGTCGTGCAAGAACAGGACGAGGAAGCTGATCACCGCCAGCTGTGCGACGAGGTAAAGGCTGCTCCCTCCGCAGAGGAGCCAGAGCCGGTGGTCGCGAAGGGTCGCGCCCAGGCCGCGTGGCTCGAGCACGTCGTCGGCGGCAGCCGCAGCACACTCGGGGTCGTGGATCGCCACCAGCCCGAATGCCGCCCCTGCGGCGCAGAGCACCGCAAGGAACACAAAGGACGCCGGTAACCCGAGTGCCGGCAGCACCAGCGCCGAGATCAGGCCGCCGACCGGAATCGCGGTCTGCCGAACACCGAGCGCGAACCCGCGCTCGGAAGCCGGGAACCACTGCATCACCGCCCGCCCGCTCGCCGCGTTCACGCTCGCCCCCGCAGCCCCCGCAACGCCCACCAGCAGGAGCAACGATCCGAACTCGTCCGCGTAGCCGGCGGCGACGAGGGCCGCAGCGCAGATCCCAAGCCCGGAAGCCAGCACGAGCCCCTCGCCGATCCGGTCGGCGAGCACGCCCCAAGGCAGCAACGTCAACAGCGTCCCGACCCAGAGCGCGTCGAGCACGACGCCGATCTCGACGAGGCTGAGCGAGTGCGCGTCGCGCAACGCCGGCGCGAGCACGGGAAGCCCGATGATCACCGCCGAGAACGAGGTCTGCGCCGCCGTCCCCGCAGCGAGGACGAGCCAGCGGTACCGGCTCAGAGCTGGAACGGGTTGAACGGCTTCGGGCTCGTCGAGACGATCACGCTCTTCGTCTCGAGGTACGCGTCGAGCGTGTCGAGCCCGAGCTCGCGGCCGAAACCGGACTGCTTGTAGCCGCCGAACGGGATCCCGGGGAACGCCGTGTACGGCATGTTGATCCCGACCGTGCCCGCCTTGATCCGCCGCGCGAGCCGGTGCCCGCGCGCGGGGTCGCCCGTCCAGACGGTCGCCATCAATCCGTAGCGCGACTCGTTCGCGATCCGGATCGCGTCCTTCTCGTCCTCGAACGGGATCACGGTCACGACCGGGCCGAAGATCTCCTCCTGCGCAACCTTCATCTTGTTGTCGACCTGCGCCAGCACCGTCGGCGGGTAGAACGCGCCCTTCCCTTCCGC
>JBKPLR010000011.1:0-8286 GCA_046731695.1 Actinomycetota bacterium
GCCCACGAGCGGTCGCAGCCCCTGGAGGACGCGCTCGGTGCTCTCCGGTGCGAGAGCGGCGACCGCTTTGGCGAGCTTCCGCTCAGCCTCGTCGGGCGCGTCGCTCTCGAGGATTCCGGCCTGCGCTTTCGCCATCTCGGCGAGCGCCCAGTACGTGACGCCCTCCCCGTATGGCAGCGAACGTCCTTGGCGCCAGTAGAGGAGGTTCGGTTCGGCCTCCACGATGAGTGAGAGCTCGTAGACCAGCCGGCTCTTGCCGATGCCTGGGACGCCCACGAGCGTGACCAGCTGAGGCGAGCGTTCCGCCCTTGCCCGCGCGAGAGCGCCGGTGAGGAGATCCAGCTCCCGTTGCCGCCCGACGAGCGATGCTCCGGTCTGGATGACGTCGACCCCGAGTCGAGCGCGTGCTTCCTCCGCCTCCCACACCGGGACGGGCTCGGCCTTCCCCTTTGCGGTGACCGCCTCGCCTTGCCGGTACCCGATCCAGTCGCGTGTCGCACGGTACGTCGTCTCGTCGACCAAGACGCCGTTGACCGGCGCCGCGCTCTCGAGTCTCGCGGCGGTGTTGACGACGTCGCCCGCCGCCATGCCCTCGCCTTCGCCCGCCTCGAGGGTGACCAGCGCCTCGCCGGTCGTGACGCCGATCCTGACCTCGAGCTCGGCCTCCTCCCTCGCCCAGTCCCGGATGGCGAGCGCCGCTCGCACGGCCCGCTCCGGGTCGTCCTCGTGCGCCGTCGGTGCGCCGAAAAGCGCCATCACGGCGTCGCCGATGAACTTCTCGACGGTCCCGCCGTGGCGCTCGAGCTCGCCTCGGAGCCGATCGTGGTAGGGGCGGAGGAACGCTTCGACGTCCTCGGGATCGAGCGTCTCCGCGCGCGACGTGAACCCGACGAGGTCGGCGAACAGCACGGTGACGACCTTGCGCTCTCGGCGAGCCTCGGTGGACACGCCTGCTACCTCAGGCGCTCGACTTGATACCCAAGGCTGCGGAGGGACTCGAGCAACACCGTGCAATGGTGCTCGTTCCGCATCGCCAGCGTGAGCTCGATCTCGCTCTCGGTCACCGGGACGTCCATGCCCTCGCGGTGGTGCTCGACCGAGATCACGTTCGCCCGCTCCTGCGCCACGTGCTTCAGCAGCTTGATCAGCTCGCCGGGGCGGTCCTGCAGGCGCGTGCGGACGACGAGGTACCGCCCGGCGAGCGTCAGTCCGTGGCGCATCACCGAGATCAGGACGGTCGGGTCGATGTTGCCGCCGGAGAGGAGCGCGAGCGCGGGGCCGTCGCCGCCGGCCTTGCCGCTCAGCAGCGCCGCGACTCCGACCGCGCCGGCGCCCTCGACGACGAGCTTCGCCCGCTCGAGCAGCAGGACGATCGCCCTGCAGATCTCCTCGTCGGTGACGCTGATCAGGTCGTCCAGCGTGTCTTCGAGGATCCGTCCCGTGACCTCGCCCACTGATTTGACCGCGATCCCGTCGGCGATGGTCCAGCCTGCGAGCCCCGCCTGGACGCCGACGATCCGCAAGTCCGGTTTGACCGCACGCAGCGCGAGCGAGATACCCGACGCGAGGCCGCCGCCGCCGACCGGGATGACGACGGTCTGGACGTCCGGCACCTGTTCGGCGATCTCGAGGCCGATCGTCCCCTGGCCTGCGATCACCTTCTCGTCCTCGTACGGGTGCACGAACGTCGCGCCCTTTGACTCGGCGAACTTGAGCGCTTCTGCGAGGGCCTCTTCGAAGCTCGTGCCCTGGAGCTCCGCCTGCGCGCCGTAGTTCTTCGTCGGTTCGACCTTTGCCATCGGCGCGTCCTGCGGCATGAAGATCGTCGCCTTGATCCCCGCCTCGCGTGCCGCCCAGGCGACTGCCTGGCCGTGGTTGCCCGCGCTCGCCGCGACGACTCCTGCTCGGCGCTCGCGGTCGGAAAGCGTCGCGATCTTGTTGACGGCGCCGCGGATCTTGAACGAGCCGGTTCGCTGGAGGTTCTCCGCCTTGAGCGTGACCGGCCGGCCTGCCTTCTTCGAGAGCGTCTCGGACGTGTAGACCGGCGACACGCGCACGACGCCGTCGAGGCGGGCACGCGCCTCCTCGACGTCGGTCAGGCTCGGTGCAGTCTCAATCGCCAACCTTGAACACCTTGCTCATGATCTCGCGAACTGCCGTGAGCGGGTCCAATTGTCGCTGCTGGACCTCCTCGAGCAATCGCCGCAGCTCGGGATCGTCGGCGACCGCCTGCTCGAGGTGAGACTTCGCCCGCGCTGATGCGACCGCGAAGACCTCGTTGGCGAGATTGCGGCGGCGCTGCTCGTCGAGGCGGCCGTCACTCTCCAGGAATGCGCGGTGCTCCTCGATCCTCGACCACAGCTCGGCGACGTTCTCGCCGCGCATCGCCTCGGTCAGGACGATCTTCGGACGCCATTCGCTCTCCTTGTCGAGCGACAGGATCGAGGCGACCTCGTTGACCATCGTCTTCGCGGCCGGGTGGTCCATCTTGTTGATCGCGATCACGTCCGGAATCTCCATGATCCCAGCCTTCAGCGCCTGAATCGAGTCCCCAGAGCCGGGCATCAGCACGAGCACGACGGTGTCGGCGATCGAGATCACCTCGACCTCGGCCTGGCCGGCGCCGACGGTTTCCAGGAACACGAGGTCCTTCCCGGCGGCGTCGAGCACGAGCAGGGCCTGGAGCGTCGCCTCCGCCAGGCCGCCCAGGTGGCCTCGCGTGCCCATCGAGCGGATGAAGACCTCCGGGTCGAGGAAGTGGTCCGAAAGCCGGATCCGGTCGCCGAGGAGCGCTCCCTGCGAGAACGGGCTCGAGGGATCCACTGAGATGACCCCGACGGAGCGCTGCTGCTCGCGCACGTGCCGGACGAGTGAGCTGATCAGGCTCGACTTGCCGACCCCGGGCGGGCCCGTGATCCCGACCGCGTAGGCCTGGCCCGTCTCGGGATAGAGCTCGCGGACGAGCTCGTAGGCCAGCGGTTCAGAGTTCTCGACGAGCGTGATCGCACGCGCGAGTGCCCGGCGATCGCCGGTGCGGACGCCCTCGGCGAGCGTCTCGCGCGTGAACTCTCGGCGTGCGGCCACGCCGGGATGCTAGGAGAGAGGCCCGGACTCCGCCGTGTGGGCTTGAACCGCCAGCTC
The DNA here is from genome assembly GCA_046731695.1 of Actinomycetota bacterium. Classification (GTDB taxonomy): domain Bacteria; phylum Actinomycetota; class Thermoleophilia; order Gaiellales; family Gaiellaceae; genus AC-32. Next base: position 3,142 of record JBKPLR010000011.1, read on the forward strand.
CGGCTCGCGCGCCTGCTCAGGCGCGGCGCGCCGTGCGAGGAGGTACCCAACGATCCCCGCCAACCCTGACGCCGCGGCCGCTGCGGCCCAGACCCAGCGAGGGCCGACGTCGTCCGTCAGGCGGCCGGCGAGGATCATGCCCAGCGTGAGGAACGCGACGTTGGAGCTCATCAGCACGGCGAATGCTCGGCCCCGCATTGCGTCGGGAGCGCCGCGCTGGACGAGGAGCGCGTTGCAGACGACGGCCGCTCCGTTCCCGAAGCCTGAGATCACGACGCAGGCCGCCGCGACCCAGACATTCGGCGAGACGGCGGCGATTCCCAGCCCGATCGCCATCAGCCCGAGCGAGGCCCCGTAGACACGCGGGATGCCTCGCCGCTCGATCCAGGCGCCCGCGAGATACGCACCCACCGCGAGCCCGAGTCCCGCGCAGCCCATCATCAGGCCCAGTCCGAAGCGGCCCGCGGAGAACGTCACCAGGGCCAAGCGGGGCTCGGCCACGTTCACCGCCGCGTTCGCGAACATCGCGACGTTCCACGCGATCAACACCGTCAGCAACGCTCGTGAGCGGACCGTGAGCGCGAACCCATCCTTGAGGTCCCGCCAGTGGCCTCGGCTCGCGACGGCCGCGGCCTGGAGCATGCGCTGCGGGATTCCGGCGAGGAGCGCCGCCGAGACGAGGAACGTGGCAGCGTTGACCCAGTAGGCCGCGTCCACGCCGACTGCGGCGGCCAGCGCGCCGCCTGCCACGGATCCCAGCGCCCAGGTGAGGTTGTCGACCGCCTGGAGGAGCGAGTTCGCAGTCGGGAGGTCGTCGTCCTTCACGAGGTTCGGAAGCCCCGCGTAGACGGCCGGACGGAAGAAGCCGGTCGCGATCCCGACGATCGCCGCGAGGACCACGATCTGCGTCGCGCTCGTCGTGAACACCAGAGCGACGAAGGCGGCGCAGCGAACGAGGTCGGCGCCGATCATCAGCCTGCGTCTCGAAAGCCGGTCGACGAGCGGGCCGGCGAAGAGGCCGATCGCGAACATCGGCAGCAGGTCGGCGATCAGAAGCGCCGCGATCCACGCCGACGAATGCGTGCGCTCGTAGACGTCGACTTCGAGCGCGACGAGCGCGAGCCAGGTGCCTGCGCCGGAGCCCAGGGTCGCGAAGAACAGCCGGCGGTAGCTGGGCTCGCGCCCCAGGAGCCCGAGACGGCTCCTGCCGGTCGCAAGCTGGCGGCGCATTTACTCCAAAGCTAACACCGTTTCCCGACCTCAAACGAGGGTTCTTGAGCGAACCCTCGAGAGCGCTTCGCCCAAAAAGTGATGTTCTTCTTCGGTGCCCACGGTCACCCGGATCGCGCCGGGCGCACCGAAGCCGTGCGTCGGCCGGACGATCACGCCCTCGCGGAGGAGCAGCTCGAAGAAGGGCCGGGAGTCGTCGCCGACTTCAGCGAAGAGGAAGTTCGCGACGGCCGGGCCGACGGGTTCCAGACCATGCTCGCGCAGGATCGCCTCGAGCTGCGGGCGTCCTTCGTCGTTCGCGTTGCGGCGCCGTTCGAGCTCGCTGGGCGAGTCGAGGCTGGCGAGGGCTGCCTCCTGCGCGGGGGTGGTGATGTCGAAGGCCCGGCGCACCTTCCCGATCGCCGTCACGACGGGGGCGGGCGCCAGCGCGTAGCCGATCCTCAGCCCTGCAAGGCCGTAGATCTTCGAGAACGTCCGCAGGACGACGACGCGGCGCCCTTCTTTGAGATAGGCCTCGATGCCGTCCGGATAGTCCGGATCGCCGATGTACTCGAAGTAGGCCTGGTCGAGGACCGTAAGGACATGGTCAGGGACTCGGTCGAAATAGGCGTCGAGCTCGGCTCGGGAGTTCATCGTGCCGGTCGGGTTGTTGGGAAGGCAGACGTAGACGATCTTCGTCCGCGGGGTGACGGCGTCGAGCATCGCGTCGAGGTCGTAGCGGCCATCCCTGAGCGGAGTCGTGCGCGGGGTCGCGCCGAGCTTGCGGGCGTCGATGACGTAGCTCGGGAACGAGGGCCAGCCGCAGACGATCTCGTCGCCGGGCTCGAGTGTGGCCTGGCTCAGGCAGTCGACGAGCCCGTCTGAGCCGGCGCCCGGCGCGACTTCCTCGAAGCGGAGGTCGAGCCGCTCGGCGAGCGCGGCGCGCAGCCGGTAGGCGCCGCCGTCGGGGTAGCGGTTGAGCTCGGCGGCGGCGCGCGTCATCGCCTCGAGCGCTTCGGGGAATGGGCCGTACGGGCCTTCGTTCGATGCGAGCTTGACCACGCGGTCGAGACCGAGCTCGCGCTGGACTTCCTCGACCGGCTTCCCCGGCTCGTACGGAACGAGATCGTTGACCGCGGGCGTGAAGAAGCTGTCCGCGATCTCCGCAAGCGGGCCGGCCACGACGCCGAACTCTACCGCCGAGGCCACATGGTCCTGTAGTTCGGTTCGCCGGCCTCCTCCCCAAGGCGATCGTAACCACGAAAGGCGCACGTGTCTGTCACGGGACCGTGGCGAAAGCGTGACTCTTTGAAAGGCCGAGCCGATTAGCATTCGCGCGGCATGCGGGTCGGGGTGCCGAGAGAGAGTGCGGCCGGCGAGCGCCGAGTCGCGCTCGTCCCTGAGCTGGTCGCGCGCCTCGTCGAGGGCGGCTTCGAGATCCTGGTCGAACCGGGCGCGGGCGAGGCCGCGTCCTTTCCCGACGCGTCGTATACGGAGGCCGGCGCGCGGCTCGACGGCGCTCCGTACCAGGCCGAAGCCGTCGTCAAGGTCCAGGGGCCGACCGCGGACGAGGCCTCGCGGCTACGCGAAAGCCAGGTCCTCATCGGCTTCCTCCAGCCGCTCACCGACGAGGAAGGCATCGAGCGGCTGGAGCAGCGCGGTGTCACGGCGTTCGCGATGGAGTCCATCCCCCGAATCACGCGTGCGCAGCCGATGGACGCGCTCTCGTCGCAGGCGACGGTTTCCGGATACAAGGCGACGCTCCTCGCGGCCGAGCGCCTCCCGAAGTTCTTCCCGATGCTGATGACCGCCGCGGGAACCGTCGCGCCGGCAAAAGCGCTGGTCCTCGGGGCAGGGGTCGCTGGCCTGCAGGCGATCGCGACCGCCCGGCGGCTCGGTGCGGTCGTCACCGGATTCGACGTGCGCCCCGTCGTGCGCGAACAGATCGAGAGCCTCGGCGCCAACTGGCTGGACCTCGGCGTCGTCGGCGAGGAGACCGAAGGCGGCTACGCGCAGGAGCTCACGGAGGAACAGCAGCGTCAGCAGCAGGAGGAGCTCGAGCAGCGGCTGCCCGAGTTCGACGTCGTGATCACGACCGCGCTCATTCCCGGCCGCCCCGCCCCGCGGTTGATCCCTGCGAGCGCAGTCGCGGCGATGCGGCCGGGCTCCGTTATCGTCGACCTCGCGGCCGAGACGGGCGGGAACTGCGAGCTTACCGAGCCGGGCGATGAAGTCGTGCGCGAGGACGTGACGATCGTCGGTTTCACCAACCTCCCGAGCTCGATGCCGTATCACGCGAGCCAGCTCTACGCCCGTAACGTGAGCGCGCTGCTGCACCACCTCGCGCCGGAGGGGGAGCTCGTGCTCGACTTCGACGACGAGATCACCGCGGGCGCCTGTGTCACGCGCCGCGAAGAGGTGCCGGCGTGAGCCACGACCTGCTGCTCGTCTTCGAGCTCACGATCCTGGTGCTCGCGATCTTCCTCGGCTTCGAGGTCATCTCGAAGGTGCCGACGCTGCTCCACACACCGCTGATGTCGGGCACGAACGCGATCCACGGGATCGTGATCGTCGGCGCCATGCTCGTGATGGGCGCGAGCGGCAAGGACACGCTCACCTGGATCATCGGGTTCGTCGCCGTGATCCTCGCGTCGGCCAACGTCGTGGGCGGCTTCGTCGTTACCGACCGGATGCTCGAGATGTTCAAGCGGCGCGAGACGCCGGCAGGCGAGGCCAAGCCCGACGCACCAGAGCGGCAGTGAGCCGCCCGACCACCGACCTGCTCTACCTGGTCACGATCGTGACCTTCATCCTCGCGCTGCGCTTCCTCTCCCGGCCGGACAAGGCCCGCTGGGGGAACCGAATCGGCGCCGCCGGGATGCTCCTCGCGATCGCCGTCACCTTCGCGCAGAACGAGATCGTGTCCTACTGGGAGATCGCCCTCGGGATGGTGATCGGAGGCGGCTTCGGAGCGGTCGCCGCCCGCCGCGTGAAGATGACGGCGATGCCGCAGATGGTGGCGCTGTTCAACGGCGTCGGCGGCGGAGCGGCGGCGCTCATCTCTTGGGCGGAGTTCCACAACAAGGCGCCTGCGCCCGGAAATCTCAAGCTCGACATCAGCATCGCGATCATGCTGTCCGCGATCATCGGCTCGATCTCGTTTGCGGGGTCGATGGTCGCGTTCGCCAAGCTGCAAGAGCTGATCCAGGGCCGACCCATCACGTACGCCGGCCAGCAGCTCGTCAACGGCGTGGTGCTCGCGGCCGCAGTCGCCGCCGGGATCGCGATCGCGGGCGGCGGCGAGGAGCAATGGCTGATGTGGGCATTGCTCGCTTGCGCCTCCGTCTTCGGCGTCCTCTTCGTGCTGCCGATCGGCGGGGCCGACATGCCCGTCGTGATCTCGTTGCTGAACGCGTTCACCGGCCTGGCAGCGGCCGCCACCGGCTTCGAGCTCGAGAACAACGTGTTGATCGTGAGCGGGATGCTCGTCGGAGCGTCGGGCACGTTGCTGACGCTGTTGATGAGCCGGGCGATGAACCGCTCGATCACAAACGTCCTCTTCGGCGCGTTCGGGCAGGTCTCTGTCGATGCGGCGGCCGCTGCTGCAGGCGACGGCGGCACGGTCCGATCAGCGTCGGCCGAAGACGTCGCCGTCATGCTCGCCTACGCGCACAAGGTCATCTTCGTCCCGGGCTACGGCCTTGCCGTCGCGCAGGCCCAGCACGACGTCCGGCAGCTCGCGGACCTGCTCGAGGAGAAGGGCGTCGAGGTCTCGTACGCCATCCATCCCGTCGCCGGGCGGATGCCCGGGCACATGAACGTGCTCCTCGCCGAGGCCAACGTCCCGTATCCGCAGCTGAAAGAGATGGACGAAGCGAACCCGGAGTTCTCGCGTACCGACGTCGCCCTTGTCGTGGGCGCCAACGATGTGGTCAA
>JBKPLR010000012.1:0-12632 GCA_046731695.1 Actinomycetota bacterium
GAGACAGGACCCACCAGGGAGGACCCGATGACCGATGCCAGCTCCGATACAGTCGCCGCGATGGACGCGGCCGCCCTGCAAGCCGAGGCGCTGGACGCGATCGCGAGAGCCTCGAACCTCGGCGAGCTCGACGAGCTGCGCGTCCAGTATCTCGGCCGGAAGAGCGACCTCAAGCAAGCGCTGCGGGATGTGCGAGACCGGCAGACCGGGATGGCGCTCAACGCCGCGCGAGAAGCGATCGAGCAGGCGGTCGACGAACGGCGCACCGCGTTCGAGCGCGCGGAGCTCGATCACCGGCTCTCCGCGGAGCGGATCGACGTCAGCCTCCCGGGCGAGCGCCCCAGACGCGGTCATCTTCACCCGATCACGCACATCCGCCGCCTGGTCGAGGACGCGTTCCTCGGCCTCGGCTACCCCGTCCGCTACGACCGAGAGGTCGAGACGACCGAGTACAACTTCGACAAGCTCGCCTTCCCGCCCGCGCACCCGTCGCGATCGCCGCGGGCCAGCTTCTTCCTGAACGGCGACATCGTCCTGCGCACCGAGACGTCGCCGTCACAGATCCACGAGATGGAGGAGTATGAGCCGCCCATCTACATGGTTTCGATCGGGCGCTGCTACCGGCGGGACGCGATCGACGCCACCCACTACCCGATCTTCCACCAGTTCGAGGGCCTCGCGGTCGACCGCGGACTGACTCTGGCCGATCTGAAGGGCACCTTGCTGCACGTGATGCGCGCGCTCTTCGGCGAGGAACGACACCTCCGCTTCCGTACCCACTACTTCCCGTTCACGGAGCCATCGATGGAGCCGGACGTCTCGTGCGGGATCTGCGGCGGGGCGGGGTGCCGCACGTGCAAGTACTCGGGCTGGCTCGAGATGGGCGGCTCGGGGGTGGTGGATCCGGTCGTCTTCGAGAACGTCGGCATCGACCCCGAGCAATGGTCGGGATTCGCGTTCGGATGCGGGCTCGAGCGCGTGGCCCAGCTCAGGTACAACATCCCGACGCTTCGCGAGCTCTGGGAGAACGACCTCCGCGTGCTAAGGCAATTCTGATGCGCGTCCCGCTCTCCTGGCTGCGCGACTACGTCGAGATCCCAGTCCCGACGGCCGACCTGGCCGAGCGCCTCAGCATCTCGTCTGCCGAGGTCAAGGCGATCGAGGCCCGCGGGGTCCCGGATCAGGACGGCAACCTCGGGCGCTTCCGCGTCGGCCGGGTACTCGAGGCCGGCAGGCATCCGAACGCCGACCGACTGCAGCTGTGCCAGGTCGACGTCGGCGAGGGGGAGCCGCGCCAGATCGTCTGCGGCGCATGGAACTTCGGTGCCGGCGCCACGGTTGCGGTCGCGCTCCCGGGGGCGATCCTGCCCGGCGGGCAGAAGCTCGAGCGTGCCCAGCTCCGCGGCGCGGTCTCGGACGGGATGATCCTGTCGGAACGCGAGCTGGAGCTCGGCCCGGATCACACCGGCATCCTCGTGCTCCCCGAGGGTGAGCCCGGCACCGAGCTCGCCCGCGTGCTGCCGCTCGTGGACGAGGTGCTCGAGCTGGAGACGACCCCGAACCGCGTCGACCTGCTCAGCGTCTACGGCATCGCGCGCGAGGTCGCCGCGCTGCTCGACGTCGAGCTCGCACCGCCGCCCGGACGCGATCCGACGCCCGCGGGAGAGGAGCCGGTCGACGTGCAGATCGAGGACTACGCGGGATGCCCGCGCTACATCGGCCGACTCTTTCGCGACGTCCGTATCGGCCCGTCTCCGTCCTGGTTGCGCGCGCGCCTCAACGCGGCCGGCATGCGGCCGATCTCGAACGTCGTCGACGCCACGAACTACGTCATGCTCGGGCTCGGGAACCCGACGCACGTCTTCGACTTCGAAACGCTCGCGGGAGGACGGATCGTCGTCCGGCGTGCCCGTTCCGGCGAGGCCCTCCGCACCCTGGACGGCGCCGATCGCCGCTTCGACGAGCGCGACCTGATGATCGCCGACGCCGAGCGAGCGGTCGCGATCGCCGGGATCATGGGTGGTGAGGAGACGGAGGTCACCGCCGGGACGACCAGCGTCTTGCTCGAGGCCGCGAACTTCGAGCCGATCGGGCTCCTGCACACGTCGGAACGCATCAAGCTCCGGACGGAGGGGTCCAATCGTTGGGAAAAGGGCGTGGATCCGTATCTGGCGTCACAGGCGGCGACGCTCGCCACCGACCTCATCGTCGCCCACGCCGGCGGCCGCTGGGTCGGCCACGTCGACGTCCACGCCGAGCTGCCGGCGCCGCCGGTCGTCCGTTTACGACCCGATCGTGCGAGCGCCGTGATCGGCCTCGACGTGGACGACGCCGAGCAGCGGCGGATCCTCACGGCTCTCGGTGCGGAGCAGACCGGCGAGAACGCCTTCACCGTGCCGACGTGGCGCTCCCGCGACCTCACGCGGGAGATCGACCTCGTCGAGGAGGTGGCGCGGTTCGAGCTGGCGACCGTCCCCTTCACGCTGCCGCTCCGGCGACACATGACCGGCCGGCTGACCCCCGAACAGCGGCTGTCGCGCGCGGTCGAGGACGCGCTCGTGGCCGCCGGCTTCGTGGAGGTGTACACACCCTCACTCGTCCGCGCCGACGAGGAGCCGGAGGGCCTGGCGCTTCCGGACCCGATCACGGAGGAGCTGGCCGTGCTGCGACGCACGCTTCTCCAGGGCCTGCTCGCAGCCGCGCGCCACAACGTCGCCGCCGGCAACGACGACATCGCGCTCTTCGAGATCGCACGCGTCTATCTGCCGGGGAGCCGCCTCCCGAGAGAGCCGCAGCGCGTCGGCGGCATCGCCGCGGGTGCGTTCGCCCGCGCCAAGGGCGCCGTGGAGGCGATCTGTGACGCGCTCCACACGGAGCTTCGGTACGAGCCCACAACCGAGCCGTTCCTGCATCCGGGCAAGGCAGCCCGCACGCGGGCCGGATGGCTGGGCGAGCTTCACCCCGCACTGCTCGAAGGGACGTGGAGTGCCTTCGAGCTCGACCTCGCCACGCTCTTCGCGGAGGCGGTCGAGGCGCCGCAGTACGAGGACGTGATCACGTTTCCGGCCGTGAAGCAGGATCTCGCGTTTGTCGTCGGAGAGGACGTGCCCGCCGGCGAGCTCGTCGCGGCGGCGCGTGCCGCGGTTCCCGAGCTGCGGGAGATGCGCGTGTTCGACGTCTACCACGGTGAGCAGGTCGGCGCCGGCAGGAAATCGGTTGCGTTCCGGGTCGCGTTCCAGTCGCCGGAGCGGACGCTCTCCGACGCGGACGCGGCCGAGCTCCGTCAGCGGGTCGTGGACGCTCTGCAGGAGTGCTTCGGCGCGGTGCTCCGCGCGTAACCCATGCTGTACCGGCCAGAGGCATTCGAGCGGTTGACGGACGAGGCCTGGGACGAGGGCCGAGTCCGCGACGGCATCCGCTCGCTTGTCCGGGGATGCGAGCAGGCGTATGACGAAACCGACCTCTGGCCTGTCGCGGACGATTGGGACTCCTACCAGGCGCGGACGCCGCTGACGACGCTGTATGCCGGTGCGTCCGGTGTCGCCTGGGGTCTCGACCAACTCCGACGGCGAGACCATGCGGAGACCAGGCTCGATCTCGCCGGCGTCGCCCGGCGTTCGCTCGAGCTCTGGCGCGGGTTGCCCGACTTCCCGCCGCGACCCGAGCCGCCCGTCCACACCGATGCGAGCCTGTACTTCGGGGAGACCGGCGTCCTCGTTGTCGCGTGGCGCCTCGGAGCGAGCGCCGAGCTCGCCGACGACCTCTACGAGCGAGTCCGCGAGAACGCCGACAACGAGACGAACGAGCTGATGCACGGCGCTCCCGGCACGATGCTCGCGGCGCGCGCGCTGCACGTTTGGACGGGCGAACAGCGATGGGCGGACGCGTGGCGCGAGGCGGCCGACGTGCTCTGGCAGCGCCGCGACGCCGACGGACTGTGGACGTACCCGCCGTACGGCCGGGGCCTCGGGCCCTCCCACGGCGTCGTCACGAACACGAACGTCCTACTCCAGGGCGGGGAGCTGCTCGAGCCCGGTCGGCGGGACGAGCTCACCCGCGACACCGCTGCCGTTCTCGCGCGCACCGCCGTCGTCGAGGACGGTCGAGCGAACTGGCCGATCGCGGCGGAGGACGAAGGGATCGTGGGCTTCGACGGGGAGATCCGCCTGCAGTGGTGTCACGGAGGCGCCGGAATCGTCGCCGGGGCAGCCGGCTACCTCGACGAGGAGCTGCTACTCGCCGCCGCCGAGCTGGTCTGGGAGGCGGGCCCGCCGGCGATGACGAAGGGCCCGGGCATCTGCCACGGGACGGCCGGCAACGGCTACGCCTTTCTGAAGGTGTTCGAGTGGACGGGTGACGAGCTGTGGCTGGAGCGGGCGCGCAGGTTTGCGGTCCATGCGCTGGGTCAGGTGGAGCGCTGGCGCGAGGAGCGCGGACGGTACCGGTTCTCGCTCTGGAGTGGGGATGTCGGCGCGGCGCTCTTCGCCGCCGACTGCCTCGACGCGCGGCTGATCGTGCCGATCGTCGACGGGATCGAGGCCTAAGCCCGGCCGATCTCCAGCTGCGCGAGCCGCTCCGCCAGCGCCTCGAGCACCTTGAGCTGTAGTTGCGGCGTGTGCTCCAGCAGCATCCGGAAGTCGCGGTCGGTGATGACGAGGACACGGATCGGCTTGTTCGCGATCACGGTCGCGGTGCGCGGCACGTTCGAGACCAGGGCGATCTCGCCGAAGAAATCACCGGAGTGCATGGTGTCGATCTTCGTCCCGTCACGCACGATGTCCACCTCGCCGTCGAGCAGGACGAAGAACTCCCGCCCCCGCTCGCCCTGGCGGATCAGCGACTTGTTCTCGGGTAGGTCGATCTCGTCCGCCAAGGAGGCGATCTCGCCGAGCTCCTTCTTCGAGCAACGGGCGAAAAGCGGCACGGACTTGATCAGCGCGATCTTGTCGTTCTTGCTTATGCGCCGCCCGAGTCGCACGCGTGCGAGTGTAACTCTCGAAATCCGGTGCGCTTCCGCCGCCGTAGGAGGACGGTAGGGTTCTCGAGGAAAGGGGAACGTTTCGTGCTGCTTCGAATTCCACTCGTCGTCACCGTCCTCGCCGCCGCGGTGGCACTGCTCGTACCCGGCGCGGCGGTGAGCCGCTCGGCGCAGATCGAGCTCGACGCCACGGTCGGGCCCGGCTTCAACATCACGGTCACGAAGGACGGGTCCAGGGTGACGCACCTCGATGCCGGGAGCTACACGATCAAGGTCAGCGACCAATCGGTGGAACACAACTTCCACCTGTCAGGACCCGGCGTGGATCAGGCCACCGACGTCGACGCGACCGGGACGACGACGTGGAACGTGACCCTGACGGACGGCACGTACAACTTCAAGTGCGACGCGCATCCGACCCAGATGCGCGGGAGCTTCACCGTCGGGGCAGTGACCTCGCCGCCGCCTCCTCCGCCGGCGAAGAAGGCGAAGAAGCTGAGCGGGACGGTCGGGCCGGGACGCACCATCGCGCTGAAGACGGCCTCCGGAAAGCGGGTGAAGTCCGTGAAGGCGGGCTCGTACCGCGTGACCGTGCGCGACGCCTCGTCGTCCGACAACTTCCACCTGCTCGGACCGGGCGTCAACAAGCGAACGGGCGTCGAGTTCAAGGGCAAGGCGACGTGGGGCGTACGACTGAAGAAGGGCAAGACGTACCGCTATCGCAGCGATGCTCGCCCGTCGCGGTTGAAGGGGACCTTCCGGGCGACCTAGTCGCGATCGACGAGCGAAAACCGGCCGAGGCGCGCCCGCTCGTGCCCCTCACGGCTCTTCCGGGCCAGCAACCGGGCGGTCGCGCCGATGCCGCCGAAGAGGACGAAGCCGGCGCCGAGCGCCCCCACCGCGAGCACCGGGAGCTTTCCGCGGAGCGCGCTCGAGACGTCGGTCGCCTTCTGAACCTCGTCGCGCAACGTGTCGACGGCCGTCGCGAGCTGCGATCGCTCGGATTCGATGTCCCGCCGAACCTCGTCTGGCGAGCGTTCAGGCTGTGCTGCCATCGCCGCTCAGGACCTCCTGTGTCCGCTTTGCCTCCTCGATGGCCTGCTCCGGCACGGGCGGCGCACCACGCTTGAACGCCTGCACGGCGACGAGCGCCAGGACGGCGATGACGAGCAACAGCACGCCGGCGACGATGAGAAGCGACGCCCACGTCGGCAGGAAGGTGGAGAGGCCTGCCGCGCCGCCCGCGAGCGCGAAGCCAAGCGCGTAGAGCAGCAGGACGACTGCCGCGACAGCGAGGCCGATGCCGACGGCCAGCGCGCTGAGCTTCCGCTTGAGCTCGACGGTGGCGAGCTCGACCTCGAGCCGTGCGAGCGCGCTCGCGTGCTCGGCGACCTCGCGCGCGGCCGTGCCGAGGTTCGCGTTCGACTCATCGTCTGGGGTGTGCATGCCCTCTCCAGTCGACCAGCTTCGCGAGCGCCACTCCCGCGACGAACGCCACCCCCACGACGACGAACGGGTTCGGGCCGCCGCCGCTCTTCTTCGGCGGGCGGGGTTTCGGCGGCGGCGCCGGCATCGCCGCGACGGTCGGCTGCTCCTGTGCCGTTACTGCCACCGCGGGCTCGGCCGGGACGCCTGTCGTCGGCATGTCGCCTTTCGCCCGCGCCTGAATCTTCGTCGGCGCCAGCTTGCGCAGGAACGCCGCGTCCTCCAGCAGCTCCTCGGCGACCTGCCGGCGGAAGCCGCCGTCGACGGCGAGGTCGCGGGCCCAGGACTCCAGCGCCCCGGCGCCGCGTTCGACGAACGCGTCGAGTCGCTCGGTCAGGCTCATCGCCTGACCGGCGGGTCCTCGCCGGTGGCGACGCGCCAGACACTGGTCGCGCCCTTCTTCGCGATCGCGGCGCTCACCGCCAGGAGCGCACCCCACAAGATCCGTCGGAGAATCACCGGCGGAAGCTTACCGCGGGGCCGCTCCGCGGAAACATGCGGGACCCGGCACTAGCGGCGCGGACCGCGAAACCAGTCGGCGATCCGCTCCATCAGCGACGCCTTCTCCGGGAGAATCTCCTCCGCGACAGGCGGCTCGCGGTACGGCTCGAGCCGCTCGACCGCGGCTGCCTGGATTTTCAGCGTCACCGTTCCGTCGGTGATCTCGTCCACCTGCTCGGCCGGGACGTACACGGAGGTTCGCAACGTGCCGGTGGAGACCGCGAGCCCGTCGAAGATGTCGATGTTCTCATCGCCGACGAGACGGTCGACCGTGCCGACCTCGACACCGTCCGCGGCGACGACGCGCCACCCCTTCTCGATCACCAACCACGAGACCGGTCGCTCGCTCATACCGAGCGTCCGCCGATGTACCAGACGGGGCCCTGCGTGCCGACGGGCTCCGTATCGGCCAGGGAGCGGAGGATGCGTACCTCGCCGGTGATCCCTTCGCCGTCGAGCCGCTCGAGGCAACGCCGCACCATTCCGGACGAGGCGCCGTAGCCGAACCGTCGCGCGGAGCGGAACCGGAACCCGGGTCTCCCGCCGTACCGCGATGGATTCAGCGGAGCGACGAGCAGCGCGGCCCGGTCGAGATAATCCGTCGACGTGAGCTCGAGCTCGCCGTAGACGTCGCTCCAGTCGGGCGGCAGCGCGGCGACCTCGGCATCCCAGGTCTCGGCGAGCATACGCCGTGCCACCGGTGCCGGCGGCGCCTCGGCTTCGCCGCTGCCCACCAGCTCGAGGTTTCCGTCGATCCCCTCTGCGTCCAGCCGGGCGAGCAGGCGCGTCATCAGCTCGGGCAGCGGGCCGGAGCCACGCCGAGCGGTGTAGAAGCGCAGCCCGGCCGAGACCCGTCCGGCGTTGAGGGGCGCCAGGAGCGCGGCAGCACGGTCGGCCCTTTCGGCGTCGTCGATGCGCAGGAGCAGTCGCGCATCCGCCCAGGTGTCCGGAAGGCCGCTTTCGATTGCCCGCCATTGGTCGACCAGCCCCACGGCCCGAGCATAAACTCAGGTAGATGGCGAAGGTGGAACGCAAGGGAGAGGTCTCGCGCGAACGCCTGCTCGAGTTCTTCCGCGACATGCTCCTGATCAGGCGCTTCGAGGAGAAGGTGGAGGAGCGGTTCCGGGCGGGCGAGCTGCCGGGATTCCTCCATGTCGCGCTCGGCCAGGAGGCGACAGCGGTGGGCGTCTGTCGCGCGCTGGAGGACGGTGACGTGATCGCATCCACGCATCGCGCCCACGGGCATGCGCTCGCGAACGGGACGCCGCCCAACGAGGTCATGGCCGAGCTCTACGGCAAGGTCGAGGGATGCTCGCACGGGTACGGGGGCTCCATGCACCTCTACGACGTCGAGCGCGGCCTGCTCGGCGCGAACGCCGTCGTCGGGGGCGGCCTTCCCGCGATCGTCGGCGCGGCGCTCGCCTTTCAGATGCGGCGCGAGCCGCGCGTGGCAGTGGCGTTCTTCGGGGACGGCGCCACGAATATCGGCACCTTCCACGAGTCGCTCAACCTCGCCCAGCTCTGGCGTGTCCCCGCCGTCTTCGTCTGCGAGAACAACCGCTGGGCGGAATCGACGCCCGCGGTCCAGCACATGCCGATCGAGGATCTCTCGCAGCGGGCCGCGGCCTTCGGGATGACGAGCCTCTCCGGTTACGGCCAGGACGTGGAGGAGGTCTACGGCCTCTCCCTCGAAGCGCTCGACCACGCGCGGAGCGGCCGCGGGCCGGTGTTCCTCCTGTTCGAGACCGGCCGCTTCTCGGGTCACTACGTCGGCGATCCGCAGGTGTATAGGGACAAGGACGAGCCCCGGGCGCTCCGCGAGACGCAGGACCCGATCGTGCGCGCCGGCGAGCGGCTCGAGCTCTCCGACGACGAGTTCGACGATCACGACCGCGAGATCGTCGAGATCGTCGAGGCCGCGGTCGAGTTCGCGAAGAGCGGCACCGACCCCGCCCCCGAGGACGCGCTCAAGAACGTCTACACCGATGGCTGAGCTCAGCTACCGCGAGGCCGTCCGCGATGCGTTGTCGCGGGCGATGCGCGAGGACGACCGCGTCTTCATCATGGGCGAGGACATCGCCGAGATGGGCGGGTCCATGGGCGTAACGCAGGGCATGCTCGCGGAGTTCGGACCGGAGCGCGTGCGCAACACGCCGATCTCGGAGATGGCGATCGTCGGCACCGGCATCGGCGCCGCCATGCAGGGCATGCGGCCGGTGGTCGAAGTCATGTACGAGGACTTCCTGACGCTGGCCATGGAGCAGGTCGTCAACCAGGCCGCCAAGCACCGCTACATGTCGGGCGGGCAGCTCACGGTGCCGCTCACGCTTCGCACGCAGGGTGGAGCCGGCTGGTCGCCGGGCGCGCAGCACGCGCAGCAGGTGGAGGCCTGGTTCGTGCATGTCCCCGGGCTCAAGGTCGTCTTCGCGTCGACGCCGAGCGACGTCCGCGGGCTCCTCTGGTCGGCGATCTACGACGACAACCCAGTGATCTTCTTCGAGCACCGGACGCTCTACGGCATCAAGGAGGACGTTCCCGAGGAGCTCGAGCCGATCCCGATCGGCCGCGCGCGGGTGCATCGCCCGGGCGACGACGTGACCGTGGTCGCCACCGGGCGGCTCGTCCACGAGGCGCTCGAGGCGGCCGAGCAGGCCGAGCAGGAAGGTGTCTCCGTCGAGGTCCTCGACCCGCGAACGCTGCTGCCGCTCGACGAGGAAGCGATCATCGACTCGGTGAAGAAGACGAATCGGTGCGTCGTTGCGCACGAGGCGGTGACGCGGATGGGGTTCGGCGCCGAGGTCGCGGCCGTCGTCCAGCACCAGGCGTTCGACTGGCTCGACGCTCCGATCGAGCGAGTGGGCTCGAAGTTCGCGCCCCTGCCGTTCGCGCCGGTGATGGAGGAGTGGGTCGTCCCGCACGCCGACAATGTGCTGGCGGCGATCCGGCGGACCGTTCAGCGCGATGGCAACTAGCGTCACGCTGCCGCGCCTCGGCCAGGGGATGGAGTCGGGCACGATCGTGCGCTGGCTCAAGGCCGAGGGCGACCGCGTCGAGAAGGGCGAGCCGCTCTACGAGCTGGACACCGAGAAGGTGACGCAGGAGGTCGAGGCCGACGCGGGCGGGGTCGTGTTGAAGATCCTGGCGAGTGAGGGGGACGAGATCGAGGTCGGCAAGCCCGTTGCAGTCATCGGCGAGCCGGGCGAGGAGGTGCCGGCCGAAGCGACGGCTCCGGAGGTCGCCTCCACGAGTGACGGTCATCGTGCGGAGCCCGAGGCGCCGCCCAGCGCGGAGGCCGAGCCGGCCGTGGACGC
The DNA here is from genome assembly GCA_046731695.1 of Actinomycetota bacterium. Taxonomy (GTDB): domain Bacteria; phylum Actinomycetota; class Thermoleophilia; order Gaiellales; family Gaiellaceae; genus AC-32. Next base: position 10,276 of record JBKPLR010000012.1, read on the forward strand.
GCGGCCCGCCGAGACGGGAGGCAGGCTCAAGGCGTCGCCGCTGGCGCGCCGGATCGCACGCGAGCGCGGCGTCGAGCTCGCCGCGATCTCCGGGACGGGCCCGGACGGTCGCATCGTCGCCGAGGACGTCGAGCGCGCCGCGACCGCTCCGGCCGCGCCGGCGCCTGCGCCTGCGCTCGCCGCTCCCGGCGAGGTCGAGGTCGAGAAACTCTCGCCGACGCGGAGGACGATCGCGCGCAGGCTGACGGAGGCATGGCAGATCCCCGTGTTCCAGCTTGGCATCGAGGTCGATATGTCGCGCGCCACGGCGCTGCACGAGCGTCTCGTCGAGCGCGTGCCGGAGGGGGGAAGCAAGCCGACGCTGACGGACGTGCTCGCGAAGGCGTGTGCCGCCGCCCTGATGCGCCGGCCGGCGCTGAACGCCCACTTCGACGGCGACGAGGTGCACCGCTTCCCGAGCGCGGACATCGGGCTCGCGGTTGCGGCGCCGGGTGGCCTCGTCGTTCCAGTGCTGCGGGCGTGCGAGCGCCGTACGGTGGCCGAGATCGCCGCGTCGCGGGCCGACGTCGTCTCGCGGGCGCGCTCCCGCCGGCTGCGCCGCGAGGACCTCGAGGGCGGGACCTTCACGATCTCGAACCTGGGCATGTTCGGCGTCGACCAGTTCATCGCCGTGCTGAACCCGCCGCAGGTGGCGATCCTGGCCGTCGGCTCGGTCGCGGAGCGGCCGCTGGTCGTGGCCGGAGAGCTGGTCGCCCGGCCCGTCATGACCGCGACACTGACGTGCGACCACCGCGCGGTCGACGGCGCGCCGGCAGCCGAGTTCCTCGAGGATCTGAAGGCGTTCCTCGAGGAGCCCGGGCTGATGTTGTGACCGCGGCGGTGATCTGGTACCGCGTCCGCGACTTCGACGCGGGCCGGGTCTTCTTCATCGAGACGCTCGGCTTCGAGGAGCAGCAGGTCGACTGGGACCGGCGCTGGTCGCTCTTGCGGCACGGCGACACCGAGGTTGATCTCAGCGAGGGCGAGCCGACGGAGGAAGGCGGTGTCGCGGTGATCACGGTCGACGACGTGAAGGCCGAGGCGGAGCGCCTGCGGGCGGCGGACGTCGAGGTCGGCGTCGTCCTCGAGCTGCACGGCCAGGTGCGCTTGCTGGACGTCTACGACCAGGACGGGAACCGGATCCAGCTCACCGAGGACCTCTGACTGGTAGTGCTAGCACTTTGCTAGCATAATGGTGTGGCGACGCTCCACGTTCGTAATGTCCCGGACGACCTCTATAGCGCTCTGCGTGAGCGAGCCGATCGCGAAGGGCGTTCCCTGAACGCGGAGGCGATTGCGTTGCTGCGGCGCGCGCTGCAGTCTCCGCTCGATCCAGATGATCTGCTTCGCCGCTTGCACGAGGTTCGTGCGCGCCTGCGCTGGCCGGAAGAGGCGCCGCCACCGGAAGTCGTGATCCGCGAGGCTCGAGACGCCCGATAGGGCGGTCTTCGACGCGAGCGCACTCGTTCGCGGGCTCGTCTCGGCGGGTGACGATTCTGCCCACGCCTGGATCGACTCAGCAGTTCGCGGGCACACAGAGGCAATCGCTCCCGAGCTCGCCTACGTCGAGGTCGCCAACGCGCTTGCCGTCCAGGTGCGCGCCGGCGCGTTCCAGGCGTCGGCGGCCGAAGCCGCAGTGGAGCGCCTGCTCGAGCTGCCGATGCGGGCGGTAGCACTGCACCTGTTGGCACGCGAGGCATTTGTTGTCTCCCTTGCCGCCGGCGTCTCCGTCTACGACGCTTGCTACCTCGTACTGGCCGAAGCGCTTAGCGCGGTGCTCGTCACGGCCGACCGTCGACTCGCGGCTGCCGCTGCGGATTCCGCGCTACTACCGGACGCGCGCCCCTACACTCGGCCTTCATGATCCGCCGGGGAGACGCGATCGACGTTCCGTTCCTGCGGGACATGCTCCAGCCCGAAGATGGAGTGAGGGCCGGCCTCCCGGCCGGCCCTCACTGCGGGCGCCTCTAGCAGTTGCCCGGAGCGGGCGCGCCCGCCGATCGTTCAGTCGCAGGTGTCCTTTCCGCGGACGGTGTTGCCGGGAATGTCCGGCGCTGGCGGCGGATGGATAATCGAGCCGTTCGTGCAGAGGAGGCTGCCGCCGATTGTGTTCTCGTTCACCTCGGCAGTGCTGTGGTTGACGTGGACGGAGCCGGTCACGGTGTTGCCCTCGATCTCGCTCGGCTCCCCGTCGAACCGGATGAAGTTCGAGTCCGTCAGGAAGACCGAACCGTGGATCGTGTTCCCGGCGCAGTCGCCGTCGGTGAAGAACTGCTCTTTGGGGTCACCGACGAAGACCTGCTCCGTGGCGATCAGTA